>JAKAIY010000110.1 GCA_021814145.1 Chloroflexota bacterium
TCCTCCTCGAACGGGTTCTTCATCTACCCGATGAGAATCACCTGCTGGCCGATCTCGTCAACCGACCTCAAATCCCCACACTCAATTGGACACTATCCTGACTCATTTACCGAAAACTCGCCAAAGCCGCTCTACTAGCAAGGACCGTTAACAGGCGCTTCGGTGTCACTTGACACCCGCCCGCCCATCAGGCTATCATGCGTCACAACAACGATATATCGCAGCTAGCGGCGATCAGGATGAAGTACGCGGGCGCGCGCCAGTTACCAGCGAGCCGGGGATGGTGGAATCCGGCGCTGGCGCTCCCGCCGAATGGGCCTGTGAGCAGCGACCCCGACCGGCGCGCACGACACGCCTGAGGGCATCGCCGGGAGCCTCCCGTTACAGAGGCGGAGCATCGGCTGTATCCCAATTGTCTGGCATGCGGCCCGCGCTCGCGAATGAGGAGCCACACGCTCGTGGCCTCCGGTCGAGTCCCCCTGACGCCAGCGTCGTCAGCGGCGCGCTCCCGGATGCCGACGGAGCGCACGGCTCGAACCAGGGTGGTATCACGAAGGCAGCGCCTCTCGTCCCGTAGCGGATGAGAGGCGCTTTTGTTTTTGGGAATAGCTGGCCTATCGCCAGAGCCAGCATGTGAGAGGAGTGACAGACATGAGCGCCCCAACCAGGGCAAGCGGCGCGGCGAAGGCCCGCGCGCCCAAGGCGGCCCCAGCGGCGAAGACGAAGACGGGCCAGCCGAAGCGCGAGCGTGTCTTCTCCGGCATCCAGCCAACCAACACACCGCACATCGGCAACTATCTGGGGGCCATCCGTCACTGGGTCGCCGAGCAGGACCTCTACGACAACATCTTCTGTGTCGTGGACCTGCACGCCATCACATTGCCGCAGGACCCCAACGAGCTGCGCGTAGCCGTCCGGCGGCTGGCCGCGTTGCTGCTAGCCTGCGGGATTGACCCCAACCGCAGCGCGCTCTTCGTGCAGTCACATCTCCACGAGCACGCTGAGCTGGCGTGGATTCTCAACTGCATGACGCCGACCGGATGGCTGAACCGCATGACCCAGTTCAAGGTCAAGGCGGGTGATGCCCAGGAGTCCGCCAGCGCCGGGCTCTATACCTATCCAGTGCTGATGGCCGCCGACATCCTGCTCTACCAGACCGACGTTGTGCCGGTCGGCGAGGACCAGCGCCAGCATGTGGAGCTGGCGCGCGACATTGTCAATAGCTTCAACGCGCGCTTCGGCGAAACCTTCGTCGAGCCACGGGCGCGGATCCGCGAGGTGGGCGCGCGCATCATGAGCCTGGATGACCCAGAGAAGAAGATGAGCAAGAGCGGCGCGGAAGCTTCCTACATCGCCCTGCTCGACCGGCCCGAGGTCATTCGCAAGAAGATCGCGCGCGCCACCACCGACTCGCAGCGCACGATTGTCTTCGACGAGAACCGGCCTGGCATCTTCAACCTGCTTACGATCTACCAGCTTCTGTCTGGCCAGACACGCGCGGCCATCGAGGCGGAGTTCGAGGGCAAGGGTTACAAGGAGTTCAAGGCGGCGCTGGCCGATCTGCTGGCCGCCACATTGGAGCCGATCCAGCGCCGCTACGACGCCATCACCAGCGACCCCGGCGAGCTCGACCGGATACTGGCGCACGGCGCCGAGAGGGTGCGCCCCATGGCGGAGCAAACGCTGCGCGCCGTCAAAGAGCGCGTTGGGCTGCTCTAGTCCAGCCAGAGGAGAGACCGACATGGCTACCACCTCGCCCGCGCGCAAGCGGGAAACCAGCGCCACGACCAGCCAGCGCGCTATGCCGGAGGGCGCCGCGCTGACGCCGGTCTGGCGCGAGGTGGCCGCCGATCTGGAGACGCCCGTCTCGGCCTACCTCAAGCTGGCGCGCGGGCGCTATGGCTACCTGCTGGAGTCGGTCGAGGGCGGCGAACGGGTGGCGCGCTACTCCTTTGTCGGCGCTGACCCATACCTGACATTGCGCGTGAAGGATGGAACAGCGGAGTGGCGCTGGCTGCGCGGCGCGCGCGCGGGCGAGGTAGAGCGCGCGCCCTGCGCCGACCCGCTGGACGCCGTGCGCTCCGAGCTGGAGCGGCGGCCTGTCGCGCCGGTCACAGGACTGCCCCGCTTCCGGGGTGGCGCCGTCGGCTATCTGGCGTATGAGGCGGCGGCGCGCTTCGAGCCCGCCGTCCCCATCCCCGCCAGCGACCCGCTCGGCCTGCCCGAAGCGGTCTTCATGTTCAGCGACACGCTGCTGGTCTTCGATCATGCCCGCCACACGGCGCTGCCGCTCACCTGGGCCGACCCCGCCGCCTGCGATGGCGACATGGAACGCGCGCGGGCCGAAGCGGAGGCGCGGCTGGACGAGATGGAGCGCCGTCTGCGCCGTCCAGCGCCGCGCGGCGCGCCCCGCATGCGCTCACGCCGCACCCCCGCGCCGGTCGCGCCTTCCGCGCTGGAGTCACGCGAAGCCTACAGCGCGGCGGTCGAGCGTATCAAGGAGCATGTGCGCGCGGGCGACTGCTTCCAGGTCGTTCCGTCGCGAAGGGTGGCGCGGCCTTTAAGCGCGCCGCCGTTCGAGGTCTACCGCGCGCTACGTTCGATCAATCCTTCACCCTACATGTTCTATCTGGCGCTGGATGATCTCGCCATCGCGGGCGCCTCGCCAGAGCTACTCGTGCGGGTGGAGGATGGCGAGGTGGCTGTTCACCCTATCGCTGGCACGCGCCGCCGTGGAGCCAGCCCCTCTGCCGACGCCGCGCTCGAAGCGGAGCTGCGCGCCGACGAGAAAGAGCGCGCCGAGCACGTCATGCTGGTGGACCTGGGCCGCAACGACGTTGGCCGCGTCAGCGAGCCGGGAACAGTCGCGGTCCGGCAGCTCATGGACGTAGAGCGCTACTCGCACGTCATGCACCTCGTCTCGCATGTCACCGGGCGCCTGCGGCCCGACTTGACGCCCTATGACGCCCTGCGCGCTGGCTTCCCCGCCGGGACGGTCAGCGGCGCGCCCAAGATTCGCGCGATGCAAGTCATCGCCGGGCTGGAAGGCCAGCGGCGCGGCGTCTACGCCGGGGCGGTGGGCTACATCGGCTTCGACGGCGCGCTCGACACCTGTATCGCCATTCGCACGCTGGTGATGAAAGACGGCATGGCCTACGCCCAGGCGGGCGGCGGCATCGTCGTCGATTCCCAGCCTGACGCGGAGTTCCAGGAGACCGAGAACAAGCTCAGCGCCGTCATGCGCGCGCTGGAGCGGGCCAACCGCCAGTACGGAGAAGGGGGCCGCGATGATTCTGCTGGTTGACAACTACGACAGTTTCACATGGAACCTCTACCAATATCTCTCCGAGCTGGGCGCGGAGGTCGTGACACGGCGCCACGACGCGATCACCGTCGCGCAGGCGGAGGCGCTGGCCCCGGAGGGCGTCGTTATCTCGCCCGGCCCCGGCGCGCCACGCGAGGCGGGCGTCTCGAATGACCTGATCCGCGCGCTTGGGCCACGCATCCCAACGCTAGGCGTCTGCCTAGGACATCAGTGCGTTGGCGAGGTCTTCGGCGGGCGCGTCATCCGCGCGCCGGAGCCAGTTCACGGCAAGACGGCGCTGATCTATCACGACGGCGCGGGCCTGCTGGCGGGCCTGCCACAACCGTTCGAGGCGGTCCGATACCACAGCCTGATCGTCGAGCGGGCGACGCTGCCGCCAGAGCTTGAGATCACGGCGGAAACGGCTGACGGTCTCATCATGGGGCTGCGCCACCATGTATATCCCATCCACGGCGTGCAGTTCCATCCGGAATCCATCAAGACGGCGGCGGGCAAAGACCTGCTGCGCGCCTTCCTCAATCTGACCAATCGGACGCCTGCCCTGGCCTCGCTCGCGACGGCGGGTAGCGCGACGAACCTGGAGGCGAAGCGATGATACGCGAGGCGATATCGGCGTTGGTGGCAGGCAAGACGCTCAGCGAGGACGAGGCCGCCGCCGTGATGGCGGAGATCATGACCGGGCAGGCGACGCCCGCGCAGATGGGCGCCTTCCTGGTGGCGCTGCGCCTCAAGGGCGAGACGGTAGACGAAGTGACCGGCATGGCGCGCGGCATGCGCCAGGTCTCAGTCCACGCCCCACTGCCAGCGGATCTGCGCGCGGTAGACACCTGTGGCACCGGCGGCGACGGCGCGGAGACCTTCAATGTCTCGACGGCGGCGGGGCTGGTCGTCGCGTCGCTGGGCCAGCCAGTGGCCAAGCACGGCAACCGCGCCGCCTCCAGCCGCTGCGGCAGCGCCGACGTGCTGGAGGCGCTGGGCGTCAGGCTGGAACTTGGGCCGGAGGCGCTGGTCCAGTGTGTCGAGCGGGTAGGCTTCGGCTTCATGTTCGCCCCAACCTATCATCCCGCGATGCGCCACGTCGGCCCGACGCGCCGCGAGATCGGCGTCCGCACCGTCTTTAACATCCTTGGCCCGCTGACCAATCCCGCCGGAACCCGCTATCAGTGTCTGGGCGTGGCTGACGCCAGCCTGGCCCCGCTCATGGCGCAGGCGCTGCGGCGGCTCGGCTGCGAGCGCGCGCTGGTCGTCCACGGGATGGATGGCGTGGACGAGTTCTCGCTTAGCGCGCCGACCACAGTCGTCGAGGTGCGCGGCCAGAGCGGTGATGTGGTCGAATATACGGTGACGCCGGAGAGCGTCGGGCTGTCCACGCGACCACGCGAGGAGATTCGCGGCGGCGACGCGCAGTATAACGCGGCGCTGCTGAGACGCACGCTCAGCGGCGAGCAGGGCGGCGCGCCCGCCGACGTGGTAGCGCTCAACGCAGGCGCCGCGCTCTATGTGACGGGCCGCGCGGCGACCATCGCTGAGGGCGTGCGCCAGGCGCGGGACGCTCTACGCGCGGGCCGCGCGATCCCGACGCTCGACGCGCTGGTCACCACCAGCCAGCGGCTCGCCGTGACCGTCGCCTGAGCCAGCGGGCCGCCAGCTCCACAATGAGGAGGGTTTTCGCCATGACAACGCCAGCGAGCGAGCTACCCGCATCGCGCCACTTCACGGTCAGGCGCGTAGGCGAGGGCGTGTGGGCCGCCATCGCCACACCGGGCGCGGGCGCCTTTGGCAACGCGGGCATTGTGGACCTCGGCGGCGAGACGCTGATCTTTGACACCATGTACACCCCGCAGGCGGCGCGCGACCTGCGCATCGCGGCGGAGCGGCTGACCGGGCGGCGCGCCAGCTACGTGGTCAACAGCCACTATCACGTTGACCACGTGCTGGGCAATATGGTTTTTGATGACGCCACAATCATCTCCACCGCCGGGACGCTCGACCTTATCCCCGACGGCAATGAGGAAACCCTCGACTACATCCGCTCGGCGGATGAGCCCGCGTTTCAGGAGCGCGCGGAAGCCGCGGCGGCTGTGCGTGATCCCGTGCTGCGCCAGAGCATGGAGGAAGACCTCGCCACCGACCGCGAGCTCGCGGCCAGCGCGGCGGAGATGTGGACCCGCGCGCCCGACCGGACCTTCGAGCGCTCGCTGACCCTGCATGGCGCGACCCGCCACGTGGAGCTCATCACCTGGGGCGGCGGGCATACGCCTAGCGACGCGGTCCTGTACCTGCCAGAGGAGCGGCTGCTCTTCGCCGGAGACCTGATCTTTCACCGTATGCATGCTTTCATGCAATATGGCGACCCGGTGGAGTGGCTGCGCATCCTGGGCGAGATGGAAAAACTCTCGATTGATACGCTGGTCCCTGGCCACGGCGATGTCACCGACCACGGCGCCATCGCCGCGCAGCGCGCCTATCTGGAAACGCTGCTGGCGCTGGGCCGCGAGGTCTACGAGTCGGGCAAGAGTGAGGATGAGGCGGCGAAAACACCTATCCCGGAGCCTTACCGCGACTGGGGCTTCGCCAGCGCTTTCAGCCCGAACATGCGCGCCATCTACGCCCGTCTGCGCGACCAGGCGTCCGCGGACGAGGCGGGCCAGCCGTAACACGCTGGCGACATCGCCCACGCCATTCCTGGAATAAGCGCCTGCAGTTCAACGGAGTATGCATGACAACCGCGCACACTGATCTGCCATCGTCCCCCTATTTCCGCCTGGAACAGCTGGGTGACCACGCCTGGCTGGCCATCGCCACACCTGGCAGCGGCGCGCTGGGCAATGCGGGCATCGTGGACTTGGGCGGCGCGACGCTGATCTTCGACACGATGATGACGCTGAGCGCCGCGCGTGACCTGCGGGCCGCCGCCGAGGCGCTCACCAGGCGCGCCCCGCGCTACGTGGTGAACAGCCACTTCCACCTCGACCACACCACGGGCAACGAGGTATTCGACACGGCCACGATCATCTCGTCTACGCAAACCGCGCCCCTCATCGCGGAGCGGAGCGGGGAGACGCTGCGCGAGATGCAGGCGAACGGCGCGGAGATCATCGCCAGCGAGCGCGCCGGGCTCGCCACGATCACCGACCCGGCGCTCCGGCTGGAAGCCGAACAGCAGGTCAGCGATTTCGCCGCTATGATCGCCGAAGTGAAGGGGATGCGCCTGCGCTTGCCCGACATTACCTTCGAGCCGCGCATGGCCATTCAGGGCGCGGAACGGCAAGCGCGGCTCATGACATGGGGTGGTGGCCACACGCCCAGCGATGTCGTGATGTGCCTGCCGGACGAGCGCGTTCTCTTCGCCGGCGACCTGATCTTCTCCCGCATGCACCCCTCGATCTTCGCCGGTGACGCGCCGGAATGGCTGCGCATCCTCGGCGAGATGGGCAAGCTGGATATTGACATCGTAGCCCCAGGACATGGCGCCGTCGCGACGCGCGCCGCCATCGCGGAGCAGCGCGAATATCTGGAAACCGTGATGGCGCTGGCGCGGGAGGCGGCAGAGGCCGGCAAGACAGCCGATGAGGTCGCCGCGACACCCATCCCGGAGCGCTATCGTGACTGGGGCTTCGCCAGTGGCTTCGCGCGGACGATGAGCGTGCTGCTCGCGTATCACCAGCGCGCCGGAGAGGGCGCGTAATGCAATTCACCTTCATTGCTTCAGCGGGGAACGCGCATGACAGACCCAGCGCCTGAAACCTTCCTGGCGCGCATCATCGCCGCCACGCGCGAAGAGCTTGCCGTCCGCCAGGCGCGAACGCCGCTCGACAAGCTACGCGCCCGCGCGGCTGACGCGCCCGCGCCGCGCGACTTCGCCGCCGCGCTGCGGCCCGCGCCAAACGGTCCCGCGCGGCTGATCGGCGAAATCAAGCGCGCCTCCCCCTCGAAGGGATTGCTGGCGGAGCGCTTCGATCCGGTGGCGCTGGCGCGAGCCTATGCGGCGGGCGGCGCGGCGGCGATCAGTGTGCTGACCGAGCCGCGCTTCTTCCGCGGCTCGCTGGAGCATCTCGCCGTCGTGCGCCCTGCTGTCAGCCTGCCCCTCCTGCGCAAAGACTTCCTGCTCGACCCGTACCAGGTCTACGAGGCGCGAGCGGCGGGAGCTGACGCCGCGCTGCTGATCCTGGCGATGCTGGATGACGCGCTCGCGGCGGACCTGCTGGGCCTTATCCGCTCACTGGGGATGGAGGCGCTGGTCGAGGCGCACAACGCGGCGGAGGTCGAACGGGCCGTCGCGCTGGGCGCGCGCGTCATCGGCGTCAACAGCCGCGACCTGCGCACCTTCGCGGTGGATACGGCGGTCGTTCGAGAGCTGCGGCCGCTCGTTCCAGCGGACCGCGTCTTCGTCGCCGAGAGCGGCGTGAATAACCGGCTGGGCGCAGCGCACGCGCGGGTCTGGGGCACCGACGCCATTCTCGTAGGCGAGGCGCTGATGCGCGCGGCGGACCCTGAAATCAAGGCGCGCAAGCTCTCGACCGCGCCGGGAGGCGCGACGGCGGCGCTCTTCGCCGGGACGAAGCGCCCATTTGTGAAAATTTGCGGGCTGGCGGAGCCAGAGCAGGCGCGCGTCGCGGCGGAGGCGGGCGCGGACGCCATCGGCCTGATCTTCGCGCCGATGGCCCCCGCCCATCGCCTGCTCACGCCTGAGCGCGCCGCTGAGATCGTCGCCGCGCTGCCGCCTCCCGGTGAGCCACGCCCTGCCCCCATCGGCGTCTTCGTCAACACGCCGCTGAGCCAGATCGCGGAGGTCGCGGAGCGGGTTGGCCTCGCGGCTATACAGCTAAGCGGCGACGAGCCAGCGAAGCGCTGCGCGCGGCTCGCGCAGCGAACAGGGCTGCCAGTCATCAAGGCGGTTCGCGCCCACGATGCGCGGTACACATCCCTGCTCGAAGAATACATCCTGGCCGGCGTCACACTCCTGCTCGACGCGGCGGCGCCCGATAGCTACGGCGGCTCCGGTGTGATGGGCGATTGGGAGCAGGCGCGGCTGGTGGCGAGCAACTGGCCAGTCATCCTGGCCGGCGGCCTTACTCCCGCGAACGTAGCGGAGGCCTTGGAGGTAGCCGGGCCGCGCGGCGTAGATGTCAGCAGTGGCGTTGAATCCATTGGCCCTGGCGGGCCAGCGAAAGATCACGACAAGATACGCGCCTTCATCGCGGCGGCGCGTGGCGCGACCACTCAACCCTGATATTCTGGAAGGCGAAGGCGAGACGATGGCTCAACGGACACAGACGGCGAGGACAGGCAAGGCGGCGAAGGCGGCCACCCGCGCGATAGCGGCGGCGCCTGGTTACCAGCACGGCGTCTACCCCGATGCGCGCGGGCGCTACGGCGAGTTTGGCGGGCGCTTCGCCCCGGAGAGCCTGATGGCCGCGCTCGACGAGCTGGAGCGCGAGTACGAGCGCGCCCGCCACGATGACGCCTTCACCGCCGAGCTGCGCGAGCAGGAACGGACCTACACCGGACGCCCAACACCGCTCTACTTCGCCCGGCGGCTCTCCGCGCGGGTTGGCGCGCGCGTCTACCTCAAGCGCGAGGACCTGGCGCACACCGGCGCGCACAAAATCAACAACGCGCTCGGCCAGGGCATGCTGGCGCAGCGCATGGGCAAGCGCCGCGTCATCGCCGAGACGGGCGCCGGGCAGCACGGCGTCGCCACCGCCACGGTCTGCGCCAAGCTTGGCATGGAGTGCGTCGTCTACATGGGCGAGGAGGATATCCACCGCCAGTCGCTCAACGTTTTCCGCATGAAGCTGCTCGGCGCCGAGGTGCGGCCCGTCGCCAGCGGCAGCCGCACCCTGAAAGACGCCATCAACGAGGCCATGCGCGACTGGGTGACGAACGTCGCCACGACCTTCTACATCATCGGCTCGGCGGTTGGCCCGCACCCCTATCCGCGCATCGTGCGTGACTTCCAGTCGGTCATCGGCGGCGAGGCGCGCGCGCAAGTCCTGGAAGCCGAGGGACGCCTGCCCGACCTAGTGATCGCCTGCGTCGGCGGCGGCTCCAACGCGATTGGAATGTTCCATCCCTTCGCCGGCGACGCGGGCGTGCGGCTGATCGGCGTGGAGGCTGGCGGCTCCGGCGTGGCCACCGGCAAGCACAGCGCGACGCTGGTGGCGGGCCGCCCCGGCGTGCTGCACGGCGCGCTCAGCTATCTCCTGCAGGACGAGGACGGCCAGGTGATCGAGACGCACAGCATCTCCGCCGGGCTGGACTATCCCGGCGTCGGGCCTGAGCACAGCTACCTGAAGGCGACGGGCCGCGCCAGCTACGTCGCGGCCGATGATGCCGCCGCGCTGCGGGCGTTCCAGATCCTGTGCGAAGATGAAGGCGTCATCCCCGCCTTGGAGTCCTCGCATGCCGTCGCGCACCTGCTGGCGATGAGCGAAGCGGGCGAGCTACGCTCCGATCAGGTGGTCATTGTCAATCTCTCCGGGCGCGGCGACAAAGACATCAACACCGTCGCCGCCGCGTTGAATGTCACCCTCTAGCGGGCGAAACAGTTCAACTGAGCGCGGCGGTGACGGAACGGGCGGCGAGTGCGGGGCATAGCGCAGCGTGATCGAGCATCCAGAAGCGGGGACAGGAGACGATATGAGCAAAGCGACCCAGACCAGCGCGCCAATCGCGGCGGCCTTCGCGCGGGCGCGGGCTGAGGGCCGCGTGGCGCTGGTTCCATATGTCATGGCGGGCTACCCCGACGAGGCGACCAGCGAAGCGCTGGCGGTGGCGCTGGGCGAGGCCGGCGCGGACGTGATCGAGCTAGGCGTCGCCTTCTCTGACCCGCTGGCCGACGGCGCGACCATCCAGCACGCCAGCCAGCGCGCGCTGGAGAACGGCATGACGCTGGGCAAGGCGCTGCGGCTCGCCGCGCGGGTCCATGCGCGCATACCGACGCCGCTCGTCCTGATGGGCTACTACAATCCACTCTACGCCTATGGGCTGGCGCGCTTCTGCGCGGAGGCCGCGCAGTCAGGCGTCTCCGGCCTGATCGTCCCCGACCTGCCGCCGGAGGAGGCGGAGCCGCTGCGCAGCGCCGCCGCCGCGCGCGACATCGAGCTCATTTTCCTGGTGACGCCAACCAGTCCCGACGCGCGCATCGCCCAGGTAGCTGAGGCGGCTGGCAAGACAGGCGGTGGCTTCATCTACTGCGTCTCGCTCAGCGGCGTCACCGGGGCGCGCGCCGACCTGCCCGAAGAGCTGCCCGCCTTCCTGGCGCGCGTGCGGGCGGCGACCAGTCTCCCCTTAGCCGTCGGCTTCGGCGTCTCCCGCCCGGAGCATGTCGCGCGGATCGGAGCGATGGCCGATGGCGCGGTGGTCGCCAGCGCGTTGCTCAACGCTGTGGACGCCGCCTCGCCAGGCGAGCGGGTCGCTGCGGGCGGCGCCTTCTTCCGCGCCCTCCAGTCCGGCGCGCGGCGAGGGTAGCATGGAGCCCGACACGACCACCAGCGCTGACATCCCCAGCTATTCCGCCCAGTTCATCACTGAATACGGGGGCGAGGAAGGCGCGGCGTGGCTGCGCGACCTCCCGGCATTGCTAGCGGAGTTCCTATGACACGCGCGGATACCTGGCGGCGGCTGCCGTTCTCCGATGCGCCGATGGGGCGGCAGTTCGCGCTCAGCGAGGGCATGCTGGCGGCGCTGGCGGAAACAGGCGTCCCGGCGCTGCGGTGGTACATCACGGCGGAGCGCGCGCTGGTCCTGGGCAACGGCCAGCGCGAGGACGCCGCCGACCGCGCGGCGCTAGCGGCGCAAGCCACCGCGCTCTACAAGCGCGCCTCTGGCGGTACAGCGGTGCTGGTGGACGAGACGCTGCTCAGCCTCGACATCGCCCTGCCCCACACGCACCCGCTCGCCACGACGGATGTCGTCCGCGCCTACGAGTGGATTGGCGAGCTGTGGGCCGCCGCGCTGCGCCGCCTCGGCGCGACCGGCGCCCGCGCGCTCCCGACGGCGGCGGTGCGCGCCATCCCATCGCTGGAGCGCGACGACCCGCTACGGCTGGCCTGCTACGGCACACTCTCGCCCTGGGAGGTCGTCAGCGGCGCCGAGCCGCGCAAGCTCGTCGGGCTGTGCCAGCTCCGCCGCCGCGCCGGAGCGCTCTACCAGATAGGCGTCTACCTGCGCTTCGACGCCTCGGCCCTGGCCACGCTGCTGGCGGAGACGCCCACCGGGCGCGGCGCGCTCACCGCCCGCCTCGCTTGCGCCGCCATCGGCCTGGACGAAGCCGCCGGGCGTCGCTATTCCCCCAGGCGCGTCATCGCCGCCGTCGAGCGTGAGCTGCGCGCCCGCCACAACGCCCGCCTCGCACCCGCCACCTGGCTGCCCGCCGAGCTTGCGGCGGCGGATAAGCTTGAGGCCGAGCGTTTCCCTCGGCTGGTATAGACGCGCGGCCTGCTCACCATGCGCGCGGCAGGGCGTTGCGGCCAGCCCCAAGGGCCTCATTGTTGAGGCCAGCGGGCAGAGGCTCTCCGTTCAGGCCCGCGATGAGATTGCGCGCGGCGATCTCGGCCATCTTGCCGCGCGTGGCGCGGCTGGCGCTGGCGATGTGCGGCGTCACGATGCAGTTGGGCAGCGATACCAGCGGGTGATCGGCCGGCAGCGGCTCCGGGTCGGTCACGTCCAGCGCGGCGTAGGCGATCTGGCCGGAACGCAACGCCTCCACCAGCGCCTCCGTCTCCACCACCGGCCCACGCGCCGTATTGATCAGCGCGGCGGACGGCTTCATCAGGGCGAAGCGTGCGCGGTTCATCAGGTGGCGCGTCTCGGGTGTAAGCGGCGTATGGATGCTGACGAAATCGGTCTGGGCGAGCAGGTCATCGAGCGGCGCGTAGGTCACGCCCAACTCGCGCTCCACTTCCTCCTGCCGGTGTGGCGCGCAGTAGAGCACGCGCATGTCAAACCCACGGGCGCGCCTGGCCATCTCCTGGCCGATGCGCCCCAGCCCGATGAGGCCAAGCGTCGCGTGGTGGACGTCCACGCCCAGCAGCAGCAGGGGCCCCCACGTCCGCCACTGGCCCGCGCGCACGTAGTCCACGCCCTCGACCACGCGCCGCGCCGCCGCCATCAGCAGCGCGAAGGCGAAGTCGGCGGTCGTCTCGGTGAGCACGCCTGGGGTATTGCCCACCAGCACGCCGCGCGCCGTCGCCGCCGCCACGTCAATGTTGTCGTAGCCAACGGCCATGTTGCTTACCACCCGCAGCCGCGGGCAGGCGTCCAGCAAATCGCCGTCAATCGTGTCCGTCAGCAGGCTCACCAGCCCGTCACAGTCGCGCGCCTGACGCAAGAGCTCCTCACGCGGCGGCGGTAGCTCCTCCTGCCAGACAGTCACATCACAGACATCGCGGATGAGCTCCAGTCCCTGATCGGGGATGCGCCGGGCAACATAGACGCTGGGCTTGCTCATGGCGGCTGACACTCCTTTGCGGCTGCTGTCGCTGCGCGAGCCAGGCGATTGGAAACGCGCGGCTGCGAGGCGCCCCTCTGATGACTGCTGGCAGTGTTCAGGGCGCTGTCACGTTTGTCTAATCCTACGACCGCGCGTGAGCGAACGCGCAAGGAGCGCAGCCTGTCTGGGAAACGCGCTGAACCACGGTTCTAGAGCAACTTACGAAAAGCAGAGACAGGCACGAGTGATGCGGGATAGAGCGGCATGCGCGCCTATTCGACCGATCTGAAAGAACGCTTGGTGCGAGC
>JAKAIY010000111.1 GCA_021814145.1 Chloroflexota bacterium
ATGGCGGTGACGGCCGAGCGGAACGGACGGCTGCTGGTGGGGGTGCTGCTGGGGGAGCCGACGGACGCGGCGCGGGTGAGCGACGCGCGGGCGCTGCTGGACTGGGGCTTCGCCCAGGAGCAGGCCGCTGGCTAGCCCGCGGCGGGGTGGGCTGGCCCGCTCTCCAGGCGCGCCGCGAGCCAGGCCGTCAGGTCGCTGAACATCTCCGGTGAGATCTGGTGGTTAGCGCGGTATTCGTGGTAGCTGAGGTCTACCCGCTGGCGCTCCAGCGTGGCGCGGGCCGCGCGGGCGTACTCGACGCCGATTACGCTATCGTAGATTCCATGCGACACAAAGACCGGCAGCCCGGCGGTTTCCTCCGGGCTGGCCAGCCACGGCTCCGCTTCTGGCGGGATGCGCCCCGATAGAACGACCACACCCGCGAAAACCCTGGGGTAGGAGAGCGCCGTCACCAGCGAGATGATCGCCCCCTGGCTGAAGCCGAGCGTGTAGATACGCGCCGGGTCAGCCTCGTAAGCCTGCGCGGCGGCGATGACGAACTCGGCGTAGAGCTTGCGGCTGTCGTCGAGTTGCTGGGGCGTGATGACGAAGCCAGTGGGCAGGAACTGGACATTGAACCAGGCGTAGGAATCTGGCCCGCGCGTCAGCGGCGCCCGCGCGCTGACCACGACGAAGCGCGGATCAAGCTGGTCCGCGAGTGTGAACAGGTCACGCTCGTTGCTGCCGACTCCATGCGCCAGCGAGAGCAGCGGCGGCTTTCGCCCCTCCGGCGGCGCGACCAGGGGCGGGCGAACGAGGTGGACGAGCGGCAGCCCCTCGGCGGGCGTGGTCATATGGCATCCTCCAATTCCAGGTCAGGGCGCGCCGCCCAGATGTTTCAGCGCCTCGCGCCGGGTGAGCGGACTTATCTCTGAGGCATGCTCACGCACGAACCGGAGAACGGCGTCGGGGCTGGTCTTGGCGTATTCGCGCAGCGCCCAGCCGATCCCTTTGCGGATAAAGAAATCACTGGCGTCCAGGTTCGGTTCGATGCAAGCGAAGAGCAGCGCTTCATCTGTCGCCGCCTTGAGGCTGTTCTGGCAGAGGATCGCCGCGCGCCGGCGCCAGAGATTCGCATCGCGGCTCCAGGCGAGGATGGTCGCGCGCATCCGCTCCGGATAGCGCCGCAGCAGCCCGCCGATCTGGTGGATCGCCAGCGCGTCCACCAGGTCCCACCAGGCGCCGCTCACGATCATCTCTTCATACAATGGTAGCGCGTCCAGCGTCTGGTAGTCACGATAGCGCCGGTATCCCGCCAGCGCGATGGCTGCGTAGCGCTCCTCGCGGTAGCGCGCCTCGCGCCACAACGCGCGGATGGTCGCCTCCCACCGTGCGAAGCTGGTGAGTGGATGAGCGGCGAACACCGCGCGGCAGACCCGCCGTACCTCAGGGGATTTCACTCCCAGAAATGGCAGCGCCGATTTCATGTAGGCGCGCATCGGCTCGGCCTGGCTGGGGTCCGCCGCCTGGGTTAGGCCCGCGCGCAGGGCGGCGAGCAGCGCCGTATCAGGTTCGCCCGTCGCCCGTTCGTCCGCGCTCATCCGGCGGCCCTAAATCTTGCGCTTGGGGTTATACCAGCAGTGGCCGCAGCGATCGCGGATCAGGCGGCTGTCGTCGCGGTAGGCGCGCAGGTCGGCGCTGGCGGGCAGGCTGCCACCCTGCGACGCGTCGCCGCTGCCGTCCAGCCGCTGGGCGAAGATCTTGCGGTCGTCGGAGGTCAGGCACGTTCCGCTCTCCAGCTCAAACTGCCAGCCGTGGAGCGTGCAAGTCAGGACGCCATCCTCGATATGGCTGAAGCGCGTCAGGTCGGCGCGCAGGTGCGGGCAGCGGCGCTGGATGCGGTAGCCCTCCGCCTCGAAGAACTGGCTCTCATGCGCCTTCTCGGCGTAGTAGCCCTCGGCGTACTGCAGTCGCTCCAGCGTCAGGCATTTGAAAAAGTTGTAGACGTACTCGTTGTAGGCGCCTTTGCGCTCGGCCTCGAAGCGGCAGGAGAGGAACAGGTCATTGATCCAGTCCTCCTGGTGGCGGACAATCGCCGACTCGATCAGCTCCGGCTTGACGTGCAGACGGTACTCCCATTCCCCACCGCGCCACTCATAGACCTCGCGCCGCTGGAAGTCCAGCACGACGCCCACCGTGTCGCAGTCGAGCAGCACGCGCCCGTTGATTCCCACCGACGTGATATCGGCGGCCTGGATCAGCGGCTCGAACCATTCCTTGATTGAGGCCAGGATGTCCACCTGCCCACGCGGCCATGACGCCTTGATAGCGTCAATCCGGGGCTGTTGCCGCGCCTTGTAGGCCTCCAGATACGCGCGCTTATCGGTGAAGATAGCCGCTACCTCCGCCTCAGGCCGGTCATGGATGATATCGCATCCGCCTGGCGCCAACTCGATCGCTGTGCCGGGGATCATCAGCCGCCCGTTGTTGCGTCCGTTGGCCTCCATGTACTCCAGAAATACCGCTTCATCGGGGAAGGTGTTGGCCGGGTCCCGGTCGAAGTCATTGAGGTGGAACAGCTCGTCATCCAGGAAGCATGGCGGCCCAGAGGAAGGGATAACATACGTGGCGCCAATCTCGTCCACATAGCGCAACGCGCGCGCCATCTCGTTCTCGCGCTTCTTGCGTCCCAGCGCCTCCATCATTTTTGGCGGGTATAGATAGACCATCGGATACCAGATGGCGCCAGAGTACTGGAGGAAGTGCGCGTCGTAGGGGCCAGCCGCTATCAGCGTGTCGAGGTCCACCGGGCGCGAGTCGTTCTGGTCGTAGACGCGCGTCTCGCCATCATCAATCACAAGACCCGAATCGCCCAACGGCCCGTCGGTCGGCGCGACGGAGGCGGCGGTCATGAACCGCAGGCCGCCCGCCTCGAGCCATTCATAGTTCTTCGTCTTGATGAACTTTGTAAAGCCGATCTTGCGGAGCTCGCGCTCCAGCAGGTCGAGTGGGTAGGCGGGCAGCAGGACTGTCGCCTCTTTGGAGACATGCTCTCGCAGAAATTGCGGGTCAAAGTGGTCGTAGTGCAAGTGCGAGATATAGAGGAACGTCGGGTTGGCGAGCGTCTGTGGGTCAAGATGCTCGTTGCTGGGGAACGGGAACCAGGAAGCGTAATAAGCGGGATTGAACCACGGATCGCAGAGTACGCTGCCCTGCTTCGCTTCCACGAACAGCCCCGCCTGCCCCAACGTGGTAATGCGCATGCGCCCCAACCTCTTATCTTCACCGCGCGACACCGGCGCGGCGCTTTTTCTCTCCATCCGGCCTGTCTGGGGCCTCTCGCATAGAGTATACGACGCGCCCCAAGCGCCACAACCGCGCGGTACTGACGAACTGGAGACGCTCGCCTGATTGTAACGCGCCTGTGGGTCGCGAGAGCGACTTTGGCGCCACCGCTGATTCAGGCGTAAGGCGAGTTTCGATGACTTTTGCAATACACGCTTTTCGGCGGGCGTTATCTGGCGTCATCATGAAGAACCCGCCAGATATGGGTGAGGCGGTCCGGATTTCGTTTCGCTTGCCTGAGAGAGCGCACATGGTGAACCAGATAATACGCGCGCGTGGCCCCCTGCTAACCCTCTCAATCTTTCTGGCGCTGTCGCTATCCATCGCGGGCTGTGACGCCGGGAGCGCCAGCGTGAGTCGCCCCGCCGCCACCGCGACCCCTTCGCCCACTCCCATTCCCAGGGTTATCTATCAGACGGACTGGAGCCGCGATGCGAGCCAGTGGACGCTGGCTCCGGGGTGGCGCCTCTCCTCTTCCGGGCTATCCAACGATGGCGCCGGCGCAGAGCCGCTCGTGATTCCGTATACACCGACCGTGACCAACTATACGGTCGCGATCGCGCTCAAGGTCAACGCGATACGCGGCGGTCCCCAGGCCTGCGGCAACCAGTATGGTCTGAAAGGTGAGACGAGAGCGGGAAAAGCCGTGTACTTCGCCTCTATCACCTGCATCGAGCGCAATTTCCATAGTTTCGCGGAACTCTATTCCGCGACAAACACGGCGGAATTCTCTACCAATGACTACACGCCAGGCACGAGCGCCCGCACGTACTACATAACCGTCGAGGGACAATATGTCTCGTATCAGATCAACACCGCGTTCGTGGGGACCGTCAAGTGTGATCTGCCCACATCGCCTGGCCGTTTAGTGCTGATCAACGCGAACATGGCCACGGAGATCCAGAGCATTACCATCACGACGCCGTGAAGCGGGCAGCCTAGTGGCGCGCGATCCTTGTTCCGCGCGCTACTGGGCGCTCGTATAGTAGTAGACGGTGTTGCCCTGGCTATCCTGGCTGACGATCCATATATACTCAACGCCCAGACTATTTGGCGGCGTGAGGATTTCCGACTGGATGAAGACCCCGCTGGGCGGCGCGGGGAAGATGGTCACCGGTGTACCGGTTGTGGGGTCCCACGCCAGCGTCGAATAGTCGTAGCTGGCGATGGCCACCGCGCCATCGGCGAACGTCCCGATCAGGCCGGGGAAGGCGTTGGGCGCGCTCAGGTCGCGGCCCTGGTGGAAGTCGTAGGTCGCGGGCCAGGTCGCGCCGCCGTCGCTGCTGGCGTAGAGGTGGAAGTCGTCGCTCGCGTCGCCAACCAGCGCGTAGAGTGTGGGCTTCCCGGTCGTGGGGTTCACCGCCGCCTCCACGCCGAGCGCGTAGGCGCCCGGCAGCGGCCCTTCCTGCGTCCACGTCGCGCCCGCGTTGTCGCTGCGCCAGACACTGAGCGCCGGGGTGTGCGCGGGAAGTCCGGCGCCGAAGTTTTGTCCAGCGAGCGCAAAGACCGTCGCGTTTCCAGGCGTGGGCGCGACGTTGTAGATCCACTGGTTCGCCGCGAAGATCGCCGCATCCGCGACTGACCACGTCGCGCCGCCGTCGTCGCTGACGACCAGCCGTCCCGGCGGCACGACGCCGCTGGAATTGAGGACAATGTCTGTGACGACGCCGTAGAGACGCTGTCCCTGCGCAAATATCCCCGTGCCTGACACACTCTCCGTACCCAGTAATCCATGCGCGGGCAGGTTGAGCGCCCGCCAGGTCGCGCCGCCATCCATCGTCACGTACTGGTACTGGCACGGGCCGCCAGTACAGCGTGTCTGGGTCTGGGCCGTGAGGAAGTAGACGCTGGGGTTCAGCGGGCTTTGCGCGCCTTCCAGGAAAGTGATGTTGGTAGCGGTCGCGCCACCAGGGATCGGCGGCAGCGAGACATCATGGTACGTGACGCCGTAGTCATCTGAGCGGCGCACCCAGATTTCGGGCGGCGTCGTCTTCGATGTTTGCCCCGCGAACGCCTTGAACCGCGTGCGTAGCTGGGCGGGCGCGATCGTCGCCACCGTGTTGAGGTCCGTGACCGCAGTCCATTTGCTGTCCGGCGACGTGGTGGTTGCGGTGGTTATCGCCGTTTCGGTCTGTGTCGCGCCGGGCGTGGCCGCGAGTGTTGGGCGGCCTGGCTTGTGGCTGATGAGCAGCCCTGCGAAAAGCGCCACGAGCAGCAACGCCGCGATTCCCGCGCCCAGCCCGCCCAGCGCCAGCCCACGTGGCAGGTGGAGCGCGCGCCGTGCGTTTCCGCCCGCAGCGCCACGCATCTCACGCTCGATGGCGTCACGCGCGCCGGGCCAGAGATCAGCGCCAGGACGCGGGATGACCTGGCTAGCGAGGGCGGACGCGGCAGCGTCATAGTCGCGCAGGCGCTCGCGGCAGGCCAGACAGCCCGGAGTGTGGCGCTCAAATCGGGCCGCCTGGTCGAGCGGCAGCAGGCCATCGCGCCAGGCGGAGAGTGTCTCCGGCTGGACACCATTGGGGCAGGCGAGCGCGTCGGGTCGCTGGCGGCTGTCTTCGCTCATTGGGCGTCCACCTTCCCCAGATAGCGGCGGCGGAAGCCTTCCCGCCCGCGAAAGAGCGCCATCTTGACCGCGTCGCGGCTGACGCCGAGCATGCCGCCAATCTCCTCGCAGCTAAAGCCGTAGACCTCGCGCAGGACGAGCGCCGCGCGCTGGTTGGATGGCAGTTCCAGCAGCGTGCGCTGCACCAGGTCGCGCTCCGCCAACCCACGCATGGGGTCGCTGCGTGAGGGGGTGTCGGCGTCGGTTAACGCCTCAGTGGAGATGGCGTGGCGTGAGGATGCGCGCTGGTAGTTGGAGAAAGCCAGATTGGTAGCGATGCGCAGCAGCCAGGCGAGCGGACGCTCATAGCTCTGCGCCTGCTCGAAGTGGCGCCATGCCCGCAGGAAGGTCTCTTGCGTCAGATCGCGCGCGACCTGCGCATCACCGGTCAGCCGCCAGAGGCAGGCGTAGACGGCGCGTTCGTGCTCGCGGAAGAACGGTTCGAAGGTGGCAGGGGCGAGGGGCGCGTGTGGCGCGCCGCCATTCGCCATCTCTCCGTCCTCGTCACGCGACAGATCCGCTCGCGCCTCGCCAGCGCGCAGATCATCGCTGGCGCGTGCGCTTGCCAGGCTCAGCCACCCGGCGGCGCGTAGTATCAAGCGGCCGGGATCCCATCCCAGGACTGGCGCTCCTGATCGCATGCTCCTCAAGCCCTTCACCATTTCGCCCTCGTGGGCGCTCACCATCATACACAGACATACACTCTGGCGAGCGCCTGGCGGTAACGGTGGGGCGGTGAATCGCCCGGCGGCTGGTTACAGCAGCAGTTGGGTGTAGCGGATTTGCAGGCCTGGACCACCTTGCTCGCCTTCCAGCCACATATAGACCGCTCCACCCTGCCGCTGAAAGACAGGGTCCCAGTAAGGGAAAAGCGATGTCGGCGCGGCCACCGCGCGCGGTGGCGAGCCGGGCGTCCATGCCATGATCGGCGCGCCCCCATACGGGTTGATCACCACTACGGAGCCATCGGGTAGCGTTCCGACAAAGGTGGAGTGGCCCATCATGCCACCGCCAGGAGTGGTGTAGGACAGGCTTCCGTCGCCTTGCCAGGTCGCGCCATCATTCAGACTGCCCACGATGGATATGGTGTTCTTCTGGCTGATCATCAGATAGACGGAGCGTTGACCATTGGCTTCCATACCAGCCACCATGCCCGAGACCAGGACGCCCGACGTGGCTCCGGGCGCGTCGCTCTCGCGTTTCCAGGTCACGCCTCCATCTGGGCTGCTCCACACCGACAGCGTCGCCCCATAGGTTGGAGGCTGCTGGGCGGGATCATTGACCGGCTCGACGGTGACATACACCGTCGAGCCGGAAGGAGTAGGCGCGAAGTCCCAGATACCCAGGCCCTGCGCCGCTAGCGCAGTATCGGCCAGCTTCCAGGTTACTCCGCCATCGTCACTGGCCACCAGCCGGCCTGGAGGAACCGGCGCGCTGGAACCAAGGCCCACATTCGTCACCACGCCATACAGGCGGGAACCCTGCGCGCGGACTTGTCCCATCAGTTCCAGCGAGTCGTTGCGCTCGGGTGAAATCTCGCCCAGCACGCCGGGGACGGGCAGGCTGAGCGGCCGCCAGGTCACGCCGCCGTCGCTGGTCACGAGTTGCAACTGGCAGACGTAGCTGGATGCGGGCGTGGCGTCAATTCCGCCGTGCAGCATGGCGGTCGCGCCAGCGGGTGTGGAGCAGGCCGGGCTGCCGATGATGAGGTTGGTCTGGATGGTCAGGAACGCGACCTGTGTGTTGATCGGGCTGGCGAAGATCGAGAGTTGTGAAACGTTGGTGTTGTAGACGACGCCCGTGAGCCTGGGCAGCGTGAGGCTCTTCACCGTCGCGCCGCAATTGTCCGTCCTGACGAAGCTGACGGTGGTCGCTGAGCCTTGCTCTGGCGGGTTCACGCCGGCCCCGTAGGACGTCTGATAGCTCGCGGGCATGCTCTGGCAGTTCGTGGCTGGCTGCCAGGCGCCGGGGCCAGCGGACCACGGGGTCGCGGTGGCCGGGCCGGCTGGCGCAGGTGTCGCGGTCGCGCTGACGCCCTTGGGCGCGGGTGATGATTGCGCCGCGCAGCCCGCCAGCGCCAGGGTGAGCGCAATGATAGGCGTCAGCGCGCGAATGCGCCATATACCTTGCATGCATGCCTCTCCTCAAAGCGCCAGCTCTATGTACGCTCCGTCGCGTTTGGCCTTAGGTAGGCTTGCCTAGTGTACTGGATTCCGTCAAGTAGAAAATGTGAATTGGGTCACAGCGTATATCTCTCAGAGTGCGTCGCGGGCGCGCTATACTGCTTGCTGTCAGAGGTGGGCCGCGATGATTGGTCTGCCCGCATAGACGCTCGCGCGCTTGCTCGCGGCGGTCACGCATCCCGCCTTCATCCATGCGCTGGGGAAGAAGGGCGCGCTGACGGACTTCGGGCGCGGCCTCGCCACCATGCCCGGCGCAGAGAGGTTGCGCCTTCTTGTCTCATGCCGGTCCACGCAAGCCTGTCTGGACGCGCTGAGCGCCAGCGGCTTCACCGTCGAGACGGAAGACGTAATTCCCGACGAAAAGACCTTCCACGCGCCGCCTGGCCTCAAGCGCCCGCGTGGCGCGCCGCTTCCCTTGCTGGCTGATTGACGGGCCACCTGGTGGAGGCGCCCGCTACTTCGCTGGCTCGCCTGCGTCGGCGGGGGCGACGCGGATGGCGCGCTCGCGCTCATAGGTGACCATGCCGGGGCCACCGCCCTTCATGTGGCGGACGTAGCGCGCCTCGGTGTAGTCCACCTGGACGTCGCGCTCGGTCCGTAGCTGGCTGTACCACGCCGCCAGCGCCGCCGCCTCGCGCAGCGCCTCCTCCGGCGCGGGCCGCCCGCCCGTCTTGAGGATCACATGCGAGCCAGCGGCGCCCCGGATGTGCAGCCAGAGGTCGTTGGGGCCCGCCTGGTGGAAAGTAATCTCCTCATTCTGGCGGCTGTTCTTGCCGACCAGCGCGATCAAGCCTTCGCTCAGCCGCCGCCGCAAGGGCTGGCCGCCATCAGGGGCGCGCGGCTGGATGGGCTTGCCGCCCTTGCCCATCTTGCCCTTCCTGCCACCCTTCAGCCGTCGCTCCTTCTCCAGTCTGCGCGCCTCGATTCCGCCCCGGATGTAGCCCACTCCGGCCACCTCGGAGCGGACAAGTGAGACATCAGCCGCCGTCTCGGCCAGGGCCAGATCGGTCAGCAGTTGCTCAATCTGCGTCAGCTCGATCTGGTTGACCTCGATCTGCTCCGGCAGCAGCGCCCCCGCGCGCTGGAGCTTGTGGTAGCGTGTGTAGCGGCGGTTGGCGTTCTCGATGGCGGAGTATCGTGGGTCGAGGGCGATAGTGATCGTCGCGCCGCTCTCTTCCGCCCAGACATCGGTCAGAGTGACACTGGGCGCGTTGGGAGGGACATCCGCCTGGAAGGCGAGCAGCGCGTCGGCCTCGCGCCGCAGGCGCTGTGTCTCATCAAGCGCCGCCTGTTCCGCCAGCAGCGCCTCCGCCTTGCGCAGACAGCGGTCGCGCTGGGTCTGCAAAATGCGCCGCAAGTCGCCCTTCGCCTGTTCCAGCTCGGCGCGCCACTCCGCCCCGGCGTAGAGTCGCGCCAGCGCGTCATTGAGGTTGTCCACCCGCTCGCGCCGGTAGCTCGCTGGGTACTGTCGCGGGTCATAGACAGTTACGGCGACAGGCCGCTCGCCCTCGTCGCTCTCCTCACCGGGCGCGAAGACCAGCATGGGCGCCCAGGAGCGGTCGGTGGCCAGGGTCGCCAGCGCGCGCGCCTCGCGAGCCACCGCCTCCCAGTCCAGCGCGCTGGTGTTCTCCGCCAGCGCGTCGGGGTCGCCCAGAGCGCGGGCCGCCACCTCGCGTCCCAGCTCGCGCCCGAAGCCGAAGACGTGCGCGGCGACGATTGCGGCGACGGTTGGCGGCGCGGCGGCGCGCTTGCCCTTGCCGCCCCGCGCGGGCTCCGGGCTGATGGCGCGCGTGGCGAGCGCGTCTTTCGCGGCGTCGAGCAGGTCATTCGCGGTGACATCTGTGGGTGGTATTTGTGGGAGCGTCGCGCCCGCCAGCGTGCGGGTCTGCGGTGGCGGGTCGCGGTACGGCTCGCGTGGGAGGATGACGCGGTACTGATTGGCCTCGGCGGTGGCCAGCCGCAAGGCGCCCAGGATAACGCGCTCTGAGCTGGTCAGGATGATATTACTAAAACGACCCATGATCTCGGCGATCAGCCAGGTGGACGCCTCGCCCGCCGCGACCTCTGGCCCACGCCCAAAGCCCAGCTCGATCACGCGCTCCCATACGGGCTGGCGCACGGCGACCAGGCGCGCGCCCTCCAGATGCTTGCGCAGCAGCATGACGAAGGGCGGCGGTTCGGTGGCAAGCTTGCGGGGTTTTTCGCCGGTCAGATGGATGCGGGCGAACTGGGGATGGGCGGAAACGATCAACCAGCGGTTGCGTCCGCCACCCCAGAGCTGGAATGCGATAGAATGAGGGGCCGGTTGGATCACATCGTCCACGCGGGCGCCCCCCAGGACGGATCGCAGCTCGTCCGCTAGCGCGGCCAGGGTGAGGGCGTCAAGCTGTGGGGGCGTTGTGGCGCTCATGATCGCATTGAAATCCTAACAGGGCTTTTTAACAGGAACCCGGGCGCTTGCGCACGGGCGTTTAGTATATAACACGCGCTTGTGGTATGACGCGGCGGAATCGCCGCGCGGACCGCGGCGCATAGTGGCGGGAAGGGTTTCTCTCTTGTCCATTTTCGAGCGGCTGGCCGAGCCACCAACGCCACTGCTGATCGTGCTGTCGGGGCCATCGGGCGTAGGCAAGACCACCCTGACGGGACGGCTGGTAGAGCGCGGCTGGCCGGGCCATGTGATGGTAACGGTGACGACGCGGCGCCCTCGCCCCGGGGAGGTTGACGGCGTTCACTACCACTTCCGCACAGCGGAGCAGTTCCACGCTATGATCGCGCGGGGCGAGCTGCTGGAGCATGCCGAAGTGCATGGCAACTGGTATGGGGTGCCGGCGCCGATGGCGCGTGAGCGGCTGGAGGCGGGGCAGGATGTGATCCTGACAATTGACCCGCAGGGCGCCAAGACGATCCGCGAGAAGGTGAATGGCGCGATTTTTGTCTTTGTGGCGCCAGAGTCGCTAGAGACGCTGACGCGTCGCGTGGACAATCGCGGGCATGATTCCCCAGAGCAGCGGGCGTTGCGTTTGTTGAACGCCGAGCGCGAGATGGCTGAAGCGCCATCCTATGACTACATCATCGTGAACCGGGAGGGACGCCTCGATGAGGCGGTCCAGCAACTCGAAGCGATTTTCACCGCTGAGCACTGCCGGGTGAATCCGCGCCGCCCAATCTTCTGAACGCGAACGCGCACAGGCGCATCGCGCCAGCGCGCGCGCTGTTTTTCGCTCGCCAACGGTGGCGGGCTCGGCCCACAATGGCGTGGGAGACTGGCCGCGCGAGCGGCTCCGCGCCGTGAGTTATCTGTTATGAGGAGGCCTGGCTTGACAAACGAGGAGCACAAAACCAATAACACACAGGCGCGCGCGCCCGAGCAGTTCGCTCCGGCGGGGACGAAAGAACGCAACCTTGGTCTGGAACTGGTGCGCGTGACAGAGGCGGCGGCTTACGCGGCATCACGCTTTATGGGGCGCGGCGATAAAATCGCCGTGGACGGCGCCGCTGTGGACGCGATGCGGACCGCGCTGGATGGCGTGGATATGCATGGTGTGGTGGTGATCGGCGAGGGCGAGAAGGATGAGGCGCCGATGCTCTATATCGGTGAGGAGGTCGGCAACGGCCTGCCGCCGGATGTAGATGTGGCGGTGGACCCGGTGGATGGCACGCGGCTCACCGCGCAGGGGCTGCCGGGAGCGATCGCTGTGGTGGCCACTGCCGATCGCGGCTCCATGTTCAGGGCGCCGGCGGGCGTGTATTATATGGAAAAGCTGGCGGTCTCGCGCGCGGCGGCGAAGGTGATTGATCTGGACGCGCCGATCGCGGAGAATCTGGAGCGCATCGCCCGCGCGCGGAGCACCCGCGTGCCTGACCTGACCGTTACGGTACTGGACCGTCCGCGCCATGACGATATCATCAAGGAGGTGCGGGCGGCTGGAGCGCGCATCCAGTTGATCACCGACGGCGACGTTTCGGCGGCGATTCACGCGGCGATGGAAGACTATCTCGAAACCGACGTGTATATTGGCATCGGCGGCGCGCCAGAGGCGGTGCTGGCGGCGGCGGCGCTGAAGTGTGTCGGCGGGCAGATCCTCTGCCGCGTCTGGCCGCGTACAGATCTCGAGCGCGAGAAGCTGCAGGCTGACGGCGTGGATCTGCGGCGTATCTACACTGTGGACGACCTGGTGACGGGCAATAATGTCTCGTTCGCGGCCACTGGCATCACCAGCGGCGATCTGCTGCGCGGCGTGCGCTTCGGCGCGACGGGCGCGCGCACGCACTCGGTGATGATGCGCGCGCGCTCTGGCACGATCCGCTACATCGAGGCGGTCCACAACTGGAAGAAACAATAGTGGCTTCATGGCGCTGAGCCAGGGCGAGGAGAGAAGACGTGGCATTCTTCAAGAACCTGGGCAAGAAGATGGGGTTGCCTGATGTCCTCAGCCAGCTGCCCCGGTTCGGCGAGTTGCTGCGTCAATACCGCACGCAGCGCGGAATGGCGATCGAGGACCTCGCGGCTGTGGTCGAGATCGCGCCCAGCGCCTTGCGCGAGATAGAGGAAGGCAAGCGCCCCGCGCCCTCTGAGAAGAAGGTGCGGGCGCTTGGCAAGGCCCTGAAGCTCGATTCCGACGAGATGGACCTGTTCGCGGAATCCGCCGAGCTGGATTCGCCGGTCGTGGCCGCGCTGACAGGCCGCGCCCCCGCGGCGGCCGCGGCCCCGCTGACGGCGGCGATCTTCGTTTTCCTAATCACCGACATTCGCGGCTATACCCAGTTCACCGCCCGCCACGGCGACAAAGCCGCCGCGACGCTGGCGCTGCGCTTCGCTGAGCAGGCCAACGCGGCGATAGAGCGCTGGGGTGGGCGACTGGTCGAGGTGCGTGGGGATGAGGTATTGGGCGTCTTTTCCTCGGCGCAGCAGGCGCTACGCGCGGCGAATGACCTGCACGCGCGCTACGCGGC
>JAKAIY010000240.1 GCA_021814145.1 Chloroflexota bacterium
TGACGCGGCTGCTCAGCGGCCCGCTCGATGTGGACAAGCTTGACTATCTCCCGCGCGACGCCCGCGCCTGCAATGTTCCGTATGGCGGCGTGGACGTCTCGCGGCTGCTTGGCTCCCTGCGTGTCATTATGACCCCCGAAGGGCCGCGCCTGGGTGTCAGCGACAAGGGTATCAGTCCGCTCAACTCCTTGCTGCACGCCCGGCAGGAGATGTTCGACAACGTCTACTGGCACCACACAAACCGCGCGATGATGGCGATGCTGCTGCGCGCCACACAGGAAGCGATCCTCGCTGGGGCCATCACTGGCGCCAGCCTCTCCGGCCAGGATGACGCCTCGCTCCTCGCGCTGCTCTCCAGCGCGGCGATGCCTGACGCCACCCGCGCGCTGGTTGAGGCCCTGCGCGCCCGCCGTCCCTACAAGATCGCGCTCGAAGTCAGCGCCCGCGCTGGCAAACCGTATCAACTCCTCGACAGCCTCTTCTGGGATCAGGGCAAGCGGCGTCGCGTCGAAGAAGCCCTTGCCGCGGAGGTATCGGCGGCCATAGGGGAGGCGATCGCTCCCTGGGAACTGCTCATAGATATCCCCAAACCAGAAAAATGGGAGATGAACACCCTCGTCGCCTTCGCTGACCCGCCGCTCGGCATGAGCCCGTTGATGACCTGGGCGGAGGCCACTGGCCAGCGTCCCGACGATCTCGGCCTGTACGAACGCCATCAGCGTCGTATCCGTATTGTCTGCCACGAGCGCTGGCGCGACCGGATACGCGCCGCTGGCCAGCCTGCCCAGCTCGCCACAATCGAGCGCATCCCGTCCCTGTGAGCGGCCTTGACACATCCAAGGCTCCCGCCACATGCTGTCCCATATGTCAGAGCGGGGCATGGATGGACTGGAGGGATGGGTGAGTTCGCTGGCAAAATCGCTCGAAGGCTGGTTTGGACTGGGTGGCGGCGCGCTTGGTGTGGCGAGCGTCTTCGTCTTGTCGCTCGCTGGGCCACGCGCCTTCGATCTCACCAGCGTGTACGCGGCGGCGGTCCCATACGACGCCCCTGGCGTCCTCACGCCCCAGGTTTTCATGGCGCTGAGCGTTCTCCCGATCATCGCCGCGACAGTCTCCTTCGCCGGGGCTATCGCTGGCACATGGCTAGACCTCACCGAACGGCGCCAGCCAGGCAAACGGATATTGATCATCTGTCTGGCTGGCCTCCTGATCTCCATATGGACAGCGACGTCTGTTTCCCTCGCGCTCACCGCCAGCATCTTGGTCTGTTTCCAACCCATCCTCGCAGCTACCATCATCGCCTCAATTCGGCGCGAGCCGTCCCCCAGGATGTAGCGCTTTCATCACCACGCTCTGAATCAAAGGAAAGGTTTTTCCAAAAAGCGACCGGACGCATTTGCGGTTGGGGTCTTCCAGGTGATATACTGTGGATGAACTGAGCGCATCCGAAAGAAATGGGCGATCTCCTTTGATGTTCGGCCCACTTTTTTTATACATGCGGGCAAGAACGCCTGGCGGTCCGAGCGAGACGCGATAGGTTCGCGCCTTGGAATCGCCGCGAGCGGGCGCTGTGTCTTTGTGTGTGCGTCGAGTCGCATAAGGAACCGGAGAGGCGTGGGAGCGGATCTCGCGCCTTCGTCATTCTCTGAAGGCCAGGTCACGTCAGGCGCACGAACGCCTAATCGCAGCGCATCGCGCGATGCGCCATCACGTATGAGCGTGCGCTCAAATCAGGAGGGAGGCAATCTATGCGGACGGAGTTTCAGGCGGCTATCGCCCAGCTCATCCATGAGAAAGGGCTGCCTCAGGAAGCGGTCATGGAAGCGGTCGCGAAGGCGCTTCTCGTCGCCTACCGCAAGAGCAGTGGCAATGGAGACAATATTCGTATCGAGGTCGAGCGCAGTGGTGATGTGCGTGTCTGGGTCAGCAAGCGTGTTGTCGCGCAAGCCTATGATCCCATGACCGAGATCTCTCTCGCCGACGCCCAGCTTATTGACCCGCACGCCGCGCTTGGTCAATATATCGAGGTTGATTCGCCGCAAATCTTCAACCGCATCCCGGCGCAGACCGCCAAGCAGATCATCCTCCAGCGCATCCGCGAGGCCGAGCTGGACCACATCTTCGAGTCTTTCAAAGACATGAAGGATGATATCGCGCTTGGCACAGTGCTACGGCGCGATCCGCGTGACGGCTCGTACCTGCTCGACCTTGGCAAGGTCGAAGGCATCATGGAGGAAAAGGAGCAGATTCCCGGCGAGCGGCTCAAGAATGGCCAGCGCGTTCGCGTCTACATCTATGAGCTGCGACGTGGCGGAGGGCGCGGCGTGCAAGCGCTCGTCTCACGCACCCATCGCAATATCATCAAGCGCCTCTTCGAGCTGGAGGTGCCTGAAATCTACGAGGGGCGCGTTGAGATCAAGGCCATCGCGCGTGAGCCAGGCAGCCGCTCCAAGGTGGCCGTCTGGGCGCGCGAAGAAGGCGTTGACCCGATCGGCGCCTGTGTCGGCGTTCGGGGTTCCCGCATCAATAATGTCATCACTGAGCTCAACGGTGAGAAGATTGACATCATTCTGTGGAGTCCTGATCCGGCGCAGTTCGTCGCCAACGCCCTCAGCCCCGTCAAGCCGCTGCATGTCGAGTTGCGCGAGGCGGATCACAATGCCCTTGTGACCGTCCCGGAAAAACAGCTCTCGCTTGCGATTGGCAAGGAGGGCCAGAACGCCCGCCTCGCCGCCAAGCTGACCGGCTGGCGCGTGGACGTGACGAAACCCGCCGAGCGTCCTGAAGTGGTCGCGGTTGAGGCCACCGCTGAACCCACCGAGGCCGCAGACAACG
>JAKAIY010000112.1 GCA_021814145.1 Chloroflexota bacterium
GAGCGCGGCGTACTCGTCCAGCGCGAGGAAGAAGCCCGGGCGCTCCACCTGGAGCCAGTCATCCTCACGCTGCCAGATGTCGGAGGTGTCACGCTCGCGCCAGATCTCGATGAGGTAGTTGACCTGGCGTTGGAGCGCGCGGATAGCCTCGCGCGAGGCGAGCAGCTTTTCGCCGCCGAGCGCGCTGAGCGCCTGTGACCGCTCCCACTCGCTCGCGACCTGCTCCAGCAGCATGCGGCCCATGCTCGCGTGCTGCGCCATGCCATCGTGGATGTCGTGCCAGGTGTTGGCGCGCTCTTCTTCCGCCACGCGCTGGTAGAGCATCGCGCTCTGCAGCGCCAGCGCCGCCAGATCAGCCAGCGCCGCGCACCATTCGCGATACTCCGGCGGAAACAGGCGCGGCGCGCGATAGTTGACGAAGATGACGCCGAGCGCCTCCGTCGCGCTCTCCTGCCGGCCGCCAGGCGTGATCGCGCCAGCCCGCAGCGGCAGGATCGCCGCCGCCCGGATGCCCGCTCGCGTGACGAATCCGCTCTGACGCCCGCCAGGCTCGGAAGGGTAATTCTCGAACCTGGCGCCACCCGCGAGGAGCGCCCGCGTCACGGCTGAGCTTTCGCCACGTCGCGCCACACGGGCCGCGGAAGCCGGCGGCGACTGGAACTCGCCAGCGGTGATCGGCTCGCCAATCAGCCCGCTCTCCTGATCGCGGGGGTAGAGCGCCACGGAATCCGCGCCGAGCGTCTCGCGCGCGATGCGAACGATCTCATCCAGCGCGGGCCGTAGCTCCTGCTGGACCAGCAGGCGACGGGCGATGCTCTGCGTAACGTTGGTGAGGCCTTGCGCGCGCGTCAGGCGGCGCATGCTATCCAGCGCGACCGCGAGATGCAGGGCGATCGCGCTCAGCAGTTTTTCGTCGTCCTCGCTGAAGGCGTAGGCGCGCTCGCTCTGCACATCGAGCACCCCGACCGTTTCTTCCCCGATGGGCAGGAAAAACGCCATCTCCGCGCGCGTGCGGGGAAAACTGGGATGTGGCAGGTAGAGATGATCGGGGTCGCGCGCGACATCATTGACGAGCCGCTTCTGGCCGTGATTGGCGCACCAGCCCGTGATCCCCTTTTCCTCGACGACGACGTAGCCGCGCTCGACCAGCTCTCTTCCGGCGGGACTGGAAGCGCCAAAGAAGCGTAGGCCGCGCGCGATCCGCTCGTCTTCAGAGGTGGCGAGCAGGATGTTGACCTCATCGTAGCCCATGCGACCAGCGATGATCGCCGCCGCCTGATTGGCGAACGCGGTTTCGGACGGGCCGGCGCTGTTTGTGAGGGTGGTGATTTCGCGCACGACATCCAGCGCGCTGGTGAGGTCGGCGCGGCGCTCGGAGAGGTAGCGCAAGGTGATCGCGGGGAGCAGGCAGATGAGCGTCAGCCAGCAGGCGTGCAGGGCGATAACCCAGCCCCCCAGCTCATCCACATGTCCAATCCCCACCATCCACGCGACGCTATCACAGATGATGGCCAGCCCCGCCAGCCCGATGACCCAATAAAGCGAAGCGTAGCGCGCCGCGCGCAGCACCGGCAGGACGAAGAGCAGCCAACTCGCTCCCAGGAGCGGCTGCGCCTCCCCGGCGCTCGCGTTCACGCGGTCCAGCGAGATGACGAATCCCAGCGCGGCGAGGGTCAGCGCGAAGGACAGCGCGCCGTGGAGCAGGGCCAGATCATGGCTCTCCTCATGGCGCTGGGATGGCGCGCTGGTGGCGCTGGGGGCGTCCTGTGGCTCGGGAGAGCCATATATGAGCCAGGAGAACCCATCCGCCAGCGCGTGAACGGCGCGCAGAATGGCGGCGCGCGCCCCGGCTCTGCGCGAAAGGGTGATGAGGGTCATCTGGTAGAGGACAAAGAGCGCCGGCCAGAGCGCCATCCAGGGAGCGGGGAGAAGGACGGGCGCGACGAGCAGGACGGCGATGATCGCGGTGACAACGCCCGCGATGGCGTCATACCAGGTGAGGAGGAAGCGCAGCGCGCGGCGGTGGCGCACGGGGCGCATCGCCGCGAGCAGGTCGCTGGGTACGGGGCGGTAGACGTTGAGCACGTCGCATCCACTCCCTTCTTCTCAACGCGTCGCGTCAAACGCATCGCGTCACGCGCCAGGCATGGGCGCTCCAGGGGCGCGCCGCGCGCCTCCTCTGGGCGAGAGTATACCGTCTGGCGCTCGGTGAGGCCTATCACCCGTTGGATGATCTTTCGCGAGCGGGCCAGGCTGGCGTGTCCGCGATTGTCGGGATAAGGAGCGCCAGGGAGCGTGAAGGGGGTGGGAGTCGCGGACACAACAAGATGGAGGCACCCGCCGCCATTCAGGCGTATATCGGGCGTCTCCACCGGCGCGATGGATAGCGGAAGACGGGGAGCATAGCGCCAGCGCGCGCACGCGCCAGCACGGCGCGCGAGGCTAGCCGCGGCGCTCCTTGAGGCGCGCCGCCTTCCCGCGCAGCTCGCGCATATAGTAGAGATTCTTGCGGCGGACCCGGTTGTGGCGAACGACCTCGATCTTTTCGAGGCGCGGCGAGTGCAGCAGGTACGTGCGCTCGACGCCGACGTTGTGCGCGATGCGGCGGACGGTGAAGCTGCTGTTCACGCCCTCGCCGCGCAGATGAATGACGATGCCCTCGAAGACCTGGATGCGCTCGCGATTGCCCTCGATGACCTTGGTGTGCACACGCACCGTGTCACCCGGCTGCAGCGTTGGAATATCCTCGCGCAGATGCGCTTCTTCGACGGCCCGTACCAGTGGCGCTAGTGACATGTTTCTATCCTCCTGGCGCTATGCCAGCAAGTAGTATACACCTGACCCGCGTCAACGCGCAATCATTCCGGCGCTTTTGGCCAGGTCCAGGGCTTGTGAATTGTTGAGCTTTCCACGCTGCGCGCGGAGCGATGGAGCCGGCGCAGGCCGGCTTTGCGGCCTAGGCCCATAGGCGCGGCTTGAGCCGCCAGCCGGCGCACGGCGACAATTCACAAGCCCGGCGCTTTTGGCCAGAGCGGCGCCAACGTCGCCGGGGCAACGTGGCGGGCGGTTGAAACCGCGCCTGAAGGGCCTCCCGGCCCACAAGGTCCGCCTTCGCGGACCCTCTTTCGCCTGGAAAGGGAACCTGCGCAGGCGAGCCGAGTGGTGGCGATAACCGCCTTCAGGCGCGCAGCGATTCGCCCGCCCGTTTCGCCCGTCAACTGATGGTGAGCTGGCTGACGCGGAAGCTGCGGCGGATGCGGCGCTTGCCGCCGCCCAATGTCCAGGAGCTGAGATCGCCGTTGGCGAGGCGGCGCTGGGCGATGATCGCCGCACCCACCTCCGGCGGATAGCGCGGGGCGGTCAGCGCCGCGTGGGGAGCGAACCGCGCGATGGCCGCGCGCAGCGGATCCAGCACAAAGGAGTCGGACTTGAAGACGCTGCCAACAACGCCGATGGGGAATGTGTCATCGCGCATGTCCAGCTGGGAGACAATCGCCTCGATGTTGAGGGCGATCTCATCCGACGCTCTCCGCAGGATGTCCTGCGCGATATGGTCGCCCTCGTCCGCCGCCTCCGCGACATGGCGCGAAAAATCAGCGATATGCAGCTTGCCGAGGCCGCCACTATCGGCCAGCCGGCGCATCTCCAGCGCGTCGTCCACGCTGTAGAAGCTGGCGAACTTGCTGAGTAGCCGCGTCGGCGGGCGGCGGCCATCCAGCATCTTCATCGCCTCATGGATGCCATCGAGGCCGATGCGATAGCCACTGCCCTCGTCACCGAGAATATAGTCCCAGCCGTCAGTCCGCCAGAACTCGCCACGCGCGTTCATGCCAAGAGCGGTGGCGCCTGTGCCAGCGATGGCGACTACGCCGTGGTCGCCCCCGGTAACGCCCGCCCAGGCGCCCACCACGTCATTCTCGAAGATCGCCGCGCCGTTGAAGCCCAGCAGCGTGACGGCGCGCTGCGGCACGGGAAGATCCAGATCAGTGTCAAAGCCGGAGAGGCACATGCAGATCGCCGCGACCTGGCTCAGCGGCGCTTCCGCTACGAGCAGCGCCTGTGACACCGCCTCATAAATGCTCCGGCTCGCAGCCTCCATGCCCACGGAACGGTAATTGGACGGGCCAGCGATAGCGGCGCCGATTACGCCCAGGTCATCCCCGACCACCGCGGCGGCGGTCTTCGTGCCGCCTCCATCTACCCCAACGACGAAACGCATGAGGTTACTCCTCGCCCCTACTCAGTCTTCGCTTCTTTGTATGGTAGCCCCCAAGCGGGGTATATTCGCGGATAATCGCCTGGCGCGTCACTGGCCAAGCGTCGCGGCGACGGCGCGCCCGACCATCTCCTCATCCACCACGCTGACAGGCGCACGGGCGTCAGCGGGAGGGCGGGTCAGCCAGAGCAGGTATTCGCGGTTGCCGTCGCGTCCCGCGATGGGTGAGCCAGTCAGCCCGCGCGCGACCAGTGGCGGCCCCGCCGTCTCATCGCGCGCCGCGCGCTCCGGCCAGGCGGCCAGCCAGGCCAGCAGCTCACGCAGCACGCGGCGGTGGATGGCCGGGTCGCTGATAACCCCCCGGCCCCGGTCCGCTTCGGCGCGGCCCGCCTCGAACTGCGGCTTGACCAGCGTCACCGCCCATCCGCCTGGCGCCAGCAGCGCCGCGATGCGCGGCAGAACGAGCCGCAGCGAGATGAACGACACATCGCACACAGCGCAGCCTACCGGCTCAGGCAGGCGCTCGAGGTAGCGAATGTTGGTCCGTTCCATGACGGTGACGCGAGGATCGGCGCGCAGTGTCCAGGCGAGCTGTCCGTGGCCGACATCCACCGCGTAGACGTGGCGCGCCCCCCGTCGCAGCAGGACATCGGTAAAGCCGCCGGTCGAGGCGCCAACATCGAGGCACGCGAGGCCGGCGGGATCAAGCGCGAACGTGTCGAGCGCGTGCTCCAGCTTGAGGCCACCCCGGCTGACGTAGCGCAACTCTTCCGCCGGGCTGGCCAGCGCCAGCGTGGCGTCTTCCGCGACCATCTCGCCAGCTTTGGAGGCGACCCGGCCATTCACCAGCGCCTCGCCCGCCATGATGAGCGCGCGCGCCCGCTCGCGGCTAGGCGCCAGGCCACGCCGGACGAGCAGGGTATCCAGCCGCTCACGCGCGGGCTTGCGGACTCGCGGACTCGCGGGTCTGGCGCTGGGGTCGGTGGTATCGTGTGTCAGACGTGGTCTCCTCGGGCTGGCCTCACTGGATTCGGGCATGGCTGGCGGGCGCCGGGCGATAGCGTCCCCCAGGTCACATAGCCGCTCTCATTTGACCACATATTTGTCGCGACATGATAGCATGGATGCGCCTGGCAAGCGCGGGGCGCGCCGTCAGCGTCAGATGTAATACATCTCGACGCTCTCGGCGCGGGCGGGCTGGTGACGCGCCGCGAGCCACTCCAGTGTCGTGGCGGCCAGCAGGTCATGCGCGAAGGCGTCAATCTGGGCCCAGATGTCGCGCATGCCGCAGCCTGGCGCAAGCGCGCAGGCCCCCGGCTGCGGCACGCAGTCCAGCGTGGCGGGGACACCCTCCAGCGCGCGCAGCACATCCAGCATGGTGATCTGCGCGGGCGGCTTCGCCAGCGTATGCCCGCCCTGCGGCCCGCGCTGGCTCTTGACTAGTCCGGCGCGGCGCAGCGTGATCAGCGTCTGGTCAAGAAAATGTTCCGGGACCAGCTGGCGCCGCGCGATCGCGGCGCTGGGTATTGGGCCCTTGCCATAGCGCGCGGCCAGATCAATCATCGCGCGCAGGCCATAATCGCTCTTCATCGTCAGTCGCATGCGTTCATCACCGCGCGCGGCTGGCCGCTAGCGCCGCCAGCGTCTCCGGCGGCGCGGGCGTCTCACGCGCCCACCCGGCGCCGCGCCGTTCCAAGCATAGAACGTGAACGCGCGCGCCGTCAATGTGAATATGACCGCTCAAGTCAACAATAGTCGCTTCCACCCAGGTCAACTTCCCCGCGACGGCGAGCGACCATCACGGTCACTCTGGCATGACCTGGGCCAGCGCCAGCAAAATGATCAGTGTCAGCGTGAGGCTAGCCAGCGCCAGTATCCAGAAGGTCAGCATGAGCCACAGGCCTGGCTTCGCATCCGCCTGACTGGCTGGCGTGGCGGGCTCCGGGGTCTCCGCGATTGGGGCTGGCGCCAGCGACGCCGGGGGACGCGACCCCAGCAGAGTGAGCGCGCGCCAGCCAAACTGGGCATGTGTCATGCGCGCCTCCTCCTGCGCCTGGGCCAGCGCCAGCGCCATCGCCTCCGCGCTGGGGTAGCGCCGCCGGGGCTCTTTCGCCAGCGCGCGCATCACCGCGCGCTCGACCGGCGCGGGCAGATCGTGGCGCCACTCACGCAATGGCGGCGGCGTCTCAGTCACATGCCGCCACATGGTCGCGCTGGCCGAGGACGCGTGAAACGGCGCGCGGCCAGCCAGCAATTCATAGAGCGTGACGCCGAGCGCGTAGATGTCAGTCGCCGCCGTGATGCGCTCGCCCATCGCCTGCTCAGGCGACATGTATTCCGGGGTGCCATAGATCATGTCTGGCTCCCCATTGTCACCCAGGACGGGTGACCAGGCCAGATCAAAATCAATCAGGGTCGCGTGACCGCCAGGGGAGAGAATGATATTCCGCGGCTTGACATCGCGATGAATAATGCCGATAGCATGGATGGCTCCCAGCGCCGCGCATACCTGGCGGCCTACATCCAGTGCGGCGTGTGGGGAAAACGGGCCGCGCTCGCTGGCGGCGCGCCACAGGTCTACCCCCTCCACCAGCTCCAGCGCCAGCCAGGGCCACCCCTCAACTTCGATGTAGTTATAAATACGCGCGATATGGGGGTGCGACAGGGAAGCCATGATCTGCCCCTCACGCGCGAGACGCCAGCGGAGTTCCGTGAGTGGGATGGCGCCTACCAGCATCGCGGTCGCCTCAGGGGTATGCGCGGCGCTCTTGCTATCATCCCTGCGCGGAGACTTCAGCGCGACGCCCAGTTCCCTGAGCGTGTCCCACCCTCGATAGACAACCGCCGCGCCACCAGTAGTGAGCGGCTCTCCCAGCGCATAGCGCCCTCCGATGAGCGCGCCACTGAGCGCCTGGTTGTCCTCGACTCGCACCGCCATATATCGCCTCCTTGATGCGCACTGGGATAGATAAATGAGTGTACATGGGGGCCAGATGACAGGCTTCCTGCCGCGATCCGCTCGCCGGAGAGGCCCCGCGCGTCTGACGGGAGTCTGGATTCAGGGATGGCGCGGTCCTTGCTCTGGGGCGCCGTCCACTCGTGGCGCTAGCGGGAAATCGCACCCCACATGCCAGAGCCATCAAGGCAGCCCCAAGGCGCCAACAGATGGAGCCCACCTGCGCGCGCTCCATCGCGCGGTAACGCGGTATACTGTAGCGATAATGGGCAGGCTTGGCGCCAGGGCGCTCAGACCTTCGATCTGGAGCTGACGGCGGCCAACTTCGGCGGCGCTCTCCGCGCCGCGCGTAAGAGCGTGCGCCGGACGGCGGCGCACAGCGACCATTCGCAGACCTTACGCGGGGGAATGACGCAAACTTGACAGCGGAGATGGCAGAGATGGCGGAACGTGGATCTCCAGACGGCGAAGCGCGCCGGACGCTCGCGCTCGCCACCCAGCTGAAGATGGCGCGCCTGCGCGTTACCCGCTCGCGACTTCAGCTCCTCTCGCTTCTAAGCGAGGGACGGCGGCACCTTTCCGCTGACGACATTCTCACGGAAATGCGCTCGCAGGGAGAGCCGCTGTCTCGCGCCACGGTCTACAACACCCTCGGCGCGCTGGTATCGCGCGGTTTACTCATGGTGACCGACGCCGGGCCAGGCCGGACGCTCTATGAGATCTTTGATCATTGGCATCACCACTTCGTCTGCCAGAAATGCGGCGTTATTCTGGATGTTCCCTGTGTCGTGGGAGAAAACCCCTGCCTTCTGCCTGACCAGATTGACGCCGAAGTTGATACCGCGCAAGTCATCTTCAGAGGTCGCTGCCGCGCTTGCGCTGAGCGCGACGCTCATGGCTAATCACTGACCGGATCCGGGATCGAGACGCCCGCTCTCGCCGCTCAGCGCCTTTTCCGCTTCTAAAAAACTGGGGGAATTCGTTGCGGCTCTCTGTCTCCTTGTGCTATGCTAGACACCGTCTAAACAAGACAGTGTGATGGCGGCCCTCAACGGAGCATTTGGCCTTCACGTTACCGGCAATCGCGATTTGACCGCGTTTTTTGCCCTACCGCGTCTCACATGGAGTTTCTCCAGGAGGGAACAATGAGCGATCGGAAGCCACCCGTTACGACAACGGACGCTGGCATTCCCGCGTCAAGTGACGAGCATTCCTTGTCAGTAGGCCCGAATGGTCCGCTGCTCCTCCAGGACCATTATTTGATACAAAAGATGGCGCAGTTCAATCGGGAGCGTGTGCCAGAGCGCGTGGTGCACGCCAAAGGTAGCGGCGCCTTCGGGTACTTCGAAGTAACGGCTGATGTGCGCCAGTGGACCAGCGCGGCGTTCCTCAACGGCGTTGGCAAGCGCACGCCTGTTCTGGCGCGCTTCTCCACCGTCGCCGGCGAACAGGGAGCGGCTGATACCATGCGCGATCCGCGCGGGTTCGCGCTCAAGTTCTACACAGAGCAGGGCAACTACGACCTGGTCGGCAATAACACGCCAGTCTTCTTCGTGCGCGATCCCTCGAAGTTCTCGGATTTCATCCACTCGCAGAAGCGCCTCCCTGATACCGGGATGCGCAGCAACAACATGCAGTGGGATTTTTGGTCTCTCTCGCCTGAGTCGTATCACCAGGTGACGTGGTTGATGACCGATCGGGGCACACCCCGGACATGGCGCAACATGAACGGGTATAGCAGCCATACGTACATGTGGATCAACGCGCACGGCGAGAAATTCTGGGTTAAGTACCACTTCAAGACCGATCAGGGCGTTGAGACGTTCACCGACGAGGAAGCCAGGGCCATGACAGCGGAGGACCCTGACTTTCACCGCCGTGATCTGCGTGAGAGCATCGCGCGGGGTGACACCCCCTCGTGGACGCTTCATATGCAAATCATGCCGTTCGAGGACGCCGCGACATACCGCTTCAACCCGTTCGACCTGACCAAGGTCTGGCCGCATGCCGACTATCCATTGATCCCCATTGGGCGCTTGGTCCTGGACCGCAACCCCGAAAACTTCTTCGCGGAGATCGAGCAGGCGGCGTTTGAGCCCGCGAACATGGTTCCAGGCATCGGCCCCAGCCCTGACAAAATGTTGCTCGCCCGCCTCTTCAGCTACCCCGACGCGCATCGCTATCGCATTGGCACAAACTACCTGCAACTGCCGGTCAATCAGCCCCAGTCGCCCGTGAACAGCTATAACCGCGATGGCTCAATGCGCTATCATCACACAGGATCGTCGCCGGTCTACGCTCCCAACAGCTACGGCGGTCCGCAAGCTGACACCTCACTGGTTGATCCCGGATGGTCGGTGACAGGTGAGATCGTTCGCGCCGCGTATGAGCTTCATGCGGAAGACAGCGATTTCATCCAGCCAGGCAACCTCTATCGCCATGTGCTTTCCACGACACATCAGGCGCATCTGGTGCACAATATCGTCACCCATATGAGCCAGGGAGTGGAGAGGCCAGTCCAGGAGCGCGCGCTGGCGCTCTGGCGGCAGGTGGACCCAGAGTTGGGCGCTCGCATCGCCAGCGGGCTTGGCATGGAGTAACGATCACGAATTCATGAACTGGAAAATAGGGCGCGACGCATTCCCATTCTGATGGGCCGCGCTTCGCGTCAGCTGGATGATGCGGGGATGACTCGACCATCCAGCGCCATCCAGATAAACAGGGCAGCCCGCGCGACATCGCGCGGGCTGCCCGTATCCGTCCAGCGCGAATGACGCGTTCTGGGGCGGCGCCGTGCGACAAGAAAATGCCAAAAGGCCCGTGTGAAGTGGCGCGCGCCGCCAGCATTCCCGCTGACGCCTCTCTCTCACGCGGTATACAATGACGGCGATAGACGCAATCCGTATCGCGCGGGCGGGCCAGGCTCGCCGGAAAGGGACAGGGCAGTGACCTCAGTGGCGGATGCGATGAAAACCACCCAGGCGGCAGCGGCGGAGAGCCAGTATCTGGCTGAGGCGCGGCGGCGTGTGCTGGTCTTCGATGGTGCGATGGGCACCCAGATCCTCGATCTGGGGCTGACGGCTGCGGACTTCGGCGGCGAGCGCTACGAGGGCTGCCCCGAGATTCTGGCTGTCACCCGGCCCGACGCCATCCGTGGCATTCACCGCGCCTACCTGGCCGCCGGGGCTGACGTGGTGGAGACGGACACCTTCACCGGCACACGGCTCAAGCTGGACGACTACGGCCTGGGCGACCGCGCGCACGAGATCAACGCCGCCGCCGCCCGGCTGGCGCGCGAAGCCGCCGACGAGTTTTCCACGCCCGGCAGGCCGCGCTTCGTCGCTGGCTCGATGGGTCCCACCGGCATGCTGCCCTCCTCGGATGACCCCTCGCTGAGCGCCATCACCTACCAGCAACTCGCCGAGCAGTATCGCGAGCAGGCGGCGGCGCTGATCGAGGGCGGCGTTGACCTGCTGCTGATCGAGACCAGCAACGACATCCTCGAAGTGCGCGCGGCCATTCGCGGCGCGCGGCTGGCGATGGCGCAGGCGGGTCGCGCGCTGCCGATCCAGGCGCAGGTGACGCTGGACACCAGCGGGCGCATGCTGCTCGGCACGGACGTGGCGGCGGCTGGCGCGATCCTGCGCCACCTGAATGTGGACATTATCGGCTTGAACTGCTCGACCGGGCCGGAGCACATGCGCGAGCCCGCGCGCTGGCTGGCGGAAAACATTGATCTGCCCATCTCGACCATCCCCAACGCCGGGCTGCCGCTGAACATCGGCGGCAAGGCGGTCTATCCGATGCAGGCGGAGCCGATGGCGGCGGAGCTGGCGGAGTTCGTCGGCGAGCTGGGCGTCAACATCGTCGGCGGCTGCTGTGGCACCACGCCAGAGCATATCCGCCAGCTCGTCGAGCGGCTGCGTGGGCTGCCTGAGGAGCGGCTGAAGCGGCCTACCGAGCGGCTGGCGCGTTTCTCTGAAGAGGCGCGGACGCGCGCCGCGTCGCTGGTGGCCTCCGCCGTGCGCGCTGTGCCGCTGCGGCAGGACATCGCGCCGCTGCTGGTCGGCGAGCGCGTCAACGCGCAGGGCAGCCGCAAGATCAAGCGGGCGCTGCTGGCCGACGACTACGATACGCTGCTCCAGGTCGCGCGTGAGCAGGTGGACACCGGCGCGCACGTGCTGGATGTCTGCGTGGCGCTGACCGAGCGCGGCGACGAGGCGGCGCAGATGCGCGAAGCGGTGCGCAAGCTGGAGATGGGCGTCGAGGCGCCGCTGACGCTGGACTCGACCGAGGCCAGCGTTATCCAGGCCGGGCTGGAGTCCTATCCGGGGCGGGCGATCATCAACTCGATCAACCTGGAGAACGGACGCCAGCGCGTCGAGGCGGTGCTGCCGCTGGCGCGCGAGCATGGCGCAGCTGTGGTGGCGCTGACGATTGACGAGGAGGGCATGGCCAAGACCGCTGACAGAAAAGTGGCCATCGCCCGCCGCATCTATGACATCGCCACCAACGAGTATGGCCTGCCGCCGGAGGCGCTGCTCTTCGACGCGCTGACCTTCCCGGTCACAACCGGGCAGGAGGAACTGCGCGACAGCGCCGTGCAGACGCTGGAGGCGATCCGCCGCATCAAGGCCGAGCTGCCCGGCGCGCTGACCATTCTGGGCGTGAGCAATGTCTCCTTTGGCGTCGCGCCCCACGCCCGCGCCGCGCTGAACAGCGTTTTTCTCTATCACGCCACGCAGGCCGGGCTGGACGCCGCCATCGTCAACCCGGCGCACATCACGCCCTACGCCGAGATCCCCGATGAGCAGCGCAGACTCTGCGACGACCTGCTCTACAACCGCTCGGATGAGGCGCTGCCCGCCTTCATCGCCTACTACGAGCGGCACGGCGCGGCGCCCAGGCAGGAGGAGCAGGCCGACCCGACCGCCGGGATGACGGTGGACCAGCGCATCCACTATCAGATTCTCCACCGCAAGAAGGAAGGGATCGAGACGCTGATAGACGCCGCCGTGGCCTATCGCGCCGCCGGGCAGGCGCCAGAAGAGACCGACCCCGCCGCGCGGCCCGCAGGCGCCCCGGCTCCCGGCGAGCCGCTGGACGGCTGGAAAACGGACAGCGCGCTCTCCGCCGCCGCCGTGGACACACTGAACACCACCCTGCTGCCGGCGATGAAGGATGTTGGCGACCGCTTCGGCGCGGGCGAGCTGATCCTGCCGTTCGTGCTGCAGTCCGCCGAGGTGATGAAGCGCGCCGTGTCGCATCTGGAGCGTTATCTGGAGCGCGCCGAGGGCTACACCAGAGGGCGGGTCGTGCTGGCGACGGTCTTTGGCGACGTGCATGACATCGGCAAGAACCTGGTAAACACCATCCTCTCGAACAACGGCTACACCGTCTACGACCTGGGCAAGCAGACGCCGCTGAACACGATCATCGAGAAGGCGGTCGAGGTCAACGCCGACGCCATCGGCCTCTCGGCGTTGCTGGTGAGCACTTCCAAGCAGATGGCGCTCTGCGTGCAAGAACTGGAGCGGCGCGGCCTGAAGATTCCGGTCATCATCGGCGGCGCGGCGATCAACCGCGCCTACGGCTACCGCGTGCTCTACGGCGCTGTCGACACGCGCGAGCAGCCCTACGAGCCGGGTGTCTTCTACGCGCGCGACGCCTTCGAGGGGCTGGCGCTGATGGACCAGCTATCCGATCCTGACCAGCGCGCGGCGCTG
>JAKAIY010000241.1 GCA_021814145.1 Chloroflexota bacterium
TCGGTCGGCGTCATCCTCACCACCCAGGACCCGCAGGGCCCCGCGCGCCGCGCCGCCTACCAGGCCGACATCACCTACGGCACCAATAACGAGTTCGGCTTCGACTATCTGCGCGACCACATGGTCGCCGACATCTCCCACATGGTCCAGCGCGAGCTGAACTTCGCCATTGTGGACGAGGTGGACAACATCCTGATTGACGAGGCGCGCACCCCGCTGATTATCTCCGGCCAGGCCGAGGAATCGGTAGACCTGTACGTGCGCTTCGCCCGCCTCGCGCCATCCCTCAGGGAAGGCGAAGATTACGTCGTTGACCACAAATCCAAGACGGTGGCCATCACCGAGGCGGGCATTGACAAGGTCGAGCGCCGCCTCAACGTCAGGAACATTTACGAGGACATGGACCTGACGCGCCACCTGGAGAACGCGCTCAAGGCCCACGCGCTCTTCAAGCGCGACAAGGACTACATCGTCCGCGACGGTGAGGTGCTGATCGTGGACGAGTTCACGGGCCGCATGCTTGCCGGGCGCCGCTACTCCGAGGGCCTGCACCAGGCGCTTGAAGCCAAGGAGGGCGTGCCGATCCAGCGCGAGAACCACACCCTCGCCACGATCACCTTCCAGAACTATTTCCGCCTCTACAAGAAGCTGGCGGGCATGACCGGCACCGCGCTCACCGAGGCTGAGGAGTTCAACAAGATCTACAAGCTCGACGTGATTGTCATCCCCACGAACAAGCCCGTCAGGCGCACAGACCAGCCCGACCTGATCTACTCCAGCGAGAATGGCAAGTTCCGCGCCATCGTCGCCGAGATCGCCGAGCGCCACGCGGTAGGCCAGCCGATCCTCGTTGGCACAACCTCCGTCGAGAACTCCGAGACGCTCTCCGAGATGCTCACAGCCGAGGGCATCCCGCACTCCGTCCTCAACGCCAAGCAGCACGAGCGTGAGGCGCACATCATCGCGCAGGCGGGCCGCAGCGGCTCCGTCACCATCGCTACCAACATGGCGGGCCGCGGCACCGACATCAAGCTGGGCGGCGATCCCGTCGAATTCGTCGAGGAGATCCTGCGCGAGCGCGATATTGACCCCGAGTTCGCCACCGAGGAGGATCGCGCCGAGGCGCTGGCGGAGGCGAAGCGCCGCTGCGACGAGGACCACGAGCGCGTGGTGGCGGTGGGCGGCCTCTACATCATCGGCACCGAGCGCCACGAGGCGCGCCGCATTGACAACCAGCTGCGGGGCCGCTCCGGACGCCAGGGCGACCCCGGCGAGTCGCGCTTCTTCGTCTCGCTGCAGGATGACCTGCTGCGGCGCATGAACGCTGACAGGGTGGCGGGGCTGCTGGGCCGCGTCGGCATGGACGAGGACACGCCGCTGGAGAGCCGCGCGGTCACCGGCCTGCTGGAGCAGGCGCAGAGCAAGGTCGAGGCCTATAACTTCGACATCCGCAAGAACGTCGTCGAGTATGACGATGTGATCGCCGCGCAGCGCGAAGTGGTCTACCGCGACCGCCAGGCCATCCTGGAGCGCGAGGACATGCACGACCGCATTCTCGACATGATCGAGCATGAGGCCCGCCACCGCGTCGCCGAGCATACCGCCGCCAACCTCCCTGAGGAGTGGGACCTGGAGGAGCTCGACAAGACTATCGAGCCGTGGGGAATCGTTATCCCGCCGGAGATTATCCCCGACCAGATCAACCGCCTCAAGCGCGAGACGCTGGCGGACGCCATCGCGGAGGCCGCGCGCGAGAAGTACGAGGACAAGGAGCGCCAGGTCATCGCGGCGGCGGAGGAGCATCACGCCATCGAGCCAGGCCCCGCCTATATGCGCCATTTCGAGCGCGCCATCCTGCTCCAGGTGATTGACTCGCTCTGGCGCGAGCATATTGACCGCCTCGACGTGATGCGCAGCGGCATCGGCCTGCGCGGCCTGGCCCAGCGCGACCCGCTGGTGGAGTTCAAGCGCGAGGCCTACGCGGCGTTCGAGCGCTTCAAGAGCGATGTGGAGCATAACGTCGCTGAGCTGGCCATGCGCGCGCCGGTGCAGATCACGCTGCCGCCGCCACCCCAGCCGCCGCAGCTCTCCAGGACCCAGACCAACGCCGCCGCCATCGCCGCCGCCAGCGGCCAGGAGAAGGGCGGCCTGCCGCAGCCCGCGGGCGCGCGGGTCTCCTCCGCCATCGCCCAGGCCATCGCCGGGGCCAGCGGCGCCATGCCGCAACCCGGCCCGAACAGCGCCAGCGGTGTGAGTGGCGGGCCAGCCGCCAATGGCGCGAACGGCGGCAATGGGGCCAGCGGCGCGCGCAACGGCAATGGGGCCAGCGGGCGCCACGGCAAGGGCCAGCGCCACGGCGCCACCGGCCCGGGCCACTCCACCGGGCGCGGCCCCACCCCTGTCATGGCGGGCGCCTCAGCCAGCGGCGCGCAAAAGAAGCCCGGTCGCAACGACCCCTGCTACTGCGGCAGCGGCAAAAAGTACAAGGTCTGCCACGGACGGTAGGCCAGCGCGCGGGTGGGGCTCCCGGCGGCGCTCCGCGCCCCAGCCCGCGCAGGCGGGCTTCGCGGCCGCCAGGCCCTTAGCCGCGGGTTCACCCGCCCGGCGGATGGCCCGCCGGGCTACTCGGTGTTCCCCCGGCGGACCAGGGTAGCATGCGCGGCGCGCGAACGGCAAGGAAGCGCGCGTGCGGAAGCGGACGGGCGGTTGAAACCGCGCCTGAAGGGCCTGCGGCCCACAAGGTCCGTCTCCGCGGACCCGCGTCCACCGGGATAGCGCCCGCGGAGGCGGGCGTTGTGGCGGCGCGAGCCGCCTTGAG
>JAKAIY010000006.1 GCA_021814145.1 Chloroflexota bacterium
CTGATAGGCCTATTCGCCTCTGTGGCGCTAGCTGGCCGGCGACGTGTCGCGTGGAACGGAAGGCGTGCGGGCGCGCCACCGCAGGAACCGCTCGCGGCTGCGCTCGCTCTCGCGCCGGTGAAGGTCCGCGCGCAACGCGGCGCCGCGTGTCAGGACACCAACAAGGTGGGCGCTGTCATTGGCGGATACGACTGGCAGCAAGCCGAAATCACCATCCAGCATGCGCTCGACCGCTTCGCTCAGCGGCTCATCAGGCGTCGCGCAGACAACCGCCGTGGCGGCGAAGTCGCCCGCAGGGCGGGCGTGATTCCTCCTGTCCGCCATCGCGCGCATCAACTCGCCCCGGGTCGTCATGCCCACCAGCTTCCCGTCATCCGCGATAACTGGCAGCGCCCAGCGGTAGGGCTCGGTTTCCACGTTGGTCAGCGCGCGCGCCACGGCGGCGAGCGGCATGCTGGCGGAGACAGCCTCTACCGCGCCACGCATCACGTCGCGCACCCGGAGAGTGGCCAGGGGGTGCGGCTCCAGGTAGCGCGGCGCGAGCAGTCCACGCTGCGCGAGGCGCTCGGTCATAACTGATTCCCGCGTAAATACCCGCGCGGTCACGTCGGCGAACATGCAGCCGATCATCAGCGGGACCACGGCGCGATAGTCGCCCGTCAGCTCGAAGGCGAACAGGAACGAGGTTAGCGGCGTGCGCGCGGCGGCGCTGAAGACGCCGCTCATCGCCACGACGCCACACATCGCGGGACTCAGCCCTACGCCCGGCGCGATAACCGCGACGCCACGCCCGTAGCCCACGCCGAGCGCCGCGCCAATCAGCAGCATAGGCGCCAGCAGGCCGCCAGAGGTCCCCGCGCCCAGCGAGAAGATCAGCGCGACCGACTTGCCAATCGCCAGCAGCGCCAGCGTCGGGTTGCTGTAGGAGCCGTTCAGGGTGTCCGTGATGGTGGTATAGCCCATGCCGAGCACGCGCGGCTCGATCAGCGCCACCAGCCCCAGCGCCACCGCGCCGAGCGCCGGCTTGACGATCATGCTGACCCGCAACCGGTCGAAAAACTCCTCGACCGCGTAGAGGGACCGGCTTAGCAGCGCCGCGCTCATCCCGACGAAGACCCCCAGCGGTGCCAGCCAGACCAGGTTGACAGGCGATCCGAGCGTGACCGGCGCGGAGACGTGGAACATCACCGCGCTGCCCAGCAACACTGTGCGGCAGGCCGCCGCGACCGCGCTGGCCACCACCACAGGCGCCAGCGAGCGCAGGCGGAATTCGAAGAGTAGCAGCTCTATCGCGAGCGCCACCGCCGCGAGCGGCGTGTTGAAAATGCCGACCATGCCAGCCGCCGCGCCGCAGGCCAGCAGGATGCGCCGCTCACTCGCCGTCAGGTTGAACGCCTGCCCGATCAGCGAGCCAATCGCCCCGCCAGTCTGGATGATTGGCCCTTCAGCGCCGAACGGGCCACCTGTTCCCACCGCGATCGCGGCTGAGATAGGCTTGAAGATCGCGACTTTGGCGCTGATGCGGCTGCCGTTCGTCAGCACCGCCTCCATCGCCTCGGGGATGCCATGTCCACGAATGCGGCTCGTGCCGTAGCGCGCCATCAAGCCGACGGCCAGCGCGCCAGCTACCGGAATGACCAGCGCCCGAGCGCCCAGACCCTCGGTTGGCGGATAGACAGGCGTCTGGAGCGTAAATTTTCCATAGAACGCCAGGCCAGTAAAGATATTGATGAGGTGGTACAAGGCCCATGCCGTCACGGCGCCAATGGCGCCCATCGGGATAGCGGCGAGCGTAAAGAGCATGACGTGTCTGTTGTCGCCGCTGAAGAAGCCAGCCGCGCGCCATTGTCTCGCGCCGCCGGCCGACGCTTCGTCTGAGGATGGGAAGCCGGATAGCATGGGCGGGAATCCTCTCGCTCACTGGGATGGATCATGGACGCGCCCAGAGACCAGGCGCGACACGATCACGTTTTGAATATCGCATTGTGATAATACGGCGGCGCGCGACGGACGCCAAGGCCGGAGGCCTCCGCCATGCTATAATGGCGTGCGAGCCGGGCCGCGCCCGGTCAGAGTTGGTGAGATGGTTTCGGCGGAGGGCGTATGAGCGAGCGGAGCAAATACGCGGCAGAGTGTGTGGGTGATTGGGGCGCCCCGGTCGCGGCGGGCTATCAGGCGGGGACATTCGCCGCCCCGGACGGCGTCAAGCTCTTCTACCGGCGCTGGCTCGCGAGCGACACGGCTCCGACGCTGGTCCTGCTGCACGGCCTGGGCGCGCACTCAGGCTGGTTCATTGACATGGGCGAGTCGCTGCACGCGCGCGGCCTGACGGTCTGCGTGATGGACCAGCGCGGCTTTGGACGGTCCGAGGGGCCGCGCGGGCATGTGCGCGATGGCGGCGTTTATCCACGCGACATCACCGCCTTCCTGACCATGCTGCGCTCCGAGCGGCCCGACAGTCGCCTGTTCATCCTGGGGCATAGCATGGGCGCCATTTTCGCCCTGCATGTCGCCGCCGCGGACGCCGCGCGCCCCCAGCCGCTGCTGTCCGGCGTCGCGCTGATGAACCCGTGGATCGCTGATGTCGCCAAGGTGTCGCCGCTGACCGTCGCGGGTCTCGTCGTCACGGGCATGATGGGCTCGGCGAAGCCATTCGCGGGGGCGGGCGGCACGGAGACGATGACGACCAATCCCGAGGCGATCGCGATGCTCAACGCGGACACCTATTGGGTGCGCGCGGAGAGCGCGTCATTTCTCTACCAGGTTACCCGTATGCGGCTGGCGGCGCTGGCCCGCGCCCGACAGGTACGCGCGCCAGCCCTCGTGATACAGTGTGGAGCGGACAAGGCGGTCAAGCCCGCCGCCAGCCGCAAGCTGTTCGACACACTGGCGTGTCCGGACAAGGCATGGAAAACCTATCAGGGCTTCGCCCATGACTGTGAGTTCGAGCCGGGGCGCGCTGTCCTCGATGATGACCTTGCCCAGTGGATCAAGACCCACAGCGCCTGACGCTGGTCTATCCCGTGGGAGCTGATAACGACGATAACCACAGATAACGAGAAAACGCCATCTGGCATGCTTGAGACGATCATCGCTCTCGCGCGGGTTTTTCGCGCCCAGCGCCACGAGCTCTACATGGTGGGCGGCTGCGTGCGCGATTTGCTGATGCGCCGCGAGACTCCCCCTGATATTGACCTGACCACCGACGCGCGGCCAGACGAGATCAAGCGGCTGGCCGCGCTCACCCATCCCCTCACCATCACGACGGTTGGCGAGGCGTTTGGCACGGTCGCCGTCCACTATCCGCACGCGGAGGGCGCCGAGCCTGAGGCGGAGGCCGCGGAAGGCGCCGCGCGTGAGCCGGTGTTCTCCTCGCTCGCGGGGAATCATCCTCCCGGCGTGGATATCGTGGAGATCACCACCTATCGCAGCGACATCTACCGCCCGGAGTCGCGCAAGCCGGAGGTCACGTTCGGTGACACCCTCGAAGGCGACCTGCTGCGCCGCGACTTCACGATCAACGCGATGGCCCGCGACCCGCTTACGGGCAAGGTCTTCGACCCGTGGGGCGGGCGCGCTGACCTGGAGCGGGGGATTATCCGCGCGGTGGGTGACGATCCGCTGCGGCGCTTTGACGAGGACCCGCTACGGATGCTGCGCGCGGTGCGCTTCGCCGCGCAGCTGGGCTTCCAGATCGAGGCCGCCACCGCTGACGCGATCCGCGATCAGGCGGCGGCCCTGGGCAAGATCAGCAACGAGCGCATCCGCGATGAGCTGGTCAAGGCGCTGATTAGCCCGCGCCCTGACCTTGCCCTGCGGCTGCTGGTGGACCTGGGCCTGGCGCCCTGGTCGCTGCCGGAAGTGCTGGAGCTGCGCGGCGTCAGCCAGCAGCCCGCTCACACGAAGGATGTCTACGAGCACGTGCTGCGCGTCGTCGCCGGGACGGCCACACGGCCTGCCCTGCGCTGGGGCGCGTTGCTGCACGACATCGCCAAGCCGCGCACGCGCAGTATCGAGGATGGCAAGGTCCATTTCTACGGCCATGAGGATGTTGGCGCGGTGATGGCGCGCGACATCCTGCGGCGGCTGCGCTTCGACCGCCCGTTCATCGAGTTCGTCTCGAAGCTCGTCCGCATGCACATGCGTGTCAACGCCTACCTGCCCGACTGGACGGATGGCGCCGTGCGGCGGCTGATGCTAGAAGCTGGCGACGCGCTGCCTGACCTGCTCGACCTCTCGCGCGCCGACATCACCAGCTATCGCCCGGATAAAGTCGCCCGCGCTGTCGCGCGCGTCAACGAGCTGGAGGCGCGCTGCGCCTGGCTGCGCGAGGAGGCGAAGCGCGTCCCGATCAAGAGCCCGCTGGATGGCAACGACCTGATGGCGATCTTCGCGCGCGAGCCAGGACCCTGGCTGCGGGTAGTCAAGGACCGCCTGCTGGGGATGGTGATTGACGGCGCGCTGGACCCGGATGATCGCGAGCGCGCCACGGAGATCGCCCGCGAGACGCTGGCTGAGATGGACGCCGCTGGCGAGACTGAGGTCCCCGCCAGGCCCGCTCGCGGCGCGCCATCCACCGCGCAGGTTACGCCACAGCCTGAGCGACCGGCTGCCCGCGAGGCCCGGCTGGCCACGCGCCGCAAGTCGCGCGCGGCGGTGGGCGCGCCTACTCCGGCGCCGCAGCCGCCCGCCCGCCCGCGCCGCTCCCGCGCGTCTACCACGCTGACCCGCGCCGCGCCGCGCCGCGAGCCAGCTCACCAGGCCCCACGCGCGGCGGGCAAGCCCGCTGAGGCGGACCGCGACGAGATCACGCGCTTCCTCGATGGCTATCTGGATGTCGCGCGCTTCCATGATCTCGCCCCGAACGGCACGCAGGTCATTGGCAAGCCGCGCGTGCGCCGTGTGGCGCTGGGCGTCAGCGCGAATCTGGCGCTGATCGAGGCGGCGGCGGCGAAGAAGGCTGACATGCTGATCTGCCACCACGGCCTCTTCACCGAGCGAGACCCACGCCCGGTTCTGGCCCGCGAGAAGCGCCGCCTCAAGGCGCTCTTCGACGCCGATATGACGCTGCTGGCTTACCATCTGCCGCTGGACGCGCACCCCGAGGCGGGGAACAATGTTCTGTGGCTGCGCCGCCTTGGCTACACGGTCGAGTCGCTGGATTTCGCTGTCTGGCATGGGCAGGCGATTGGGGCGATTGGCTCAGTTGACGGCGAGCCGCCGGCGCTCGACGCCCTGATCGAGCAGGTGGCGGCTATCGCGGGGTCGCCGCCGCGGGTCTACGCCTTCGGGCCAGAGCGGGTGGGCAGGCTGGCGGTCTCCACTGGCGCGGCGCCCGGCAGCCTGGCGGAAGCTATCGCGCGCGGCTGCGACGCCTACCTCACGGGCGAGACCAGCGAAGGCACGCAGGCGCTGGCCAGCGAGGGCGCGGCGAACTTTATCGCCGCCGGGCATTACAATACCGAGCGGCTGGGCGTGCAGGCGCTCGGTGAGTTGCTGCGTGACCGCTTCGGCGTCGAGACATTCTTCATTGAGATCCCCAACGATGTGTAGGGCGCCGCGAGGCCGCGGCGGGAGGAGCGTATGGCGCGCGAGACGGCTGATACGGATGTGGAGCTCGATCTCGACCAGGCGGCGGGACCAGCGATTGACCTCACCCGGCTCTACAAGCTCTGGGAGGGCGGGAACTGGAGCGCCTTCGCCATTGACCTGAGCCAGGACGCCGTGGACTGGCGTGAGAAGCTGTCGCCCAAGCAGCGTGAGGCCTCGCGCTGGAACTACTCGATGTTCGTCCACGGCGAGGAGGCCGTCGCGCGGACGCTGGCGCCCTTCGTGACGGCGGCGCTCACGCAGGAGCAGCGCATCTTCCTCACCACACAGATCGTGGATGAGGCCCGGCACCACGTTTTCTTCGACCGCTTCATGCGCGAGGTGATGGGCGAGGGAAACAGCTATGGCGAGGTGCTGGAAGCCGTCCGCCCGGAGCTGACGCCCGGATTCCGCCGCGTCTTTGGCGAGCTGGATCGCCTGACCGACCAGCTCCGCCGCCAGCCCTCGAACAGGCCGCTCTACGCCCAGTGCATCGCGCTCTATCACATCGTCGTCGAGGGGACGCTGGCGCATCCCGGCCAGCGCTTCATGCTCGACTACATGAGCCAGTTCGATGTGCTGCCGGGCTTCCGCGAAGGCATCGCCCATATCGCGCGCGACGAGTCGCGGCATATGGCGTTCGGCGTCCAGACGCTGGGCGAGCTGGTCGCGGAGTCGCCGCTCATCAGGCGCGCGGTCATCCGCCTGCTCAACCGCGCGCTGCCCTGGGCGGTGGGCGTGCTGACGCCACCCCGGCTGGACTTCGACTACCTGCGCGTGTTCGATATCAACATCGAGGACCTCTACGCTTTCAGCCTGAAATCGCTGGAAACCAAGCTCACCCGCGCGGGCATCCAGCCCTCGGAGGTGGTCGCGCTGGTCAAGCTGGGGGTCAGTGACCCGCCCAGCGCGCAGGCCGCGCGGACGCTGGCGCTGATGCGCGCCGGCATGGTGAGCGACGCTGTGCCGCTGGATGTCAGCGAGGACAGCATGACGCTGCTCTTCGAGGCGCTGGAGCGCGTGGCCGCCGCGGCCCCGCCATCCAGCCTCCCCGGTCCGATCCAGTGGGAGTTCAGCGACGCAGAGCCGTGGTATCTGGCTATCGAGCGGGGCGCGGCGACCGTCAGGCGCGGGCGCGTGGCCAACCCGGCGCTGACGCTGCGCTCGACGGCGCTGGACTGGGCGAGGGTGGCGACGGAGCGGCTCGATCCCCGCTGGGCGATGGCTACCCGGCGGCTGAGCGTCAGCGGCGACTGGCGGCTGGCTTTGCGGCTGCCCGCGCTGCTCGGCGCGTAGGCGTTCGACGGTTGGAGGCTCGCTCCGTGTAAATCGGGTCTGGTGGCTCGCGTCAGGAACATGAGGGGATGGGTGTGTAGTCGCGTCCATCTCACCACATGAGGAAGGGCGATGAGCGCATGATAAGCCGGCAGGGGGCGCGAGGCGGATGGGCGCGCTGGCTGGAGCCGGTGGCGCTCCACTGGACGTCCTTCGCCTCGCTTCCCGCGTGGGGTCCCAGACATGAGGCGCACGGAGCGATCAGTCAGTCTGGAGCGGCTGTGTCATCTGGCGACGCTTCCAGTGAGGCCCTGCTCACGGGAATCTACCGTGAATACAGTGGGCCAATCCACACCTACGCTTTCCATCTGCTCGGCAATCAGGAGGACGCCGACGATGTGACGCAGGAGGTGTTCATCCGGGCTTACGCGCGCCTCGATCAGTTGCGCGACCCGGCCAGCCTGCGGGCATGGCTCTATCGCATCGCCACGAATCTGTGTATGGACCAGATGCGCCGCCGCTCACGCATTCGCCGTGTCCTCGGGATGGCCATCTCGCTCAGCCCGGATGACGATCCAGACGGGGGACCAGCGCCCGATGTCGCCCAGCCTGCCGCGCAGGCCGCGCTGGAGGGTGTCGCCGAGCGCGATCATATCGCCGCCGCGCTGCGCCGCATGCCGCCCAAATACGCTTCCTGCCTGCTGATGAGCAGCCTGCAAGGGCTTTCCTATCACGAGATCGCGGAGGCGCTGAGCATCTCGCCGGGGGCGGCGGCGGTCCGGCTGAGCCGCGCGCGCGACCTGTTCGCCCGCTATTACGATGAGCTGCGAAAGGAGGGGACATCATGAATCGTCCAGATCGCGCGATTCGCGCGCGTGACGAGCATATCAGCCCTCTCCGTCTCTCGACCTACGCCGATGACGAGACGCCACGCGAGGAGCGGGCGGAGATCGAGGCGCACCTGGCCGCCTGCCCTGTCTGCTCCGGCCGGCTCGACGCGCTGCGCTCCGTGAGCGCCGCGCTGGCCGCGCTGCCGCGCACCACGCCCTCGGCGGGCGTTTTTGACAGCGTGCTGGCGGGCGCGCGCCGTGTGGATAACGCCTCCAACGCCGTTGCGCGCGAGCGCCTGGGGCGGGCGCGTGGAAATGGGCCACGGCTGCGCGAAGTGCGCTTGCCTGATATGGATACGCCCAGCGCCACCACGCCCGCGCGTCGGCGCTCGCCCTGGCGCGCTCCCTTTACCGCCGCGCTGCCCACCATCGCGGCGCTGCTGCTGATCACGCTCACCGCGGGGCTGCTCATGCGCTCGTCGCTCGTTACCACCATGCTTCCCAATACGGAGCCTACCGCCACGATCCCGCCCGGCGACACGCTCAACGCGACGGCGCGCGCGGTACATAACGCCGCGAGCCAGCTGCCCTTCAAGCCGGAGGCGCCGACCTATCTGCCCGCTGGCGCCCGCCTGGACGCTGTGGCGCTGACCACGCTCGCGCCGGGGAAGCCTTCTCTGGATCTTACCTGGAAGATGAGCGCCGGGCCCCTGCGCGCGCTGCGCCTGCGCCAGCAGCCTGCCAGCGCGCCGACCAGTGGCTATGTCAGCCCCGCGACCCAGACAGTGGGGCTGGCGTGGCGACTGGGCCAGCAGCGCCCCACATGGCGCGCGATGACGCAGGTGGAGCAGCCGGGATGGATCGGTGTGGAGCAGGTGAACGGCCCTGTCCTGTTGCTGCTCGACGCGCAGCCCGCGCCTGGCGCCGCTTCGAGTGACGTGGTCGCCGAGCTGCGGCTCACCAGCCTCTCACTGGATGCCCCCTTTACCCTGCCTCCGGTCGCTATCAGCGGGCCTCTCGCCGGCTCACTGCAACGCTCGATCGCGAGCGTTGCGGGGACAGACGGGCGGACGTGGACCTGGTATGTCACGCTGAGCGCGGATACGCTCTCGCGCAGGGAGACGATTGTCTCGACGAGCGGCGCGGGCGCCGAAGAGAATGTGACAGAGATCACCTATGCGGGCGTGGGTGTGCGGCTCGACCAGATTCACCATTCCTACCAGACCATCCCTGGCCCGACACCATACAATGTAACGCCATCCGGCGTCACCGAGATTGCGTACACGGCGAACGCCTATCTGAGCTCGGGTGAGCTCTGGAACCTTGGCCCTACCACCATCACTCCACCAGGAGGCCGGCCTATCAAGGTCTATGACCTCTATCGGGTGGATACGGCGCAGCCAGAGCATGTCTACGCTGACGCCGCCACTGGCGCGGTTGTGGCGATTTTCGTAGACATCAGCATACAGGGCGTTCCCGGAGGCGCGCAGCCCTATGTCTCCGCTACGGTCTGCGCGCCCTACACGGTGACCTACGCCTGGATCATCTTCGAGCCGGCTACCCAGTCAGCGTCGCTGTTCAACACGACGCCGCCATCAGGCTGGACGCAAGGAGCCGTCCCGCTGCCGTTCATCTGCGGCGGCTGAGGCGCCCTGTCTGGGTGGCACCAACGTCGTCGGGAAAATCTGGCTGGTGGTTAAAACCGCCCAATGGCCTGGAGGGGCCCCGTGTGGGAGCCTCCAAACCGGATGGGGGCGAGGATCCGCGCAGACGGGCCGGGTGGCGACGATAACCGCCTTCAGGCGCGGGTTCAATTACCCGCCCATGTCAACGGCGTTGAAATCGCCCTGGCGCCCCACCTGGGCGCGGGACGTGACGCGCGCTGGCGCCCAGTCGTTTGTTTCAAATACCGGAAGATCACGCTGGTTGGCTTTGCCGGCCTGACCTCCGCGCCAGATTGAGGGTGTCCCCAACCCCGGCTTCTGGCCTCTACCCAGTACGGCTGGTTTATTGGTAGAGCACGCAAGGATAGTGCTACACTGCGCTATCGGTTTCTCCAAACCACACTGCGGCGCGTGTGTTTCCCGGAGGCGGCGAGATGGATGCCCGTCAGGTCTGGCAGGCCGCGCTTGAGCGCATACGGGAGCGCGTTTCCCAGGGCGCGTACACAACCTGGTTTCGCGGCGCCTCGGGTGTCGTGCTGAACGGGCGCACGCTGACCGTCTCCGTCTCCAACAGCTTCGCCGCCGAGCATCTGGCGCGGCGCTTTGAGGATATCGCCCGCGCCGCTGTCAGCCAGGTCATTGGCGCGCCCGCTGAAGTGCGCTTTGAAGTCAGCCCTTTCGCCAGTATTCCGTACGCCCGTCAGGACGACACGCCAGCCAGACCATCTCGCCCCACGAGCGCGCCCCAGCGTTCGCGCGCGGCTCGCCCAGAGCGCGCCCAGAGCGCGCCCGCTCCCGCCTTGCCGCACGTCGCGCCGCGTGGAGACGCCCGGCGTGTGGACGGGCATGTCGCGCAGCCACCGTTGCCAGGGCTGTCGCGCGGGTCAGCCAGTGGCCCTTTAAAGACGCCGCTCCTGGCCGCCAGCGACGCTCGCGCCCCGGCGTCTGGACCACTGCGCGCTGGCTCCCGCCCACCTAGCGAACAGGACGCAGACGCCAACCCGCGTTTCAGTTTCGAGACCTTTGTCGTCGGGCAGAGTAACCGCTTCGCCTACGCCGCCTCGCAGGAGATCGCCCGCGCGCCCGGAGAACGCTACAATCCGTTGCTGATCTGGGGTGGCGTTGGCCTGGGCAAGACGCACCTGCTCTACGCGATTGGTCGCCGGCTCATGGAGCGCGGCCTGCGCGTCGCCTATGTGACGGCAGAGCAGTTCACCAATGAGATCGTCGAGGCGATCCGCCGCCGCGCCACGCCGTCCTTCCGTGAGCGTTACCGCACGGTGGACGCGCTGCTGGTGGACGACGTGCAGTTCATCGCTGGGCGCGACTCGACCGAGGAAGAGTTTTTCCATACCTTCAACTGGCTGCATGAGGCTAACAAGCAGATTGTGCTGACCAGCGACCGTCCGCCGCGCGCCATGCCGCAACTGCATGACCGCTTGCGCTCGCGCTTCGAGTGGGGCCTGATGGTGGATATACAGCCGCCAACCTTCGAGGAGCGCCTGGCGATCCTGCGCGCCAAGGCCGTTGAACTGGAGATCGAGGCGCCTGAGGAGGCGCTGGAGCAGGTCGCGCGCCCGGAGTGCGAGAGTATCCGCGAGCTGGAGGGCGAGTTGAAGCGCGTCGCTATCTGGGCGCGGACGATGGGCGCGTCGCTCGACGCGCGGACTGTGGCCCGCGCGCTTGGTCCGATGCGCCATGAGAAGCAGGCCGCCAGCCGTCCGGTGGACGCCGCCGCCGTGCTGGCGACTGTCTCCAGCCGTTTCGCCGTCACGACTGAGGCGCTGCTGGGCAAGTCGCGCGAGCGGCAGGTGGCCTGGGCGCGGCAGGTGGCGATGTATCTCCTGCGCGAGGAGACCGACGCCTCGCTCTTCCAGATCGGCGCGCAGCTCGGTGGCCGCGACCACACCACGATCATGCACGGCTGCGCCGCCGTCGCCAGGCGCATCGCCGAGGACACTCGCGCCCGCGCCGACGTCACCGCCGCCCAGGCCGCGCTACACGACGGGCAGAGCGGGCGGGAGTGAAAAAAGATAGGGCTGACGCTCTTGACTCTCTCTATCAATATAATCCAATGATGATTATGCTATCGGACGGTGTAGAATTGGAACGACGCGACGAGTGCGCGCAGAAGTAGTGCGTTGAATCTCAATTAGCATATAGCGATGCTGTACAACCGCGAGGACTGCTGGCGGGCAATGGTGATGGTGGGCGAGGGCCGCTAGGCGCAGAGGGAGCCGCGCTATGCGCGGGACTCCGATGGAGGGGCGTTGATCGCCGCGCCGCAGTTTCGGGCTGGCGGCAGCGCAGTTGAGAGTGACGTAATTCCCAATCCTATTCTATGGACATGTAGGAGGTTATATGCACGAGTTGACGCCATTAGAACAAGAGTTGGTGGACTACCTCGTGGCATTCTGGGCCGATCCAGCGAATACACTCCCGCTCGAGTTTTATCAGAAACTAATGGAAATCAGTCGGCAACGGAAGGATAAAGCCTCCGTTCACAGGCTGCTGACGGATGAGGTAACCATTCTGCGGAGCCCTAAGTGCGCCAGTCAATTTCGGGAGCAATTTCCCAATGAGGAGGCATATCGGAGCAGCTTGGTGGCTGACATTGTATCGCTATTGCCAAGCGCGCAACCGCCAACGTCTCTACAGGAGCTTTCTACGGATAGAGCTCAAGTTGCGGAGCTAGTGATATTGTCTCCGAATGTGGAGCCCATCATAGCCCCTGAATCACTTGAGAACTGTGACGTACTCGCAGAACTGGCCGAGTATTGGGATACAGGGAAAAAATCCAAAGATTTAGTGGCGCATATTCAAGGCTTCGTTGGGCCAGCGGCGCTAAAGGATTTCATGCTCAGGGTATTCGAGCGAGTTTCCCGGCTAGGGCGCTCTGCATATAGCATTGAGTTCCTCGGATATCAGGATAATCAAACAGGTTTCTGCCAATACCTTCTACGCGATGTGACGCGGGCAGCTATGGAACGGGAGAGGGAAGAGGCCAAGCGGGCAGCCATCAAACGAGAAGAAGAAGCCAAAGAGAAGGCTAGAGCAGATTTCGAAGCGCTCGGTAAACGCATGAGCGTGGCTACTTCACATGAAGAGTTAGTAGCGCTGGGACGCCAGCGAGCAGAGATCGCACCGCTCACAGGGCATCAGTTCACATACCGGAATCACTGCTGGAAGTGTAAGGAGCGCATCTCCTCAGAAGTCAACGCGCAATGTCCCGTCTGCAAATTCTATATCTGTAGTGATAGTGAATGCGGCGAATGCCTTTGCGGATTCCCTGGTAGACGCTCATAGCTATTTGACTTCCGCTCACCTGTTGATGTGCTCTATATCGCTTGATGGAAGAAGGATATACCTATGGATGACGCCACCGACCTTGCCGAACTACGGCGGCGGTTCAACCTGCTATTTCAGGACACGATGCGCCGGTGTATCGTCGAGATCAAGTACCGTCCGTCGTATGTGTTGGCGCATCTGACCGAGCATGACGGTGTGGACACCGCGATCTGGCTTGTGAGTATCGAGAACGAGAGTTCTGGCTTTATGCGGCTGTGGCAGGAAGGGCGGCTGGATCTAAGCGCGGAGGCGCTTGTCTTGCAACTGGAGTTTGCTCCGCTCTTTTCTGTCGAGTTGCGGCGACACGCCTGGAACACGTTGAAGGAATATGACTGGAAACCACTCTGCAATATCACGCGACCATAAGGAGGGGATGGCCCGCGAAACCACTCCGTGCCAGTTATTCGCCTCAGCCACCGCAATCGCTGCATGTCATATACTTCTATAGTTAGGGCCTTAACGCGAGCGCGCGGCTGGCCCCGACCCAGGATGAGGCGTTTTGACAGGGCGACAAGGCGAGGAAGGCGAGATGACGCGGGTAGTGGTCGGCATGAGCGGCGGCGTGGATAGCTCCGTCGCCGCCGCGCTGCTCAAGGAGCAGGGCTATGATGTCGTGGGTGTCATGCTGCGCCTGTGGTCTGAGCCTTCGACGGTAGATGATGACGGCGTTGAGCTGGTCGCCGAGAACAAGTGCTGCTCGCTGGAGGCGGTAGGCGACGCGCGCCGCGTGGCCGCCGCGCTGGACATCCCGTTCTATGTCATCAACGTCGAGCAGCCCTTCCAGCGCGAGATCGTGGACTTCTTCTACGAGGAGTACCGCGCGGGGCGCACGCCGAACCCCTGCCTGCGCTGCAACCGCCACATCCGCTTCACCCTCCTGCTGGAGCGCGCGCTGGCGCTTGGCGCCGACTACCTGGCCACCGGCCATTACGTCCGCCTGGATGACGACCCGCTGACCGGCCTGCGCCGCCTGCGCATGGCGGCGGACCGCTCCAAGGACCAGTCCTACGTGCTGCATGTCCTCTCGCAGGAGCAGCTGCGCCACGCGCTCTTCCCGCTCGGCGCGTATACCAAGCCGGAGGTGCGGACGATGGCCGCCGAGCGTGGGCTGCCCGTCGCCAGCAAGGCTGAGAGCCAGGAGATCTGCTTCGTCGCCGGGAATGATTATCGCGGCTTCATGCGCCGCTACGCCGACGCCACCGGGCGCGAGGCGCCACAGTCGGGGCCGATTCTCGACGAGTCCGGCGCGCGGATTGGCGCGCACGACGGGCTGGCCTACTACACCGTGGGCCAGCGCAAGGGCCTGGGCGTCTCCGCGCCGCAGCCGCTGCACGTCCTGCGACTGGACACTGAGCGCAACGCGCTGGTCGTCGGCCCCGCCGCGCGACTGGAGCGCGCGGAGTTCACCGTGCGCGAGACGACCTGGACATCAGGCAGCGCGCCTTCTGAGCCGTTCGCCGCGCTGGTCAAGACGCGCTACAAGGCGACACCAGCGCCCGCCACGGTGACGCCGCTGGAAGGCGGACGCGCGCTGGTGCGCTGCGACACGCCGCTGCGCGCTATCACGCCCGGCCAGGCGGCCGTCTTCTACGGTGGCCCCGACAGCGACGAGACGCTGGGTGGCGGCCTGATCGAGTCCGAGCGCGCGTCTCAAGCCGCTTCCGCGTAATCAGCCATAACACCGCGCCGCGCGCTATAATACGCCGGGCGCCGCGCTCCTCTATCGTCCCCGCTCCTCCAAGCAGAGAGGCCGGGGGTGAGGTCCGCGCCACCCAATCTGACGCATCAACCTGAGTACATCACCCTGAAAGGATAAGGCAGGCCGCCCGGCGCGCCTCACGGGCGCCAAGGCGCTCGCCGCGACCGAGCCTCATGGATCAGCGACATATCCGCAACTTCTGCATCATCGCGCACATTGACCACGGCAAATCCACACTTGCCGACCGGCTGCTCGAATTCACTGGCGCCATTTCCAAGCGCGACATGACCGAGCAGGTGCTCGATCAGATGGACCTGGAGCGCGAGAAAGGCATCACCATCAAGGCCCAGGCGGTGCGCATGCGCTACACCGCGCGCGACGGCCAGGAGTACGAGATCAACCTGATTGACACGCCCGGACATGTGGACTTCACCTACGAAGTCTCGCGCAGCCTGGCGGCGTGCGAGGGCGCTGTGCTGGTGATTGACGCGACGCAGGGCATCGAAGCGCAGACGCTCGCCAACCTCTATCTGGCGATGGAAGCTGATCTGGCGATTATTCCAGTTATCAACAAGATTGATCTGCCCAGCGCCGATCCGGAGCGCGTGATGGTCGAGATCGAGGATGTCATCGGTATTCCCCGCGAGGAGGTTGTGCTGGCCTCCGCCAAAGAGGGCATTGGCACCCAGGACATCCTGGAGGCGGTTATCAACCGCATCCCCGCGCCGAAGGGCGAGTTGGACCAACCGCTGCGCGCGCTGATCTTCGACTCGAAATACGATGCGTACAAGGGCGTCATCGCCTATGTGCGCATCGTGGACGGCAAGCTGCGCGCGGGGGATCGCGTCCACATGATGCAGGTTGGCAGCGAGACGGAAACGCTGGAGGTCGGCTATTTTACCCCGCGACTCGTCGCCGTCGGCGAGCTTGCGGCAGGTGAGGTGGGCTATATCGCCACCGGCTTCAAGAACGTCAAGGACTGCCAGGTCGGTGATACGGTCACGCTCTCGGGCAGGGCCGCACACGAGGCGCTGGCCGGCTACCGGGCCGCCAAGCCGATGGTCTTCGCCGGTATCTTCCCGGTGGAGGGCGATGATTATCCGCTGCTGCGCGACGCCCTGGAGCGGCTGAAGCTGAACGACGCCTCGCTGGTCTTTGAACCCGAAAGCTCCGTCGCGCTGGGATTCGGCTTCCGCTGCGGCTTCCTCGGTCTGTTGCATATGGAGATTGTCCAGGAGCGGCTGGAACGCGAGTATAACCTCGACATCCTGGCCACCGCGCCGAGCGTGGAATACATGGTGACGCGCTCGAATGGCGAGGTGGTGAGCGTCCATAATCCCGCTGAGCTGCCTCCGCCCAACGAGTACGAGAAGATCGAGGAGCCGCTGATGGACATCTCGATCTTCACGCCCGCGCGCTATATCGGCGCCATCATGGATCTGGTCAGCACCCGGCGCGGCGAGTTCCAGGCGATGAACTACATCGAGGAAGATCGCGTCCACCTGACCTACCGCATGCCGCTGGGCGAGCTGATTATTGACTTCTACGATCAGCTCAAATCGCGCACGCAAGGCTACGCCTCGCTGGACTACTCCTTCGCGCGCTACGCCGAAGCCGATCTGGTCAAGCTGGATGTGCTGGTCAACGGCCAGCCGGTGGATGCGCTCTCGCTCATCACACACCGCGACAAGGCGCCCTACCAGGGCCGCCTGCTAGCGGAGAAGCTGAAGGAGCTTATCCCACGGCAGCTCTTCGAGGTGCCAATCCAGGCGGCCATCGGCAGCCGCATCATCGCCCGTGAGACGGTGAAGGCGATGCGCAAGAATGTGCTCGCCAAGTGCTATGGTGGCGATGTGACCCGCAAGCGCAAGCTGCTGGAAAAGCAGAAAGAGGGCAAGAAGCGCATGAAGCGCGTCGGTAGCGTCGAGATTCCGCAGGAGGCCTTTATGGCCATCCTGAGCCTGGGCGAATAGGCTCGCGGCGCGGGGCGCCGCCGCGTCGTACGCCCCGCGCCGCGCGGACGAGCGCGACGTGGCCGCGCTTCTGCCGGCGCATGACGCCATGTCAGGCTGATCAGCCGCCACACCGCTTTGAAGCGACGCGCCAGTTGTGGCCATAGGGTCGCGCGCCTGGCGCGCAGCCAGCCCACCGCGCGGGCGGCCGCGTCTACAACCGGCGACGGCTGAGGCGGCACACGCGGTGTGTAGAAGCGGTTTACGGCGTAGAGCGCGAACCAGGGCATGAACGCGAAGTAGGTCGCTGATGAGCGCAGCGCGAAGAAAAGTGGCAGCAGCGCGAGAATGAGGACGCCGTCGCCAATGCGCGAGCGCCAGCGCGCATACGCCCATAGCGCCACGCCAAGCGCGGCGAGCTCGAACAGCGCATACGCCAGTGGAGGGGCATAGGGAATGATATGGCCAATCGAGAGCGCGATGATTCCCATTCCCGTCGCGAAGAGCGGCTCACTCATGGGCAGCCACATGCTCTCAAACCACGCCTGTGGACTGGCGATGATGTACGGCAGATTCGGGAGCAGGAAAGCACCCAGAACGAGCGCCCCCCGCTTCACCACTTCCCGCCATCCATAGGTGAACAGGATATCAAGCGCGAAGAACGGGATGAAGAACCATATCAGCTGCTTATACGCGAGCGCCAGGCCGAAAAGTCCGGACGAGAGCCAGCGCCGGTCACGGACATGCCATGCCACAAGCGCCAGCGCGAAGCCGACGATATCAATGCTCGGGAGCAGCGAGGCCGCCATCACTGGCATCGCGGCTATGCCAACCAGCGCCGCCCAGTGACGCCAGCCGGCGGGAGCCAGCCAGATCAGCCAGGCGAGCAGCAGCCAGTATACTACGGCGTCCAGAATCAGGATGTTGCCCAGGCCAGCCCACAGCAATGGCGCATAGATCAGGAACGAGAGCGCCGGATAGCTATGGAGCGTGTGTGGATCATAGGCGTCGGCATAGGCTTCGGGGTCGCGAACGTACTCCCGCTGCACGGTAAAGAGCCGCAAAGGGCCGGGATGTTCAAGCCCCGTTCCGAATGTCTCTCCGCGTAGAGGGGTGCCGGTCGCGAGCGGGAACCGGGCGAGCGCCTGCCTGAAGACGTCATCGCTGGTGTATGGGTTGCGCCCTTCAAGCGTCAGCTCGGCGTTGACGTGAGCGAAGGAGACGATGTCCGTCGCGTACGATTCCGCGGCGGGCGCGTAGAGCGTCAGAAAGGCCACGCCTGCATTGGTAGCGAACGTGCCAAACACGAGCGGCAGCGACACGACGAGGGCAACGTGGCGCGCCCGCGCGTACCAGCGACGCCACCTGTCTGGCGCATGGACGGGAAGGCTCGCCCCGAAGACCAGCGCCAGCCCACCTGTGGTGGACAGAAACGCGAGCAGTTCACGCCCCGGCGTGTACGCTTGCGGGCCAAGCGGAACGTAGGTGACGCTCCCAATCATCAGCAGGGCGCTGCCCAGCACGATGAGGCCGTAGCGCGACGGCATGGCGGTGAAGCGGACACGTGTCCGGCTCGGGGGGAGCGTTTTGCCGGGCAGCGCGCCGTGTGTCTCCGGCGGCGCGACCCTTGGCGCCATGCGCGCCTCATCATGAGCGATCATACGCCATGCTCTCGCTTCTACCGCGGCCATTCCTTTCGCCTGGGGCCGTGCGACTGGCCCTGTTCCCGGCGATGGAGAGCCTGGCGTCGCGCCCATTGATTCTGTGAGCACGCCAGATGCCATGCCAGCGTGTGGGTTGGACGCCTCCCCAAAGCGCGCATGCCAGCGACCCAGCGGGTGGAAATGCGCAGCATGTCAGGGGGGTGAAAGCCGGAGCGCGTGGTCTGCGTCAGAGGGACAGGCCGGACTCCAGGAACGCCAGGGCGGCGTCCATCCGCGCGAAGAACTCGCCCAGTGAGTTTCCAACCCCATCGAATATCATGGCGAGCAACGCCCCGACCATCGCGCCCGCATAAGCCCGTATGGCGGGCTCATCGGCGTGACGCCCTGTCCGCCTGGCGATCAGCTCAGCGATCAGTTGAATCATGCCTGTGAGCTGGTCTAGTAGCCGCATGCGCAGCTCAGGAATCGCGAGGATGAGCTGCGCGCGTTCCCACTGCTGCGCCAGTTCCTCGGGGGGCAGCTTTGCGAAGACATCGCGGAGCGCGCTTCGTAGCGCCTGAATGGGGGATAGCCCGGCGGGCTGGGCCTCAAACGCCGCGATGAAGAGCGGATCGAGGTCGTCATACAGCGCGACCTCTTCCTTGGAGGGAAAGTAGCGAAAGAAGGTGCTCGGCGAGACTTCCGCGGCGTCAGCGATCTGCTCTACCGTGGTCGCCTCGTACCCTTGCTCATGAAACAGCCGGAACGCGCTCCGCTGGATGGCGGCGCGCGTCTTGGCCTTTTTGCGCTCCCGTAAGCTGGGGCGAGGTTGGTCACCCGCTAATGACAAACGGCTTCTCCTGTTCCATTGACGTCGCGGCGCTGGCTTTCTTCGCGGTGGCCCGTGATGGCATGAAGAGCAGCGTGAGCAGCATGCCCGACCCGGCGATACCGGCGGCGACAATGAGCGAGATATCCATACCATAGACGAAGGCCGAGCGCACCGAGTCAAGCAAGACGGCGGAGTCGAGTCTCTGCGCTACCGCCAGCCCCGTGAACAGGCCCTGCTTTACCACGCTCGCCAACGCCGGTGGCAGTCCCGCTAGATTCAGCCGGGCCAGGTAGGCGGCGCTGAGCGCGCTTCCCAGAATCGCCGAGCCAAGCGGCCCGCCCATCTTTTGCAAGGCCTGCATCACCGCCGCGCCCACGCCACTGCGCTCCTCTGGAATCTCGGAAAGCGCGGCGGAGGCCGCTGTCGCCATCGCCAGTCCCATCCCAGCTCCCGTAAGGGCCATCCAGCCCGCGATAAAGCCAGCGCTGGACGTGGCGCTGGTGGTCGCGCCAAGCGTCATGGCGGCGACGAGCAGCGCAAACCCCAGGGCGATGGTGAACTTGGCGCCTATGAGACGCGCCACGCGGTCAGCGGGCAAGGCTCCCACCACCAGTCCGCCAATGAGGGGCAGGAGCCGCACACCGGAGCCCATGGCGTCCGTTCCGAGTATGCCCTGGAAGTATTGCGGCAGAGTGAAGAGCGCGCCGATCATGGCAAGGGCCGCGATGGCTTGCAGGATCACGCCCCAAGTGAATGACGCCGAGCGGAATAGCGCAAGATCTACGAGCGGCTGTCCGCCTGGACGCCGGCCAAGCCAGCCCTCCCAGAGGAAGAACGCCGCCAGCGTCACCAGCCCGGCGATAATCGGTCCCAGCGCGCTCACGTCGCCCCAGCCGTTCTGACCAGCCTCGATCAGACCATACGTTACTCCAACCAGCCCAGCGGTCGAGAGGATAACGCCGGCTGGGTCCAGGCCGGGTCGCTCTGGCGCGCGCGACTCTGGCACGAGCGCCAGGGTCGCGATCAGCCCGATCAGCGCGACTGGCGCATTGATCAGGAATACCCAGCCCCACCACTCATGCGTCAGCAGCCACCCGCCCAGGATGGGACCAAGCGGCAGCGCGAGGAAGTTCGCCGCCGCCCAGACGCCGACCGCGCGTGGGCGTTCCTCAGGGGTGAAGAGCACAGTCAGCGCGGAAAGGGCCATTACGATGACGCCCGCGCCCGCGATTCCCAGTACTGCCCGCGCCGCGATGAACACGCCCGCCGTAGGCGCATAAGCGCACGCCACTGATCCCGCCCCGAACAGCGCCAGAGCGATGAGCATCACCTTCTTGCGGCCAAAGCGGTCGCCAAACAGTCCTACGGGCAGCATCGCCGCCGCCAGAGTCAACAGATAGCCCGAGAAAAACCACTGCAAGTCAGATTCCGAAGCATGCAGCGCGCTGGCCAGTGTAGGCAGCGCCACGCTGAGAACCGTGCCATCCAGGCCGACCGCCAGAACGGCCAGCAAGAGCGCGCCGAGCGCCCACCACTTGCGCGTGCCTGTCTTGTTCATGGAGCAAACCGCCTTTCGCTCATCAACCACGTGTTTGACACTGTATGTAATATGAATGTATATATCAATATCTATTGTATTCCAATATCTATTTCATTTCAAATTACTGGGCGCTGGCCCACGAAGAGCGCGAGGACGTGGAGCAACGGCAAGAGTGAGATCAAGCTCACATCTCTCCCCCAAATGTGCGGGGTAACATTGCGGCGGGCCAGGCCAGTTGCTATAATGGGGCGCGACCTTGTGCGCCATGATGTCGCTGCGCCTCTCAACACGGGACGCGTCCCGACGTATTCATGCTGGGTGTTTATGTGGCCGCGCGCCGGGAGAGATCAGGCGGGAGCAGGGAGCGAACATGCTTGGACGGTTGCTCAAGAATCGCTACAAGCTTATAGATGAGCGCGGCCGCGGCAGTATGGCGACGGTCTATATTGGCCGTGACCTGGAAACGAACCGCATCTATGCCGTCAAGGTCCTCACCCGCGAGGCCGCCATTGACACGGAGCTATCCGAGCGCTTCCAGCGTGAGTTCGAGCTGCTCAGCCGTATCTCTGGCCCGCATGTCGTGGCCCCGGTGGATTTTGGCGAGGACAAGGGCAGCCTGTTTATTGTCATGGACTATGTGGACGGCCATACCCTCAAGCACGCTGTCCTGACTGGCGGCCCGCTCCAGCCCAGGCGCGCGGTGGATGTTATCGAGCAGTCGGCGGCGGGGGTCGCTTCGGCTGCCGCGCGCGGCGTCACCCATCGCGACATCAAGCCGCAGAACCTGCTGCTGATGATGGATGGCACGGTCAAGCTGACGGATTTCGGGCTGGCGCGCTCCAATGAATCGAAAGACATCACCGTTACCGGCTTCTTCGTCGGCACGCCGTTCTATGTAGCCCCAGAGCAAGTGGAAGATAGCCGCAAGGTGGACACGCGCGCCGACCTTTACTCATTGGGCTGCGTGTTTTTCGAACTGCTCACTGGCCGCGTCCCCTATGACGGCGAGCACGCCTGGGACGTGGTAATGAAGCATCTCAACGCGCCGATTCCCGTGGTGACGGCGCTGCGACCCGAGCTGCCGCCCAGCTTCAACACCTTTTTCCAGCGCGCGCTGGCCAAGCGCCCGGAGTCGCGCTTCCAGACGCCGGAGGAGTTCGTCGCGGCGGCGGACGCGCTGCCCGGCTTTGACCGTGGCGGCACGCGCGCCGCGCCTTCCGGGCAGCTTGCGGACGGTGATCTCGCGGGGCATGGCGTCGCGGCCTTCGTCGCGACGGACGGCCAGGTTTTTCCGCTGACCGCCGCCGACATGATCGTCGGGCGGAGCGATGTGGCGCGCGGGGTCTTCCCGGCGATTGACCTGCTGCCGCTGGACCCATCACAGACGGTCTCGCGCAGGCATGCGCGCTTCACGCGGCGCGATGGGCATTTCTTTATCGAAGACCTCAACGCCTATAATCGCACCCGCCTCAATGGCGAGCCGCTTGTCCCGCATCAGGACGTTGAGCTTCATGATGGTGATACACTTCGACTTGGCAATATAGATCTCCGCTTCGAGGCCCGCCGGCGATAAACGGCGTTGATGGGCGTCTTGAGCGGCGTAACGGAGGACGAACACCCTATGGCTCTCGCATTTGGGGCCCTTGAGCCGCTGACTCTCGCGGCGGCGGCCGCGAGCAGCGCGGTGCTGGTGGCGGCCGCTGGAGTCGTGGTCGTACTGGCGATACTGCTGGTCTTCGTCATGGTGCTGCGGGGCAACAGCTCTTCACGCCAGCAGCGGGGTAGCGGCCTCGACTATGACGCCCAGCAGGGACCAATCGGCCAGCCGCAAGCGCCCGCTAGCCCTGACGCCGCCTGGAGCCGTGGCGCCAGCCAGGCGGGCGGAGCGAACGCGCAGGCCTGGCAGGGGCCTGGCGCTGAAGATCCTTATGGCGCGCAGGCCCAGGGATACGACCAGGGATACGACCAGGGATACGACCAGGGCTTTGGTCAGGGGCGCATGCCCGCTCCTGGCATGGGCCAGGGCCAGGGCGCAGGCTGGGGCGCGCAGTTCGCCGATCAGGGCGCGGGCGCTTCCCCGAACGCCGCGTGGGGCGCGCCAGCGCCTGAACCCTGGAATGAGCCAGCCGCGGCTGGTGGCCGGGGCGCGGCTGGCGCGAACGCCTGGGGCGCTCCGGCGTCACCGGACGCCCAGAGCGGCCAGCAAGGGCGATCTCCCTGGGAGACGCCAGGCGCTCCTGCCGCTGGCGCGGGGCCTGCCTGGGGCGATCAGGGCGCGCAGGGCGATCAGTGGGCGGACCAGTGGAGCGGCCAGCCCGCAGCGGCTCCCTGGGGCGCGCCGCAGCAGCCCGACCAGGGCGCGGCAGCTCCTTGGGGCGCGCCGCAGCAGCCCGCGCCGCAACAGCCCGCGCCGCAACAGCCCGCATGGGGCGCGCCACAGGGACAGCCTGAGCCGTCTCCGTGGGGCGCGCCACCGCCGAGCGCTCCCGGTCAGCCCGCGTGGGGCGCGCCGCCGGCTGCGCAGCAGCCATTGAGCCAGCCCGCGTGGGGCGCGCCGCCCTCGCAGCCAGCCGCCACTCCTTCCACGCCAATAGGCGTCAGTCAAGGAACCGCGGCCGCTGTCCCTGTTCTCAAGGAGAAAACGGGCAAGAACCCTGGCGCTGAATTCCCGATTCGCAAAGACCGGATCACCATTGGCCGCCACCGCGATAGCGACATCTTCCTCGAAGACCTTGCCGTCTCGCGGCTGCACACGACTGTCATGCGCGACCCATCCGGGCAGTGCGTGCTGCGTGATGAGAACAGCGCTAACGGCACCTTCGTCAACGGGCAGAAGATTACGGAGCATGTTCTGCGGGACGGCGACGAGGTGCAGGTGGGCCAGACAACACTGGTGTTCCAGCGCCACTAATCTCTTTCCCCTAAGCGCCGGCGAGACCGGCGAGCGGAGCGTGCGACGTAGCGCGGCTGAGTAGCGCGGAGAAGCAAGCGTGGCAGGGCAAGAGGCGGAGCAACCGCTGGAAGGGCGTTCGCGCGACGACCTCATCGGGCGCAGTCTGGGCGGGTGCGTCATTACCCACATGTTGGGACAGGGTGGCATGGCGCGCGTTTACCGCGCCCGCCAGGACCGCCTCGACCGCGATGTGGCGATCAAGGTGCTGCCACCCTACTACGCCGCTGACCCGGACTTTGTAGAACGGTTCAAACTGGAAGCGCGTGCGCTGGCGCGTTTCTCGCACCCCAACATCGTGGTCGTCCATGACGCGAATGAAGAGCACGGCCTGCTCTTCATCATCATGGAGTATGTGTCGGGCGGCAACCTGCGCGACTACATGCGGCAGTCCCTCAGCCTCGTCGAGGTGACGCGCATCATCCGGGAAGTGGCCGGGGCGCTGGCCTATGCCCACGCGCGCGGCGTCATCCACCGTGATGTCAAGCCCGTCAATGTGCTGATGGACGTCAACCGGCGCGCGGTGCTGAGCGATTTTGGCATCGCCAAGGTGCTGGCCTCCTCCGCCGCTGTCTCGCGCAGCGGCGCGGGCGTGGGCACTCCGGAATACATGTCGCCGGAGCAGTGCCGGGGCGGCCTGGTGGACACCCGCACCGACATCTACGCGCTGGGTGTCATGCTCTATGAGATGCTGACCGGACATACTCCGTTCGAGGCAGACAATTACACTGCGCTCGCGCACTCGCACATCTACGAGCCCGCTCCACCGCCCACGCGCTACAACCCGCGCATCTCGCCAGCGGTGCAGGCGGTGGTCATGAAGGCGCTGGAAAAAAGCCCCGCTGACCGCTTCCAGAGCCCGATTGAGATGGCGGTCGCGCTCGAGCAGGCGGCGGCGGCCCAGACACCCCTGCCGCCCAGCGAGCGCCGGGCGGACGCTCCCCACAGCCAGCCTGACGAGGATACGACCGGGCAGCAGGTGGCGCGACCGCCTCTCACGTGTCCCAGCTGCAACGCCGTGAACTACGCCTCGCAGCGTTTCTGCTCCATTTGCGGCCAGCCCCTTGTCCCCCAGCGCGCCGGGCCGCCCTCCGCGCCCATTCCCGCCGTGCGCGCGACCGCGGCTCCCGCTACCGGGATGAATGGCGTCATGGGCGCGCCGCAGCCGAATAGCCGCTGGCTGGCCTGCCCGGCCTGCCAGACGCCTAACCAGCCGCTGAACCGCTTTTGCACGCGCTGTGGCTTCAGCCTGCTGCAAGGTGTCGCCGGGAAGACGTGCCGCGGCTGTGGCGCGCGTAACCCCGCTGGGACGCGCTTCTGCACGCGCTGCGGCGCCCAGTTGACCTGATTGATGGGATCTATTCGCTGTGCGCGTCCAGTGTCTCCTCCATCACCGGGATGAAAGTCCGGAGCGCCGCGTCCATGCTCATCGCCAGCGTGCAGCCCGCCGCTCGCGCGTGCCCGCCGCCGCCGAAGCGTCCGCAGAGCGCCGCCGCGTCGTAGGGGGCGTCAGCGCGCATGCTGACGCGCGTCCGCCCGTCAGGCTGCTCGCGGAAGAGCGCGGCCATCGCGACGCCCTCGATGTCCTTCAGGTAGGCGGGCAGGCCGTCATCCATATCGGGGGTCGCGCCCGCGGCGGTGAGGTCTTCCTGGCGGATGACCGCCCAGACAGCGCGCCCATTCGCTGTCGTTTCCAGCGATTGCAGCGCGCGGCCCCACAGCCGCGCTTTGGCCAGGGGTTTCATGCGATACATGGGCTTGATGATGTCTTGCGGCGTCGCGCCCTGGGCCACCAGATAAGCCCCTGCCATCAATGTGCGGTCGGTGGTGGCCTCGAACTCGAAGGAACGGGTATCGGTAATGATGCCCGCCAGCAGACAGATCGCCGCCTCGCGGCCAATCGGAACGCCGCGGTTCAGCAGCAGAATCGTCAGAAGTTCAGCGGTGGCGGCGGATGGCACGTCAATGATGGCGTAGGCGCCGATGCCGGACGAAGAGAGGTGATGGTCGAGATTCAGGATGGTCGCGTGGTCAAAGAAGGCCTGGTGGCGACTGTAGAGCGCGCCATAGCGTGACAGCTCACCCGCGTCGAGCGCGATCACCAGGTCGAAGTCTTCATCTGGCAGATCGGTCATAACGGTCTCGCGCCCCGGCAGGAACGTGTAGTTAGCGGGGACAGGATCAGCGCAGGCGACCACGCAGCGCTTGCCCAGTGGCGCCAGAGCGAACGCCAGCCCCAACGCGGAGCCAAATGTGTCGGGATCTGGCTTCTCATGCGCTAGCAGCAGGATGCGGTCAGCGCGCGTGACCAGCTCCCAGGCGGGCGCGGCGCGCTCATCAGGGATGGCGCGCGCCAGGATGTCGCCGAGCTGGTCGCCGCGGGAGGCTATCTCCGCCAGCTGGGCCGCCGTTTCACGCTCCGCCATGGATTGTTCCCTCCTCGCCCACGTCGCCGCGGGTCGCTTCGCGCAGAGGTATCGCGCGATATTGCAAACACGCCAGCGGGACGGCGGCCTGAGCCAACCGTCCCGCTGATCCGCCGCGCCGCTAGTCTCGCTCCTCCGGGGCGGCGGGCGTGGCGGGCTCCGCCTCACCACTCACCTGATTGAGCAACTCGATCACTCTGGCTCCGCGCGCGATGGATTCGTCGAGCTCGAACGTGATCTCCGGCACATGGCGAATCGTCAGGCGCTGCGCCAGTTCGTGCCGGAGGAATCCAGCGGCGTGGCGCAGACCGCGCATTGTCTCGCGCTGCTCTTCCGGGGTACCCAAAACACTGACGAACACTTTGGCATAGCTCAGATCTTTGCTTACTTCGACCGCGGTGATGCTGGCGAAGCCGATACGGGGATCCTTCATCCGCAGGCGCATCAAATCGCTCAGCTCGTGCGCGATGACCTGCGCGAGCTGGTCATGACGGCGATTGGCCGGCATACATCACCTCCGTACATCCCACAACATCCGGCGCGCCCAACACGCGCCAGAGAGAGCGCCGGGGCGCGCCCCCTCGCGCCGTTAAGCATATCCCGCGGGGGACGGCGCCGCAAGCAAACCTGGCCGCGGCCTCCGCCGCGACCCTGCGCCGCCATAAGATGTTCGCGTGGATGGTTGCGAGCCACGCGGCGGTTTGGTATACTAGCCGGGTATTGTACCGAATCGCGCCCGCGCGCTGGCGTCTGCCAGCCCGGCGCGCAGCCATACGGACGCCACAGGTCCCGACAGAGAGGAACCATCCCAGCATGCCGAACATTCCCTCGGCCAAGAAGCGGATGCGCGCGGAAGAGAAGCGCCGCGTCCGCAACCACATGGTGAAGTCCACCGTCCGCACGCGCGTCACCAAAGCGCGCAACGCTATCGCCGCCTCAGCCGCCGCGCCGGAGACTGAGGAGACCGTGCGCGCCGCGATTCGCAGCCTGGATATGGCTGTCTCGCGCGGAGTGATCCATCGCAATAACGCCGCCCGCCGCAAGTCGCGCCTGATGGCCCGTCTGCATACGGCGCAAGCGGCCAAGGCCACCAAGTAGCGCGCCGCGCGCTGGCGTCTCTCGTCCATTGCGCGGGACAACTGTGGCCGCGTCTATCTCCATTCAACGGGGAACCCGCTCAGCCGGGTTCCCCGTTCGCGCTGGCGAGCCTTCCGATCAGCGCGGTACGTCTCATGCGATGTGAGACTCGCTTCCCCGGTCACGCGCTTTAATTATTGTGGAATACAATGTGCGCGGGCGGCGGCCCAGGATAGGACACACTGGGCGCGACAAGCGGGAATGAGGCGGGAGGTCACGATGGAGATGTCAGATACGACACGCCGGAACATCATTATAGGCGTGGTAGCCGTCGTGGTCCTGGCGCTGGCCTTCGCCACGCTCGCCACGATCTTCGGCTGGTGGCCCATCGTGGTGGACATCACCCTGGTCATCACCGCGCTCGCCAGCCTCGCCCTGCTCAGCTTCCTGATCTATGCCACGCTCTCGCTCACACGCACGGTGCTGCGCATCCGCGATGAGTTGATGCCCACGCTGGAATCGCTCAAGTCCACCTCAGCGACCGTCCGCGAGACAGCGAAGACGGCGAGCTCGTTTGGGGTCAATCCGGCTGTGCGCACCGCCAGCGCCGTGCTGGGCGCTACTGGTGTCGCCAGTGTCATCCTGGGGCGTGGCGAGGCCCGCACACGCGCTGAGCGCCGCCAGCGCCGCCGTCAGGAGATTGAGCGCGAGATGGAGCGTGAAGAGCGTGAGGCGTTCGCTCGTGGCGCTACCATCGCCGCAGGTGAGGCTGCCCTGGGCGCGCTTCAGACTGACGCGGCGAACGCGCCCCTGACGCCGGAGGACCATGATGGCCGCCGCTAACGTCGCTAACGCCGCTAACGCCACGCATCATCTGGCCGGGGCGTCCGGGCCTGTCGAGCCGGGCTGGCTGCATACGGCAGGGCAGATCGCCGGCACGCTGCTGATGATCGAGCTCCTCATCGCGCTGCTGATCTTCGCCGCGATGATGCTTGGCCTGGCTTATGGCGCGTGGTGGCTGCGCCACAACGTGGTCCCGGTGATCGCCCAGTACAGCGAGCAGGCGCAGCAGTATATCGCTATCGCCGAGCGCGGCGGCGACCGTGTTGTCCAGGGCGTCGCCTCATTCCATGGCGCGCGCGCGGGCATCGCCGCTGGGTTCAGGGCGTTCTTCACGCCCGGCCGCCGCTCTCGCTCCGCGCCACAGGGCAATACGCCACCGCCCACTCCCCAGGCGTGAACACATTCGCCATCACGGTTAGAATAGAAGCGAGGCTCTCGCCCTCGCCCCTCCTTAAATCCTGCGCGTGACGCCAGAGGGAGTGAGGTCGCGCCTGAGCCGCTGTTCATCCATACATAGTCTGGCGGCCCGCATGTCACGCTCCCTGCGTGAGTCCCTGTCACGCTTCCGTGGATTCTCGCGCAACGCCTGGTTGTACCTCATCTCCAACACCATCCAGGCGTTCAGCGCCGGAGCGATCGGGGTGATCTACACGCTGTTCCTCAACAGCGCCGGCTATGGGCTGCCTTTTATCGGCGTGACGCTGTTCGTGGCCACCGCCGGCGGAGCGATAGCGATCCTGCCGGCCAGCGCACTGACCCGCCGCTATGGCTGGCGAACGATGCTGCTGTGGTCAGATTTTATCGGGGGCGTCGCGATCTTCGTTCAACTGATTGCGCCCTTCCCCGCCGTGACGCTGCTCACGTCGCTGGGAGTCGGCGCCTCGGTCGCTATTTTCCTGGTGCTCAATAGCCCGTTTCTGGCGGCCAGCAGCGAGCCCGACCAGCGCAACGCGATCTTTGCGCTGAGCAACGCGCTCGGCTGGCTGGCCGCTGTTACCGGGGCGCTTCTTGGCGGACTGCTGCCCGTCTGGCTGGCCGCGCTGGGGGCGCCCGGCGGCCCGACTGACCCGCTGGCTCCGCTGGCCCCCGCGCTGGAGGCCGCGCGCCCGCTGCTCCTGGCGAACCCTCAGGCGCGGGTCTATCAGGTGGCGATGCTGCTCGCCGGGGCGGTCGCGGTTCCCTCGATCATCCCCGTCTTTATGCTGCGCGACATGCCGAGGCCGCCTGCTGTGGAGAAGGCGCCAGGGGACGTCGCGCCAGCCGCCGCGACGCCGCTTCGCGCGCGGGTCAGGACGTGGCTGTTGCGGGCGCGGCCCATCGCCACCGGCGTGATTGGCCGCTTTTCCTTCAGCCAGGCGCTGGTGGGCCTGGGGGCGGGCCTCTTCTTCCCGTTCCTCAATATCTACTTCGTGAACCAGTTGCACGCCACTACGGCCTACTATGGCGCGTTGACCTCGGCCGTCACCGCCAGCCTGGCCCTGGTCTCACTGGTTTCCGCGCCGCTGGCCGACCGCTTCGGGCAGATCCGGCTGGCGATCATCATGCAGGTCGCCTCGCTGCCGTTCATGCTCCTGATGGGCGCTGCGCCTGTGCTGGCGGTTGTCTCGGTGGCGTATGTCCTGCGAACCGCGCTGATCAATATTGGCTCGGCCCCTGAGCAGGCGTGGCTGATGAGCGTCGTTCCTCCTGAGCGGCATGTGCTGGCGAGCAACGTCTATAACGTGAGCTGGCAGGGGGCGTGGGCGGTAGGCGCGGCGCTGGGTGGCGGCCTGATCGCCATCGGCGGCTACGGCTTGCCGTACTATCTCGCCGCCGCGCTCTATGGCCTCAGCGCCCTGCTGATGGTCCGCTGGCTGCTGCCCCACCGTGGTCAGGGCTCCGCGGCGCCATCAGTCCCGGCGGAGCCGCTGGCGGAGAGTGCGGAGAGCGCGGGTGGATGACAGGAGGGCCGCTTCAGCGCGGTCGAGCAGGTGATGGCGCCGGGCCGAGCCTTGCTCATAGCATGCTGAACACCCATGCGCAGCGCGCATGACCGAGCGCGGGCCGCCAGAAATGTGAAGCTCCGGTATGGCGTATGCTCCCGTTGACGCTCCAGGCCCATCGGGTGACGTTGTAGCGCGCCGCTTTTGCGCGCGTCCACCGGTTTCGGGTGGTATGCTTAGAGAGTAGAGGGCTATGAAGCTGGCGTTCCTGTAGGCGACGCCAGGAGGGACACAAGCATGATGGATGGCGCGTGGGCTGAGGAGCGCGGCGGCGCGGCTTCACCGCGACAGCTACGGCTGGCGCTGGCGCAGATCAACACGACCGTCGGCGACCTTGCGGGCAATGTCGCGCATATCCTCGACGCCGCGCGCGCGGCGCACACGGCGGGCGCCACTGTCATCTGCGCGCCAGAGCTAGCGGTCACTGGCTACCCGCCGGAGGACTTGCTCCTCAATCCCGCCTTTGTCTCCAGCAACCTCCGCGCGCTGGATGACATCATCACCGCCAGCGCCCGCTTTCCCGGCATGACCATCATCACCGGCTTTGTGGACCGCCGGGAAGACCTCTTCAACGCCGCCGCTGTTATCCACGAAGGGCGGCTGGCAGGCGTCTATCACAAGCAATACCTGCCGAACTACGGTGTCTTCGATGAGGACCGCTACTTCAGCGCTGGCCGGGAGACGCCGGTATTCATCATGGGCGGCGCGCGCATCGGCGTCAGTATCTGCGAGGATATCTGGTATCCCAGTGGCTCTCCGGCCCTTCAGGCCTGGGCGGGCGCCGATGCGCTCATCAACATCAGCGCCTCGCCCTATCATGTTGGCAAGCAGGAAAGCCGCGAGCGCATGCTCTCCACTCGCGCCGCCGACACTGGCGCGATTGTCGCCTACCTCAACCTGGTCGGCGGGCAGGATGAGCTGGTCTTCGATGGCGCGAGCGTTGTCTTCGACGGGCGCGGTGAGCTGATCGCCCGCGCGAAAGCCTTCGAGGAGGACCTGCTGATCGTAGACCTCGATGTGGAGGAGGTCTTCCGCGCCCGCCTGCATGACCCGCGCCGCCGCAAGGAGCGCCGCGATTATAACGCGCGTGGCGATGGCGCGCAGTGGATCACCGTCTCCGCTTCGCCCGCCCCCAGTCACCGCGCGCCTGATGTCTCCGTCCTGGACGCCGTGACGCCCGCGCTGGGCGCTCCGGGGCGTATTGAGCCGCTGCCAGGCCAGCTGGAGGAAGTCTATCGCGCGCTGACGTTGGGGACGCGCGACTATGTTACCAAAGGCGGCTTCAAGGAGGCGCTGATCGCGCTCTCCGGCGGCATAGACTCCGCGTTGACCGCTGTCATCGCCGCTGACGCGCTGGGGCGTGAGCATGTCACCGGGGTCGCGCTGCCCTCGCGCTATTCCTCAAAGGGCAGCCGCGATGACGCTCGCGAGCTGGCCGCCAATCTCGGCCTGCGCTTCCTGACCATCCCCATTGAGGAGATGTTCGTCGCCGGACTGGAGACGCTGCGTGAGCCGCTGGCGACTTTCCCGCCCACCACCTCCACTGTCACCGAGGAGAACCTTCAGGCGCGCCTGCGCGGCATGCTGATGATGGCGCTCTCCAACCGCAGCGGCGCGATCCTGCTGACCACTGGCAACAAGTCGGAGATGGCCGTCGGCTATGCGACGCTCTATGGCGATATGGCGGGCGGCTTCGCCGTTCTGAAAGATGTCTTCAAGACGCTGGTGTACGATCTCTCCCGCTGGCGCAACGCTCAGGCTGGGCGCGAGCTGATTCCCTGGTCAACCATCGAGAAGACGCCTTCCGCCGAGCTGCGCCCTGGCCAGAAGGATACCGATACGCTGCCGCCATATGACGTGCTGGACCCTATCTTGCGGGCGTACGTCGAGGAGGATCGCTCGCTCGAGGCTATCGTGCGGCTTGGCTTCGATGAGGCGATCGTTCGCCGCGTGATGGGCATGGTAGACCGCAACGAGTACAAGCGGCGCCAGGCGGCGCCGGGTGTGAAGATTACCCCGCGCGCGTTCGGGCGTGACCGGCGCATGCCGATCACCAATCAGTATCGCGGGGACGCGCCATCCGCCGAGCCCGCCCCAGCGGTTCCCGCCAGTGGCGGACGCGCGAATGGCAGGCGCTCGGCTTCAGGGCGTTCCGCGTCGCGCGCCGCCGGACGTGATTAATGGACAAGAAGGTCAGCGCTTCAGACAAGGTGATTCGGGAGGTGGACGCGGAGATGGCGATATCACAGACAGGCCACGCAGAGCGTGTGGAGCAAGGCGATGGTCGCATTCCGATCTATGGGATGCCCCCATGCATCATCGCGGGCAGCGCGTCCGCTGAGCTAGCCCGGCGCGTAGCGGAATACGGCGAGATCGAGCAGATCGGGGTGAATCTCACGCGTTTCGCCGACAGCGAGATCCATATCAAGCTCGAGGCGAGTGTGCGCGGGCGCGACGCCTACGTGATTCAATCCACCAGTGAGCCGACCAATGAGAACCTGATGGAGCTGCTGATCCTGCTCGACACGCTGCGGCGCGCCTCAGCGGGGCGCATCACCGCCATCACGCCGTATTATGGCTATGCGCGGCAGGACCGCAAGTCCACCGGGCGCGAGCCAATCACCGCCAAGCTGGTGGCGAACCTCATCACCACTGCGGGCGCTGACCGGATCCTCGCGCTTGATCTGCACAGCCCGGCGATCCAGGGCTTTTTCGACATTGGCATGGACCACTCTACCGCCGTCAAGTTGCTCGCCGCCGACCTCAAGCCGCGGCTTCCCGCCAATAGCGTGATCGTCTCGCCTGACACCGGCGGCGTCAAACGCGCTGACCAGTTCGTTAAGGCGCTGGGGCTGCCGCTGGCGATCCTGCACAAGCGGCGCGCCAGCGAGGAGTCAGTCGAGATGGCCGCCGTCATCGGTGATGTGGCTGGCTGCGTCCCGATTATCGTGGATGATATCATCGCCACTGGTGGCACAATCCGCAAGGCTGTCGAGACGCTGCTGGAGGCGGGCGCTCTGCCTGAGGCGCGTGTCGTGGCTACGCACGGCGTCTTCGCTGGTGACGCCGCGCGCAACCTGACCCATCCGGCGATCAGTGAGGTCGTTGTCACCGATACAATCGAGCCGCGCGCGGAAATCGTCAGCGCGCTGCCCCATCTGCGCGTCGTCGGCACCAGCCATCTGCTCGCCGACTGTGTCAACCGGCTGCATTCCGGCCTTTCGCTTAGCGAGTTGTTCTCGTTTGGCGTGCCAACCGTCTAAGCGGCGTTCCTGGCGATCTGGAGGCGTTCCGCCATGATTGAGTCTGAGACGCTCACCGTGCGCGGGCTGCGGCGCGCGGATATGGCGCAGGCCCGCCGCCTGCTCGACACCTCCGAATACGTTCATTACCGTTTCTCGCCCGATGAGATGGCCCGGCTGCTGGAACTCTATCCCAGCGTGGGGGCCTTCAGCGTCGCGCCGGGGCCGCTGGGTCGGGTGCTGGGCGGCTCGCTCCAGGCTTTCCTGCTTGTCAATGAGATGGCGCCACCCAGCGCCTGGATCGGCGGTTTCGGCGTCATCACGACCCAGGGCCGCCGCTACGCCGATTACCTGCGGCTGCTGCTGCCCCACCTGACCAGGGCGCTCCGCTCACGCGGCGTGACCGGCCTCTACTATTCCGGCGCCGACATTGACAATGACTGGATGCGCGCTCCGCTGGAGGCGAGCGGCTTCTCGCTGGTCAGCATGCTGCGCGCCTATGACAAGACCGACTTCGCCGTGCCCACCGAGGGCTCGCGTCGTATCCGCGTGCGCCCATTCCGTCCAGCGGACGCGGAGCCGCTGGTTGAGCTGGAGAAGCTGTGCTTCGATCCGCCCTGGCGGCATGACGCCCGCGCCTTCATCGAGGCGTCGCGCCTGTATCCCTATTTCGTTGTCGCCGAGGATGACGAGGGCCTGGCGGGTTACCAGTTCAATGTGGTGGACATGAAGATCGGCTACCTCGTGCGCATCGCGACCCACCCCAGAGTGTGGGGCCAGGGGGTCGGCGCGCGGCTGATGGCGGAGGCCGTCCACTACTTCGAGCGCGAGGGCGCCTGGAAGATCGTGCTGAATACCGAGGAGTCCAACACCCGCGCCCACCAGCTCTATGAGTGGTTTGGCTTCTACCTCATCCGTCCGCGCGGCTTCGCCCTCGGGCTGGACATCCCCCCGCCCGCATGACGGAACGCTTTTGAGCGTTTGACGTTCTGAAATACACGGAAGACCTGCGCGCTTGCGCTTTCCCTTCGCGTGTCTGAGCGCGAAGCTTCCGCCTTGTCGAAACGGTTGTACATAGCGCGGATTGACCCCCTACCTGTCTCCACTTCATACTGCCGACCTACAATATTGCTTGTCAAGGTATGATCTGGCGCGCCCAGCCCGATGATGAAGGGGATATGCGATGCCCGAAGAGCGGAAGCTCGTCACAATCCTCTTTTCGGATGTCGCTGGGTCCACCGCCTTGGGCGAGAGCCTGGACCCTGAGGACCTGCGCGCCCTCATGAGCCGTTACTACGCCCATGCCCGCCGCATCGTTACGGACTATGGCGGCACGCTTGAAAAGTTCATTGGTGACGCGGTGATGGCCGTCTTTGGATTGCCTCAGGCGCATAGCAATGACGCCGAGCGCGCCTTAGCCGCCGCGCTTGCCCTGCGTGACGCCATCGCCAGCGATACCCTGCTCGGCGACCGTCTGACCCCCCGTATCGGCGTCAACACCGGCTCGGTGGTCGCTACAATCGCCACAGCCGCCGTCAGTCAGGGTGACTTCCTGGTGACCGGTGACGCCGTCAACGTCGCCGCGCGGCTGGAGCAGAATGCGAGCCCAGGCGAGATCCTGGCCAGTGATCGAACCGCCACCGCTGCGCAGGCCAGCTTCCTCTTCGCCCCTGCGCGTGTCATCGAGGTCAAGGGCAAGAGCCGGGCGCTGCGCGTCTTTCCCCTGACGGGTCAGCGCCCCGCGCGCCAACTCAGCCGCCACCCCTGGTCGGGCGCAAATCCGATCTGGCGCAGCTGATGTTGCTCCGCGACCGCGCACTGGAGGACCGCCGCCCGCAACTGGTCTCGATTGTCGCGCCGGCGGGCACAGGCAAGACGCGGTTGCTTGAGGAGTTCCTCGACCGCCTCGATCCAGCGGATGGCTTCAAAGTTGTGACGGCGCGCTGCCAGCCCTACGGCCAGACACTGGCCTACTGGCCCTTGCGCGGGCTGCTCGCGGAGATGCTTGGCGAGACGGCGCTCACGCTGGAAGCGGTCACGGATGTGTACGCCACAAGTGGCTATACGCGCGAGGTCGCGACGCGCCTGGCGGGGCTGGCGCTGACCGCGCTGGGGATTGAAGCGGAGGGGCAGGTCGAGCGCGAGGCGCTCTTCAACGCATGGCGGCTGTTGATCGAGGCCCTGGCGAAGCAAGCCCCGCGGATCGTCGTGTTTGAAGACCTGCATTGGGCCAGCGAGAGCCTGCTTGACCTGGTGGAACATGTCATGCAGCCGCGCACCGAGGCTGCCTTGCTCATCGTCGCCACCAGCCGCCCTGAGTTGCTGGATCGCCGGCCAGGATGGGGCGGGGGACGGCGCAACTTTACCGCTCTGGCGCTCGAGCCGCTCAGATCTCACGAGATGCGGAGATTGATTGGCGCGCTGATTGAAGGCGCGCCAGAGGAGCTTCAGGCGCGCATCGCCGAGCGGTCGGGTGGCAACCCATTCTTCGCCATTGAGTTGGCACGTGGGCTGGATAGCGAGGGCGCCACGCCTGATAGTCTGCCTGACACGGTGCAACAGGCGTTGCAGGAGCGGCTCGATGCGCTCGCGCCTCGCGAGCGAGCGGTCTTGCAGGCGGCGGCGGTGTCTGGGCGCGCGTTCCGACCCGCCACGCTCCAGGCGGCCATTGAGGCTCAGGCTCCTGCGGAGATTGCGACGGCGCTCGAAAATTTGCGAGCCCGTGACCTGATTATGCCCATTGAAGGCGACGCCTATACATTCCGGCATACCCTGATCCGCGACGTCGCCTATGGGTCCCTCTCGCGCGCCGAGCGCATCCGGCTGCATCTGATGGCTGCGAAGTGGCTCGAAGATTTCGCCTCAGGGCGGGTTGAGGAATTCGTCGAGCTCATTGCCTACCATTACAGCCAGGCGGTGAAATTGGCGCGCCAGTCAGCGGTTCCGCAGGAGACGCCGGTAGACGCCACCAAGGCGGTAGAGTACCTGGAGCGCGCGGCGGCGCTGGCGTTTCAGACGGGCGCGCTGATCGAGGCGCGTGGTCATCTTGAGACTGCCATCACGCTGGCGCCAGAGTCCGAGCATCGCCGGCTTAATGAAGAGCTGGGGGACCGCAGTGTTGTTCTGAGCCACGTAGCGCTCCCCGCGTATCGCGCCGCGCTGGCCCTCTGGCGAGCGGAGGCGCAGCCCTCCCAGTTGGCGGGCGCGCGGCTTCTGCGGAAGCTTGTCATGCATATCATGCGCTGGAATGGAGGGATGACACCTGATGACGCGCAACGCGCGGAAATCTTGGAACTGCGCGCAGAAGCCCGGCGGCTCGCGGAACAGGCGGAAGATGAGTACGAGCAGTGGCGATTACGCGTCGCGGACCTGTTCTGGTATTGGTGGGCTGGCGAGAGCCCGGCGTCCAGCGCGCCTGCTCTCATAGCGGGGGGATGGGCGGCGGCGGACTACTTTGAGGCGCGCGGCGACTGGGACGCATTCAGCGAGGCGCTCGATGGCTGCGGGACGCTCGCCTACATGACTGGCGACTGGGGCGCCACATTCGCCGCCGCAAAACGCCGGCTGGCAGCTCCTGCGCTCACATTATATGAGCGCATTGACGCGCAGACCATGATCACCTGGGCGCAATCGGACAGCGGCGATTACGCGGGCGCGATCACTACCGTGCGCGAGTTGCTCGCCCAGCGGCTGCCAGGTGAGTTGGTGGCCGCTTACGAAGCCGCTGTATTCTCGGCGCGTCAGGACGCGTATTGGTCCGGAGCCTGGGCGGAGTTCGCGAGCTTCGATGCTGTGCTCGAGGAAGCCTGGGAAGAAACCGGGCGCCATCCAGAAGATCCTCGCTCGATTCGTTTGTGGCAGGGCGACTATATCTATACGCTGCTCATCGCGCTGGCGCGCGGGGATAGCATGGCGATCGAGCGCGCCGCCAAAGCCCTTGGCCAGTTGGCGGAGTTGGAGCCCCGCGAGAGCAGGCGCCGGGCGCTCCAACTCTGGATTGACGCAAATCTGAGTGACGATCCCGCGCCACTCGAGGCTGCGCTGCGCGCCGTCTCGAACCGGGACGACCTCGATCTGCTCCCCACATACAGCGCCCAGTGCCAGTTCCTCAGCGAGCGCGGGCTGCCAGCGCCCGAGCGGATGCTCGATTTGATCGCTAGTGGGGGTGCGATACATGTCGTGGATCATCTGAAGCGCTGGTTCCAGATCGCCCGTGCGCTGGCGGACGACGACGACGCGAAACTGGCGGGAGCGATTGACGACGCGGAGGCGCATGGTCTTATTCCCCACGCGGCGCGCATGCGCGTTGTCCTTGCCCAGCGGGCCGGCGACCGCACGCCGCTGGATCAGGCGCGTCCTGTCCTGGAGCAACTGGGCGACAGCCTGTTCCTGCGCCGGTTAGAGGAGGTGGCCTCCACATTGCGCTAAAGAAGCCTCGCCCGCTCAGGCCTGGCGGGCGACCTTTTCAACCAGGTAGAGCGTGAGCAGGATGAGCGCGGTGATGGTTACCGCCTGGCCCACGCGCCCGCTGGAGGTGGCGGCGAGGGTGATCGCCAGGACCAGCGCGAAACCGAGCAGCACCAGCAGGAGGCGCCCGGCCAGGGTCGCGATGTAGCGGCGGATGACGCGGGAACGGGGTGCGCGGCGCCTGGATGGATCAGCGGAAGGATGGGGTTGGGCGCCTGGATTCTGGCGCTCCTCGCCAGATTCGCCGGACTCGCTCGAAGCGCGGCGCGTCTCGATAGCGGCGATGATGGCACCGGTGACAGTCAGCCCAGCGGTGATGATTGGCATCAGGGAGCTGATGGTGGCGTGGGTCTGGCGCAGGGTCTGGACGCGGTCCTGACGAATCATGGCGGCGCTCCTTGTGGGTGAGTTGAGGAAGGTTGTGGAGGGCATCGCGCCTTCTCGTTGACACCTACCTATTCCATGCGGGCAGGCGATCAGCGGAAATCTGGCGACCGGATCTGGGGGGACTTGACAGGAATATCTTGCGCCTTGTATATATTTAGATATATGTCTAAATAGATTGAGGTGATAGTAATGGACGAGGATGAACAGGAGCCCACGACGCCAGAAGCCCAGCCGGAAGAGCGCATCGAGACGTTACTGCGCGCGCTCAAGACGCTGGCCGATCTGAGCCGCCTGCGCATCCTGGGCGCGGTGGCGACTGGGGAGCGGACGGTGGAGGAACTGGCTGGCCTGCTGGGGCTAAAAGCGCCAACGGTCTCGCATCACCTGGCGCGGCTGCGGGAGCTTGACCTGATCGCGACACGCTCGGACGGCGTGACACGCTGGAACCGGCTGAATCAGGCCGGAATCGAGCGCCTGGCCAGGCTGCTGGCGGCCCCAGCGGTGGTGGCCACGTCGGCGGCTGAGGTAGAGGGTGTGACGTGGGAACACAAGGTCTTGCGCGAGTTTCTGGATGAGAGCGAGCCGCGGCGCCTGCGCGAGATTCCGGCGCAGCGCGGGAAGCGGCTGGTTATCCTGCGCTGGCTGGCGGACCAGTTCGCGTGGGAGCGTGACTATTCCGAGAAGGAGGTCAACGCAATCCTCAAGCGGCGCCATGAGGACACAGCCACCCTGCGGCGTGAGCTGATCGGCGAGCGGCTGATGGCGCGCGACGCTGGGCGCTACTGGCGCTCGGAGCCGCCCACAGAGGAGACACTGGCGCGGATCGAGCGGCGGCTGGAGTGGGGCCGCATCTACTCGCTGGCGGAGCTGACGGCGCTGCTCCGCGAGGTGGCGCGCGATGCGGATACGGCGCGGCGCGAGTTGCTGGCGCGCGGTGTCCTCGGCTTCGCTGGCGACCGCTACTGGCTGGCGCGCCCGCCCGAAGAGCGGCTGCGATGAGCGCCGTTCAGACGACCACGCCGCGCGCAACGGGCGCGCTGGCGACACTGCAGGCGGAGCCGGCCTATGCGCGGCTCCTGCTGGGCGGCTTCATCAGCGGCGTTGGCGACTGGTTCAACACGGTGGCGCTACTGGGCCTATTGTTGCGCCTCACGGGATCACCGCTGGCGGTGAGCGCGTCGCTGGCCGCGCGGACGGTGCCGGGGCTGCTGCTGGCGCCGCTCGCGGGGCTGGTGGCCGATCGCGCGCCGCGCAAGGTCATTATGCTCGTATGTGACATCCTGGGCGCGCTGGTGGCGCTGAGCTTCCTGCTGGTCACGGACGCCTCGCGGCTGTGGCTGGTATGGGTCGGGTTGACGGCGCTGATGACGTTAGGCGCGTTTCGTGGCCCCGCGCGAACTGGTGTGACGCCCGCGCTGGCGCGACCTGAGTCGCTGGCGGGGGCCAATGCGCTGGAGGGCATGTCCAGTGGGTCGGTGATGCTGCTGGGCGCGGTGATTGCCTTCGGCGGGCTGCTCACCGCGCTGGCGGCGCGGCGGACGCTGTGGGGTGAGGCGGCGGGTGCGGCGCGCTAGCGCGCCGCGTCCACCGCGCCCATGCGCGCGGCGAGGAAGCGGGTGACGCCAAGGATGGTGTCGCGGTCGAAGGGCTTGGGCAGGATCTGGATGCCCATCTCGCGGAGCAGGGTCAGGAACTCTGGAGGAAACTCGTCTACCGCCGCGGAAACCATGACATAGCTGTAGCGCGGTGGGAGCATGCCCGCCGCCGAGGCGTGGCGCAGCACCTCGAAGCCATTGAGGACGGGCATCTGGTAATCGAGCAGCACGATCACCGGGCCATCGCTGGTGTGGAGCTTGTCCAGCGCCTGCTGGCCATCCTCCGCCTCATCCACAGCGTAGCCGGCTTCGGCGAGCCATGTGCGCAGCAGCATCCGGATCGTAGAGCTATCATCGGTGACCAGTATTGAGAGCATCCCCTGTTCGCTTTCCGTTCGAGGAAGCTGGCGCGCGTCCCACGCATACGCGCGCTGTCCACCGCTTCCTTAAGGACTCACAACGTACAACCAGGCGCAGATGCACGGTGACCTGCCCAAGTGTCCTCTCCTGTCCGCTCCGCATGCCGCGAGAGGAGGTGAAGCGGGAGGCGTTGTGTTTTGTTCGTGACGCCACGCTGGCGCCTGGCGTGCGCCCTCATCCGTACATGAGGCAGGAAAAACATACTGCTCTGAAGAGCGGCGGAGCGTGGAAAGGAAGGCGGATATGTCAGGTTCATTCCGCATCTTCAAGATCGCTGGCATCAGCGTTGAGATCAATCTGAGCTGGCTGATCATCCTTGTGCTGCTAACAGCGTCTCTCGCGCTGGACTGGTTCCCTGTGGCGGCGCCCAGATATCCCGTCCTGACGTACTGGGCGCTGGGGTTTCTGGCGGCGCTGCTGCTCTTCGCCTCGGTACTGGCGCATGAGTTATCGCACTCGCTGGTGGCCAGGGCGCGCGGCTTGCCCGTCAAGAGCATCACACTGTTCATTTTCGGCGGCGTCTCGAATATCGAGCGCGGGCCGCAAAGCCCTGGGATCGAGTTCCAGATGGCGGCTGTTGGCCCGCTGACCAGCATCGTTATCGGTGGCGTGTCGCTCGGCGCCGCGCTGCTCGTTGGCGACGCCAGCCCGCTCATATGGGCGACACTGTACTATTTGGGTGTGACGAACCTGCTGCTCGCCGGCTTTAACCTGATCCCGGGCTTTCCGCTGGATGGTGGCCGCGTGCTGCGCTCGATCATCTGGAAAGCGACAGGCAGCCTGCGGAAAGCGACGCTCTGGGCGGCGCGTGTCGGGCAGGGGTTCGCCTATCTGCTGATCCTGGTAGGCGTCTGGCAGTTCTTCACCGGATATCTTGTCCCTGGGCTGTGGCTCGGCTTTATTGGCTGGTTCCTGCTGCAGGCCGCTCAGGCGGAGAACGCCCAGGTTGTGCTGGAGTCGCTCTTCAAGGACGTCACGGTTGGCCAGTTGATGGGCCCCGCTCCAGGCGGCGCGCAAGGGAACGTCTCTGTCCAGTGGCTTGTGGACAATTACGTGCTGCCATACGGCGCCCGCTCTATTCCCGTGATGAGTGGGGAGACGTTCATTGGGCTGATCACGCTGGAGGATATCCGGCGTGTGCCACGGGAATCGTGGCCACTGACACCTATCAACGCCGCAATGACGCCATTCGCTCGCCTGCGGATTGCGCGCCCCGGCGAGAGCCTGAACGAGGCGCTGCCGCGCATGGCGCGCGGGGACGTGAACCAGCTTCCAGTCGTGGATGAGATGGGGCGTCTGGTAGGCATGCTGAGCCGCGACGCGATCATGCGGTATGTGGAAATCCGGCGTGGCCTGGGCATGGAAGAAGTGGAGCCCGGCCAGCTCTCCCGGCGAGAGGGCGCGGGGCGTCCATCGCAGGGAGAGCCTCCTCTGCCAGTGACAAGTTAAACGCTACCCAGGAGCCTCAGGATACTTCCTCCGCAGTTGGCGTGTCCTGAGGCGCCGGCTTGGCGCCATCTCCAGTCAAAGGCGTTGAGTCGTTTCCGTTCCGGGCCGTTTTGCCATCGCTGAGACTGGCCACGACAGGATGGCGAAGCAGACTTCCAATCGCCTTGAGCGTCACCAGGCCGATGAACTGGCGTGAGTTGGAGCCATCCACCACGGCGAGCTGGCGGAATCCCAAGCGGGTCATCCGTAGCCATGCGGTATAGAGCGACTCATCAGGGGAAATATACACGACCCGCCGCGTCATGATGTCCTGCGCGAGCAAATCATTCTCATTCCGTCCGGTCCGGCGCGCGCGGCGGCGGATGCGCGCCAGATCGCGCGCCGTGACCAGGCCAGCGAGTTGACCATCGCGCACGATTGGCACGCTATTCACCTGGCGCAGGCGCAGGATAGCGCGCAGATCCGCCACTGGCGTCTCCGGCGTGGCGGTGGCCATGCTGGCGCTGGTCATGCCCGCCTCCATCGCCTGGTGGACGGTCAGACTCTGGAGCAGTGGCAGGGCGAAATCGCCCTTATGGGCGGGGGAATCCAGGCGAGTGTCTACCTGGCTCTCGTAGATACTGTTCTCGCCAGTGATGAGATAGGCGACCATCGTCGCCAGCATGGCGGGAACGATCAGCGAGTATTCGCCGGTCATCTCGGCCACCATCAGAATGACGGCCAGCGGGGCCTTGGCGATGCCGCCGAAGAAGGCGCCCATGCCGACGACGACAAACGCTCCCGCTGGCGTGGAGCCGAGCGCCCAGGGCGCGACGGTGTGGATGCCGCTCCAGATGGCGCCACCCAGAAACCCGCCGATAACCATGCCTGGCCCGAAGACGCCGCCGCTGCCGCCGCTGCCGATGGTGAGTGAGGTGGTGATGATCTTGACGAAGGCCAGCAGCAGCATCAGCCAGGCGGAAATGGTGATGAAATCGCCGTAGATGCCGAACTGGACATAGCCATACCCCATGCCCAGCGCCTGTGGAAACGCCATGCCGATCAGCCCGACGAGCAGGCCGCCAATCGCTGGCTTGAGCTGATTGGGAATATGAAAGCTGTGAAAGATATCGCGCACGCCATAGAGCATTTTGGGGTAGAGCAGACCAACAAAGCCACAGATGACGCCCAACAGGAGGAAACCGAGGAGGCTTTGCGGATGAGTGAAGCTGAACTTGCCACCGTGGCCAAAGACGGGGGTCCACCCAGCCCAGGCGCCATAAATGCTGAAGCCCACGACCGAAGCGATGAATGAGGGGAAGAGCGCCTCGGACTCGAAATCGCGCTTGTAGAGGACCTCCGCTGAGAGCAGCGCGCCACCAAAGGGAGCCTTGAAGATCGAGCCGATGCCCGCTCCTACGCCAGCGGCCATCGCGATGCGCCGGTCGTGGTCATCCAGGTGGAGGACATCGCCCAGCCAGGAGCCAAAGCCCGCCGCGATCTGCGCCGTCGGCCCCTCGCGCCCCGCGCTGCCGCCAGAGCCGATAGTGATCGCCGAGGCGATGAGCTTGATGGGTGGGATGCGTGTGCGGATCTTGCCGCCGCGGCGGTGAAACGCGTCAATCGCGGCGTCGGTGCCATGCCCCTCAGCTTCGGGGGCGAACGTGAAGACGATCAACCCGGTCAGCAGCCCGCCAAGCGTCGTGATGACGGGAATCATCCACGGGCGGGCGATAGAGGTGATGACTGTCACGCCCTCGCCCGCCGGGTCCGGTGGGGTGAATCCGGCGCCAAACTCCAGAAAGACGCGGGAGCAAAACGCGATAGCGGCGAAGAATACGATGGATCCAACCCCCGCCACGACGCCAATCAGCGCGCCAATCACAAGCCACTTCTGAAAATATGCGCGGCTGGAGCGGTTCCAGCGTCCCAGTGGACCGGCTTCAGCGGGTGTATTGCTCGCCGCTCCCTGGGTTACGCCGATTTCCGTCAGCCATCGCCGCGTCTCCGCGATCCAACCCTTGATAGACCTCCACATACCAGAACACGCTCCAAAATAATGGTTGCTGGCCCTCCCAGCCATGCTGATCAAGGGCGCGGACGGCCTTTCGCGACCCTTAATATCTCATTATAGCGCATTGTGATATATTCTGCGCCCTCACAGTTCTCGGTTAACTCCTAGGTCGGTGTCAATGTGGCCAGTTCGTGGACGGTTAAAGCCGCGCTTGGAGGGCCCCATGCGGGAGCCCCGAACCCGCCCCTGGGGTCTTCGCTCCCCTCGCCTCCCGGTTCACGAGGCTCGGTTTCGCGGGCCCCTTTTCGGCGGGGACGAGGACCCGCGCCGGAGCCCCAGTGGCGGCGCGAGCCGTCTGGAGGCGCGTATGCATTCGCCCACTCACTTCGTAATCAGCGCGAAAGGCCCCGCCCCACAGCGTTTCGCAAACGGGGGCGCCGTCTCCCCTCCCACTCTTGTATGATATGGGGAGAGATAACGTCATACACCGCGGCTGGCTGGACACCCGCCGCGTGCGAGATACAAGGCAGGTCCACTCATGTCAGCGCCGAATGAATCAGATCGGGAGCGCAGCGCTTCTGGAGAGCCAGCCAGCCCGCAAGCCGACCAGCGCGCGGGCCCGCGGAGCGCGCGCTACCTCTGGGAGATGGAGCAGGCGCGGCGGCGGGCGGTGCGCGACATCGTCGAGCAGCGCATCGAGGAGGCGCGAGCGGAGGGCAAGTTCGACAACCTGAGCGGAACGGGCCAGCCGCTGCCCCGGAATGATAACGATGTGTGGGCGGGCGACCGCGCGCTCGCCTATCATCTGCTCAAGAGCAATGATGTCGCGCCGCCAGAACTGGAGCGCGGACGCGAGATTGATCTCGAGCTGGAGCACGCGGAGGAGCCTGTGCGCGCGTTGCGTCACTACCGTGACACGCTGGCGGCGCGGCGCGCGGTGTTCGCCAGCGACCGCAGGGCGTACAATATCCAGCGGGACGCGACCGAGCGGCGCTATGAAGAAGCGCTGCGGGCGGTCAATAGCAAGATCCTGAGCCTGAACATTATCGCCCCGGCTGTGTTTCACCGCCGCGCGATTCCCATTGAGCGGCGTATGGAGGCTTTCCGCGCCGAGTTCCCGCGTCTGGCGGAGTAGGGGCGTGTGGCGCGGGACGGCGCGCCGTGGCCTTTCAAGGTTGGGAAGAGCGCCAAGTGAGTGAGCGAGGTATGCGGTGAGTCTTTCGGCATGGAGAGGGCCAGGGGCGCATCCCGGGCTCTTCACGGATATGTATCACCCGGACGCGGCGTATGTGAGCTGGGTGACAGGACGCAATGGCGTCGCGACCTTTGATCTCTACGCCCGCACAGCGCCATTTGGCGGGGCGTATCTGCTGGTCGCGGGGCTGGAAGCGGCGCTGGAGTTCGTCCAGGCGTTTCACTATGAGCCAGACGAACTGGCGTTTCTGGCCCGCATTCGTGACTATGACGCGGCCTTTCTCGATGAGCTGGCCGGGTTGCGCTTCACTGGCGATATCCACGCGATTCCGGAGGGCAGCGTCGCCTTTCCCAACGAGCCGCTGCTGCGGGTGACGGCTCCGTTCCGCGAGGCGCTGCTGATGGAGGCCGGGCTGCTTCAGGCGATCAACCTGGCGACACTGATAGCCACCAAGGCGGCGCGCATCACGTATGCGGCGGGCGCGCGGCGTGTCTCGGAGTTCGCTTTCCGCCGGGCGCAGAACCCGCTGGTGGTGGCGCGCTCGTCCTCGATTGGTGGAACATCATCCACTTCGCTGCTGGCGGCGGCTTTCGAGTACCGCATGCTGGCGACGGGAACCGTGCCGCATGCGCTGATCCAGCTCTATCCGACTGAAGAAGAGGCGTTTCTGGCGGTGGCGCAATCGTTCAACCGTTACACACTGCTACTTGACACCTATGACCCGCGCCGCGCGATCCATACGGCGATTAGCGTGGCGAAGCGTGTGGCGGATGACCTGGGGCATACGCTGGCCGCCGTGCGGCTGGATAGCGGCGACATCGTGGCCGATAGCCAGTACGTGCGGCAGGCGCTCGCGGAGGCGGGGATGGGCGCGACGCGCATCCTGGCGAGCGGCGACCTCGACGAATTCTCTATTGTGGACCTGCTGGCGGAGGGCGCCGAGATAGACGCTTTTGGCGTTGGAACGGCGCTGGGCGTGGGCGCGGGCAATGTCGCGCAGGGCGTGGAAGGCGCGACGCTGGGTGGTGTCTTCAAGGAGGTGTGGTATGTGGACGAGGACGGCGCCGAGTATCCCAAGCTGAAGCTGGCGGCGGAGAAGACGACCTGGCCGGGGCGCAAGGCCATCTACCGCCATCCTGAGTGGGAGGAAGACGTGATCCAGCTGGTGTCCGAGCTGGCGCCAGCGGGCTATCAGCGGCTGCTGCGCCCGGTGATGAGGCAGGGACGGATAGTGCCGGGCAGCCTGCCACCGCTCTCGGAGATCTGGGAACTGGCGCGCGCCAATCTTGCGGCGCTACCGGAGCGCTACCACGCGCTGAAAGGCGCCGAGCCTTACCCGGTGCGTTTCAGTGAGGCGATGCGGGCGCTGCGGGCCGAGGCGATCCGCGAGGTGGTGACGCGCGCGGAGCGCGTGGAATCGCCGCCTTCAGGCATAGCCAGCGAGGCGAATGTCGCGGAGTAGAACGGCGCGAATGGCGTCGGGGCCGGGGCTGGCGGCGAGCGAGCGGGTGGATTGCGTGTTTGGGCGCGCTTCTCCAGCGCCTACCCGTTCACGCGGGCTTCGGCGCCCGCCCGCTCGCTCGCCTGTCCGCCATAGGCCGCGTAGAGGCGCTCGAAGTAGCTAGTGTAGGCGGCGGCGACCTGCGCGGAGTTGATGATGAGCAGGTTCTCGTCGTTCAGCTCGGCGTTCTCGGAGAAGTTGAAGCTGCCAGTCACGACCAGGTGATCGTCGAGAATCAGCACTTTGTTGTGCATGAAATCCTGCTCGGTGTGCGGATTGAAGGCGTGTGAGGGCGCGGCGACGAAGCGGCGGTCGCGCATGAACCAGAACTCCGGCGTGTTGACATCGCGGTAGCGCAGGACATCCTGCATGCCGTGCGGGTCTATCACTCCCCGGATGTCCGCCGATGGGTCGGAGAAGCGCGCCAGCGCGCTCAGGATGCCGGGGTCGCCGATGAGGAAGGCCATCACCCGTACACGCTGGGCGGCATTGAGCGCCTGGGCCAGCGTCTGTTCGATCCGCTCGCCTTCTGAGGGGGAGTAAAACGCCGACACCACGCTGGACCGCGCTTCGGCCTGGATGCTCTGAAGGTGCGCGGCCTCCAGGGTGGAGTAGCGGCGCGTATGGTTGTGCTGGTCGCTGAGCAGATCGGTGAAGATGACGCCGTACTGGGCGATGACGCCCTGATCGCGCAGTGTGAGGCAGTTGTTGTCCTGCTTCTCCAGCCCGCCAACGGTGAAGTTGGCGGAGCCTGTCCACAGGGTCACGCCATCGCGGATGAGGAACTTGTCGTGCATGAGGTGGCCGCTGTTGTGGACGGGCGTGGCGTAGGGCAGCAAGCCCGCCGCGTCGAGAGCCTTTTCCGCGCCTTCGGGTTTGGGGTCGCCAGTCAGGCCACCGAGGCGCTCCCGGCTCGCGTCATAGGCGATGCGTAGCTGTTTGCCAGAGCGCGCCACCGTCTGGAGCGCCTCGAGCACACGCGGGTGGCGAATATCGTAGATCGCGCAATCGAGCGACCGCTGTGTCTCCATGATGAACTCGACCAGCCGTCCGGTCAGATCGGAATTCACGCCCGCGCGCTCGGAGCGGAAGAACAAACGCAGCCACGGGGCTGCGGCGCCATTCGTCGCCATACGCTATGCATACCCTTTCACCAGTCCGCGCCGGGGAGTCGTAGTCGCAGACTCTTGTGCAAGGAGCGGACATCGTTCCTCATTCGATATAACTTGCCAGCCGTGCGAATCAGTGTGTGTGGCGTTCGCACAGGAGAAATGGGGCAGCGCGGAGTAGTACCAATATCCATACGGCATGAATTGGGCGGCTTCAGGAGTCAGGGGAGAAAACGCCAGAACACTTACGATAGCCAGATGAGCAGCGGTAGGCGGGTATTGATCTCGACATTCGGCAACGCGGCCCAGCGCAGCGCGCCATCGCTGGCCCGCAGCGCGAATACCCCAAGCCTGCCGCCGAGATACACGGAATCGCCGGCCTCATCAATCCGCGCGCTATACGGTTCGGCGGGGCGGCGCCACTGGCCCACCTCAAATTCGTAGCGCACACGTTTCCAGAGCGTGAAACCTTCCTTGCGCAATTGGCGAACACGGTCGCTGGGTGAGCGCCGCGCGCTGCCCGCCGCGCGCGCTCTCCAGTGGTCGTCATGGAGTCGCGCTCCTCTCCATGCTCATGAGAAGGACATGAGCGATGACGCCGCGCATTATACGGAATGCGAACCGGCGCGCGAGCGGCTCCACCATACGGAGGCGGTCATACGGAGACCGCGCGCCCGCCACGTGGAAGCGCACGAGTTGGCGCTGGTTAGCGCGAATGCGGCCCAGGCGCCTGCTCGGGCGCCGTCGCGGCATGCGTATCGCGCCGCTGTTTCAGGCGCGCGACTTCACGCGCCGCGCGCTCGAGTCCTTCTTTGGGCAACCGGCGGCGTACGAGCCGCTCACCGGCCTGGGCGATCCTGGCGCCGAGCGCGCCACGCACTTGGGTGGCGAGCGGCGGAGTCCAGACATTCGCCAGCGTCAGCGCCGCCACCATCCCGTCGGTGAAATAGGGGTCGCCGCCACCATTGGCGCCATGCGTCTCCTTGCCGAAGCCGGGGCGCTCGCGCTCAGCGATGACGTAGCCGGTCTGGGCAAGCTCAGAGACGATTAGCTGGCGCTCAGCGTCCAGATCGGGTGAGATGCCGTGGGTAGGCAGGTGGTTTGTCCGGGAAAGCTCGATTTTGGCATCCCGCGTGGCGCTGCCGACCCAGATCGGGCGGCCATCCTGAGACACGCGCCCCGTATCCCAGAAACGGACGTGGTCGCGCTGGCGGACGGTTTTTCCGGGCCGCTCAAAGGCGTAATCCTCCTTGCGCCCATAGAGATAGAGATTGCTCACTGGCGCGGTGGAGTACTTGCGGCCTAACACGGCGTCCACGCTGATGCGAATGGAGGTCACCAGGTCAATCTCATCAGCGCGATACCAGCCAGCGGCGGCGAAACTGGCGCCAAGCTGTCCGCTGGCTCCGGTGATCTCAAGATTAATAGGATCGCCTGGGCGTCCGGCGCGATTGAACGTCATCAGTGGTATCTCGCTGGCTGACTGGCGCGCGGACTCCTCGCGCCCACGCCGCGACTCGCGCCGCAGACGGCGCGTCACGTTGAACAGATGCGCCATGACCAGCGCCGCGAACAGGACGCAGACGCCAGTGACGACGCCGGCGATGAGTGGGATGGTGGATAGGCTGTCACCCATATGCCTCTCCCTGGCTAGCCAGCCGATCTGAAGCTATGCATCGCGCCGGAACGCTATCCCGGCGGTGTTTGCCGCGCGCTTTGCGGCGCCGGGCGATGCTACCGTGCGCTGCGGATGATACAACGCTTTAGCGGGCGAACGCCAGATAGCCGGCGAGCGCCAGGCCAGCGATGGTCAGCCCGACAGCCAGCGCGACGCCCAGGCGTGTCTCGACCTGAGGCTGGCCGCGCTCGATGCCCCGCTCGATCTGGAGGTAGCGCGCAAGCGAGAGCGCGGTGATGATCGCGCCGAAGATGGTTAGCGCGATGCCGATGACGCCAGACGCGGCTGGGGCGGCTGACGGCGCGCCGCTTTGGGCCAGCTCTCGGATCAGGAGGCCAAAGCGGGCGACGACGAAGCCAAGCGCGATGATGGCGATGCCGGTGCGGCTCCAGGCGAGCAGCGTGCGCTCGTTAGCAAGATGGTCGGCGAGGCGGCGGTCGCCGCTGGGACGCGCCCCCGGAGCCGCGTCCTCTCGCTGGTCTGGCGGCGTGGGGGGCCGATCAGGGTTGTCATTCATTTGGGGACGCTTCCATCATGTTCCGCGACAGCTTCAGGCGGCTCTTCAGCCAGATCACTCGTGATCTCGCTGGTGTCTTCGTCCTCGGCCATCGCCAGCGGGGGCAGCGCGCCCTCCGCTTCCGTCCTGGCGAGTGGGGTGGCCATCTCCGGGATGGCGCGGCTCATGGCGACGCTGCCACGCAGCATGACACGCCAGCCCTCGGCGATGCGGGGAAGGATGTTTTCCAGCCGCTGGCGGGCCTGATCGAGCGCGGGCTGGCGCTGGCGGGCGTTGGGGCCGGTCGCGCGCCACACGTCGCGGGCGCCCAGCGTTTGCGTGATCGCGCCCTGGACCTGCTGGAGCAGATCAATCGTCTGGTTGAGCGTGACGAGCAGGTCGCCTTCGGCCAGGTCAATGCGGCGGAGCAGGGTGGCCAGTGGCGCGCCGCGCGCCCAGGTCAGCGCGACGCTGTGGAAGGAGTCCACCATGCCGGGGCTCATGTCCAGCCCCTCGTCGTACTCGAAGTCGCGCACCAAACGCTGGAAGCGCTGCGTCGCGCGGCGGGCCTGGATGATCCGCGACGGCATGACGAACGTGTTTTTCAGTGAGCGGTCGCTGTCGAAGGTAAACCAGCTCATCACCTCGGCCAGCTCCGCCGGGCTGAGCTCATCCAGCGCGCCGGAGAGCAGCAACTCGCAGATGATGATCCCGGCAGGATGGAAGATGGCGCGCAGCAGACGGCCACGCGCGGTCAGCGCGTCGTCTTCGTCAATGTAGTTGAGGGCGCGCAGCACATAGATCGTCGCGTTCAGCTCGGCCAGCGCGGCGCGGCTCAGCCGTGACACAGACGGCGCGCCTGGCTCTGGCTCGTAGGCGGCGCGCACGTCCTCTCGCTCCTCGCCTGGGCGCGGGCGGCGGGCGGCGCGTGTGACGCTGACGCCGCGCCGCTGGAACTCGCGCAGGCTGGCGGCCACAGCGCGCCGCAGCCGTCCCTGGTCGCCGGGCCGCCAGAGGTTCAGCACAGTGTTATAGCGCACGGTGAAGGCGCTGGTGACGGGCAGCAGCGGCGCGGTGAGCGCGGCGAAGGCGGGCTCGAAGGCGTCCCAGGGGGAGTAGAGCATGACGGCGGCGCCATTCTCGTCCATGCCGCGACGGCCCGCGCGCCCGGTGATCTGCTGATACTCATTGGGAGTCATCAGGCGCATCTGCTGGCCGTCGAACTTGCTGACGCTGCCCAGCACGACGGCGCGCGCGGGCATATTGATGCCCAGGGCGAGCGTGTCGGTGGCGAAGACGGCTTTCAGCTCGCCGCGCTGGAACAGCGTCTCGACCATGACCTTTAGGCCGGGGAGCAGGCCCGCGTGGTGGAACGCCAGCCCGCGCGGCAGCAGGTAGAGCAGCCTGTTCACCTGGTCCAGCTTCTGGTCTTCTGGCGGCAGGGCGTTGACCCACTCGCGTGTCTCGGCCACCAGCCGGGCGCGCTGTTCTGACGTGGTGAAGAGATGTGTGGCGGCGCGCTCGGCGGCCTGCTCCACAGCGCGGCGGCCCGGCAGGAAGTAGAGGCAGGGCAGCAGCCCGGCGTCGCGCAAGGCGGTGAGCACCTCGCCCGGCTCTGGCGCCTGGCGCTCCGGCTCCTCCTCCGCCTCACCCGTCTCGCCGCCCACTGGCCCAGGCGCTGCGGGGACAGACTCTACGCGCGGGCGCGGGCCACCCTCGAACGTGTAGCGGCGGGCGCGGTCGCGCATGCGGGCCAGCTTGGCCTCGCCGCCAACGCCAGGGAAGCGCTCGACACGCCGTCCGCTGGCGTCGCGCGTCAGATGTAGCTTGCCATCCAGAAAATAGTAGCTCTCCAGCGGGACGGCGCGCTCGGTGTGATAGACCAGCGCAATCGGGCCGTGGACCTCCTCGATCCAACGCCGCAGCTCGCTGGCGTTGCTGACGGTGGCGGAGAGGCCAACAAACGCGACGTGCGACGGCGAGTGGATGATCGCCTCCTCCCATACCGGGCCGCGCTGGGGATCGTTGAGGTAGTGCAGCTCATCGAAGATCACACAGCCGACGCTGGACAACTCCTCATCCAGCCGGGCGCGGCGGACGATCTCGGCCATGTCCGCCACAGCCGGCGGCTCAGTTCCACGCGGCGCGCCGTGACGGGTGTCTACCTCAGCGAGCAGGTCAGCGGCTTCCTCTTCAAGGCCGATGCAGTGGATCGTGAATGTTCCGACAATGGCTCCGACGAAGCCGCCCGCGATGATATCGCCGGCAAAATGGTAATTCAGCAGCAGCAGTCCCGACGCAACGGCCAGCGATGCCGCGACACAGGCCCAACGCCATTTCGGGTAGGCTATCCAAACAATGGATGCAACGGCCAACGTGCGGGCCGTATGACCGGAAGGAAAGCTTCGAAATGAAATCCCGGCATGAAAGGGGTGAAACCCGTACGCTCCATCCTTGAACAAGGATGGATTATTGTTGATCCAGGTTTCCGGCCAATAGCGGCCGAAGACATAGGCGAGAGCTTCCTTGAACTGCGCTGCCAGAACCAGCCCCAGGCAAGCCGCCAGCACGACCCGCTCCCACCGGCGGAACGGTCTCCGGACCCGCATGATTATAAGTGCTGCCAGCACCACCGGCACGCAGGCCAGCAGGATATCGGGAAGGTACGT
>JAKAIY010000242.1 GCA_021814145.1 Chloroflexota bacterium
CTGATGCCGATCGTGCAGGCGGCGCAGATTCGCCCGCTGGCCGTCATCCGGGGTGTCACCGAGGGATTCGAGGGCGTGGGCATTCTGCTCAGCCTGGGACTGCTCGCGCTGCTCGCCGTCCTGTTCTTCGTGCTCTCCTATGTGATCCTGGGTAGTCTCGCCGTCGCGCTGGGCGCCATCATTGGCACGGGTATCCTGCTGGCTGTGCTGGCGGGTGTTTTCTTCCTGCTGGTGTGGCTCATCAGCCACTTCCCCGCGCCTGACCGCCTGACGTGGTGGTATGCGCTGATTACGCTGGCGGCGCTGGCGCTAGGCGTGTTCCTGGTCATCAAGGCGCCGTCATTTGGCGCGCTGGTGCTGACGCTGGCCGTCCTGATCGCCATCCTGCCCTTCCTGCCGCGCACCAGCAAGGCCAACACGCGCATGGCGCTGCGCAACCTGGGGCGCGAGAGCGGGCGCAGCGTGACGACGATGGTGGCGCTGTTCATCGGCGTCTTTGGCATCGGCCTGATCCTGGCGCTGGGCCAGAACATCAAGGACGAGATCAACGCCGCGCTCTCGCAACAGCTCAAGTACAACTCGTTCATCATCGCCGGGGTGAAGGACAAGACGGCGGTTGACCAGCAGGTGGCGCAGACGCAAAACCTCGAGAGCAAGCCGCTGGTGACGAACCTGACGCAGGTCGCGCCAATCGCGGTGAATGACGTGCCAATCGGGCAAGCGCTGGCCTCAGCCCCGAATGGCGTTTCATCCAGCAATACCGGCAGGCGGGGCGCGCTGTTCTTCCTCAGCGCGGTGCAGGGCTTTGATCTGGCGAACGGCTCGTTCCCCGACGCGACGCTGATGCGCGGCGCCAACGCGACGGCGCAGGGCCGCCTGCTGACGGCCGCGGACGCCAACACGCTGAACGTGATCATGCCTTACCCGTCCTCGCTGGCCCCGCTGAATCTGAAAGTGGGCGATACGATTACGCTGACAAGCGCGGTGGCCGCGCAGCAAGGCGGGACGGGAACGGGGACTGGCGCGGGAACGGGGACAGGGGCTGGCGCGACCGGGACGACCCTTCCGCCGCCGACGCCGATCACGCTGCATATCGTCGGCTTCTATACCGGTAGCCTGACGACGTTCGCGCCCATTCTGGCCGACCAGTCGGTGGTGAACAGGATCGCGCAGGGCACGCAGTTCTACGTTTACTCGCTGCAGATCAACCCTGTGCAGTCGGACCAGGTGTTGCACGAGATCAAGAACAACGTCAAGAGCATCCAGACGTTCAGTGTGGTGGACCTGACGCTGGCGATCAATGCGCTGCTGAACAACCTGATCATCGTGCTGACGGCTATCGCGTCGCTGGCGATGGTGGCAGGCGTGATCATCATCGCCAACGCGGTGGGCCTGGCGATGCTGGAGCGCAGACGTGAGATCGGCATCCTGAAGTCGGTCGGCTACACCAGCTTCAACATCCAGAATGGCGTGCTGGTGGAGAATGGCATGATCGGCTTCACCGGCTCGCTGGTGGCGATGCTGATCGTGACGCTGGCGACCACGATCCTCGATGTATACGTGTTCAAGCTGGGCTTCGGCGCCGCGCCGTGGCTGGCGATCATCATCGTCGGCGCGACTACCGCGATCTGCATGATTGTCGCCGCCGTCGTGGCCTATGGCGCCGCCCGCGTCCGCCCGCTGGAGGTGCTGCGGTACGAGTAGCGAGGCGGACCTCGTCCGGCCTTCGGCGTAGCCTTCCCCTCGGAGGGGAAGGCCTGGGGCAAACTGAGCGGCGCAAGGGCAAGATCGCTTGCTCCTGCGCCGCTCAGGCTACAACGTGGCTCCCCTCTTCTTTGAGGGGAGGGACTGGGGTGTGAGGTCCGACTCCCTACAGCAGCAGTCCCATCGGCTGCTCCAGCAGGTGTTTGAGTTGCTGGAGGAAGCGGGCGGCGATGGCGCCGTCCAGGGCGCGGTGGTCGGAAGAGAGCGTCAGCTTCATCATGTCGCGCACGACGACCTGGCGGTTCTCGTCAACGACGGGCGTGGGGAGAATGGAGCCGACGGCGAGGATCGCCGCTTCGGGCGGATTGATGATCGCCGTGAAGCTCTCCACGTCGTACATGCCCAGGTTGCTGACGGTGAACGTGCCGCCTTGCAGCTCCTCCGGCTTCAGCTTGCCGTTGCGGGCGGCGTCCACCAGGCGGCGGGACTCGCGCGCCAGGTCGAGCGCGCCGCGCTTGTCAGCGTCGGTGATGACGGGGACAATCAGCCCCTGCTCCAGCGCCACGGCCACGCCGAGATTGACGCGCTTCTTGTAGAGGATGCGGTCGCCGTCGAACGAGACGTTAACCTGCGGCATGCGCGCCAGCGTCAGCGCCACCGCGCGCACGATCAGGTCGTTGACGCTGATCTTGACCGGCTCCGGCTGGACCTCGGCGAATTCGTTGATCTGCGCCCGCAGCTGGCCCAATTTTGTCGCGTCCACGCTGACCGTGACGTAGAAGTGCGGCGTGGTCTGCATGCTCTGCTGCAGCCGCTTCGCGATGGTCTTGCGCATCCGGCTCAGCGCGACCGCCTCGACCTCCGGGCCAGCGGCGACAGGCGCCGGGGCGGGGGCGCTGACCGAGACGGCGGGGCCAGCCTGGAGCGCCTGCTCCACGTCATCGCGGATAATGCGTCCGCCGGGGCCGCTGCCGTGGATCGCGGTGATGTCGAGGTTGTGCTCGGCGGCGATGCGCCGGGCGATGGGGCTGATAAAGATGCGCCCGCCGGCCTGTGGGGCAGGCGAGGGCGGCGC
>JAKAIY010000007.1 GCA_021814145.1 Chloroflexota bacterium
ACAGAGGCCTCAGCCAGGGGATTGGTGGGAAAATCGAGCGAAGGCGCGCCGCTCTCTCTCGTTTGGTCTGCCATGACTGCGCCTGCTCTTTCCAGCGCGGCCCGGGGGTCGCCGGCCGCGCGCTCGCCGCTAATCCTCGCTGCCGAGATACCTCGACTCAGCGTACGCTAGCGGGTCTGGTGGATTTGGGATATGCTTCTGGATCTTCTCCTGCAACAGATTGAGTCCCTGCAAGAGCATGTCTGGCGTGGGCGGGCAGCCTGGCACATAAACATCCACCGGCACGATCTTGTCCACACCCTGCACAATCGCGTAGTTATTGAAGACACCGCCGCACGATGCGCAGGCGCCCATCGAGATTACCCACTTCGGCTCAGGCATCTGGTCATAGATGCGCCGCAACACCGGAGCCATCTTCACAGAGAGCCGCCCGGCGACGATCATCAGGTCAGCCTGGCGTGGGCTGGCGCGGAAAACCTCAGCGCCAAAGCGTGAGATATCCCAGCGCGAGGCGCTGGCCGACATCATCTCAATCGCGCAGCAGGCCAGCCCGAATGTCGCGGGCCAGAGCGACGAGCTGCGTCCCCAGTCAACCAGCTTGTTAACCTGGGTGAGCAGGATACTGCCACCTTCTGGCGGCTCCAACCCGCGCGGCAGGCGTGGCGCCTGGGTATTGCTGTAGAACTGAACAGGGGCCCAGGGATTCACCGGCTTGGGCGCGTCATTCTCAGGGTCTACTCCCATGCGAAAGCTCCCTTGCGCCAAATGTAGATGAACGGGATGGCAAGAATCAGTGTGAAGACCAGCAGCTCGACCAGGCCGAGAATCTGGAGCCGCCGCATCAGGATCGCCAGCGGCAACACCGCGGCGGCTTCGACGTCGAAGATGATGAACAGCATGCCAGTCACAAGATATTTTACAGGGAAACGCTGCCGGGGCGGCTCGATCTCTTCGATGCCGCACTCATAGGGGGCGAGCTTCTCAGGCGTAGGGCGTTTGGGTCCGAGGATGAACGTCACCCCGATGACCATGAGGCCGAAGATCAGCGCGAGGCCGAACATCATCAACGCAGGAATGGATTCTGGCATTTCGCACTGCCTCCGACGCATGACAGCGCGCGTTCGACGCGCCCACCGTCAGTGTCTTTCCGTTTCGCGTACCACCTGATACTGTAACATGACCCCTCTAGGCTGTCAATCAGCGAGCAGGCCACAAATCCCCATAAAAAGCCCATTCACGCCTCTCCGGGCTCACGGGACGCCAGCCAGCGGGCGCATGAGTTTCGCCATGTTGTACCATGCTGATTGAGTATGCGCGATAGCTTGTTAGACATCACAACGCCTGCTCGTATACGCCTGGTTTGGGAGGAATCTGTGATAGGAGCGCCATTGATCGAGGAAGCGACCAGCGCAGACATCGAGGCGCTGGGCCGCCTACGCCACCAGATGGACTGGGCGCGCAGCGAGGACCTGCTGCGCGCCATCCAGCGCTGGCGCCAGGGCGGCATCTTCCTGATCCGTGAGCGTGAGTTGAGCGCGGCAACCGGCGCCGTGGGCGCGCGGCCAGCGGCAGCGGTTGTGGCCACCGCCGCGCCGCCGGTAGGAGTGATCGGCAGCGTAATGGTGCGCCCAGAGTTCCAGCGCGGCGGCCTGGGGCGCGTCATCATGGAACACGCGCTGACCTGGCTGGCCCGCGAAGGTGTCCGTCACGTCTACCTCGACGCCACTCCCGCCGGGCGCCCGCTCTACCGCCGCCTGGGCTTCGTGGATGTCACCAGTTCGTGGTATATCATCGCGCCGCAGCCATCGCTCGACCAGGAGGCCCTGCGCGCGCTGGCGAAACAGGACCGCGTCGCGCGCGTCATCCGTGCGGACATGGATACCCTGCCGCGCGTCGCCGCGCTCGACCGGAGGGCCTTCGGCGGTGACCGGAGCGGCTTGCTGGAGCAGCTCATGCGCACAGGACGTTGCGAGTTACTGATCGCCGAATCAGCGGACGGCGCGGCGCTGGGCTATCTGATAACGCGCCCACCGGAGCCGCCGCTGGAAGGTGTGCGCATAGGCCCGCTGGTAGCCAGCGACGACGCGGTGGCCGCCGCGCTGCTGGCGGCGGCGCTGGAGCGCGAGGAAGAGCCAGAAGGGCGCGTCCTCTCCGCCAGTGTCGCGGGCTGCAACCCACGCGCGCTGGCGTTATTCGATGCAATCGGGGCCGCGCCCATTGAGGACGACCTCATCATGCGGCTAGACTTGCCCGGCGCGCCTGGTGACGGGGCCATACCAGCGGAAAGCGCGCCAGACGGCGACGATGAGCGGCCACAGGTATACTGCTGGCTCGCGCCAATGGTGTTCTGAGCGGCGCCGCTACTCGTTCACCGTCGCCGCCAGCTCGTCCTCTCCGATCTCGGCGCTGGCCACCTCAGACGCGGAAGCGAACTGCGCGTTATAGAGCTGCGCGTAGACGCCGCCCTGCTCCAGCAGCTCAGCGTGCGCGCCGCGCTCGACGATCTCACCATGTCGCACGACGAGGATCTGGTCGGCGGCCAGAATGGTAGAGAGACGGTGAGCGATGGCGATGCTTGTGCGCCCTCGCATCAGCCGCTCCAGCGCGGCCTGGATCAGCCGCTCAGAGCGCGTATCGAGCGCGCTGGTCGCCTCATCCAGGATCAGGATGCGCGGGTCCTTCAGGATGACGCGGGCGATAGCGATGCGCTGCTTCTCGCCGCCGGAGAGCTTGTAGCCGCGCTCGCCGACCACCGTATCATAGCCTTCAGGCAGCTCCATGACGCGGTCGTGGATCGCCGCCGCCTTCGCCGCCGCGATCAACTCCTCATCGGTCGCATCTGGGCGGCCATACTTCAGATTCTCGCGGATGGTGGAGTGGAAGAGATACGTCTCCTGCGTGACAACCCCCACCGACGCCCCCAGGCTCTCCAGCGTCACATCACGCACATCATGCCCGTCTATCCTCACCGCGCCGCTGGTCACGTCGTAGAGACGCGGGATGAGGTAGGTGATGGTCGTTTTGCCCGCGCCGCTAGGGCCAACCAGCGCCGTGAGCTGGCCGGGACGCATCTCGAACGAGATGTCTTTGAGCGTCGGCGTCTCCTGGTCCGCGCGATAGCTGAACGAGACATGATCGAAGCTCACCGCGCCCCCAACCTTGCGCGGGTCCAGCGTCAGCGCGTCCGGCTTGTCCACGATATCCGCCTTGATATCGAGATATTCGAAGATGCGGTCGAACAGCGCCAGCGCGCCCTGAATCTCGACCTGGACGTTGAGAAGCTGGCCAATGGGGAAGAACAGGCGGCTTTGCAGCGTCGTGAAAGCTACCAGATTGGCGACAATATCGGTCAGCTGCTGCTGGGTGACATGCTGGCCCTGGCCAAACGCCATATAGCCCGACAGCATGTAGACCAGCGCGGGCAGGCCAGAGAAAAAGGTCGAGATGAACATCATGAACCAGCGCCCGACCATCTGCTGCCTGATCTGCAAGGCGACGTAGCGCTCGTTCTCCTTCTGGAAGCGGCGCCGCTCGTAGCTCTGGCGGCCAAAGACCTTCGCCAGCAGCACGCCGCTCACCGAGAGCGTCTCTTCCACCAGCGCGGTCATCTCCGCCAGCGACATCTGCGTGCTGCGCGCGACATCGCGGCGCACATTGCCAACGCGGTAGGTCAGGAAGAGGAAAAGCGGCAGCAGGCCAAGCGAGAGCAGCGTGAGCGGCACGGAAAGCACCAACATGCCAACGATGGTGGAGAGCGCGGTGGTGATGTTCGAGACAACCGAAGTCGCGGTGTCCGTGACGACGCTTTGCACGCCACCGATATCATTGGAAATGCGCGACTGTATCTCTCCAGTGCGCGTATCGGTAAAGAACTTGAGCGGCTGCCCCTGGATATGGCCATACAACCTGTTGCGCAGGTCACGCATGACCTTCTGGCCGACCCTGGTATTGAGATAGGTCTGCCCGACGCCAATCAGCCCACTGATGACGGGTGTCACCAGCATAACGCCGGCGAAGATAGCCAGCGCGTGGAAGTTCTGCTGGCCGAAACCAATCGAGATCGAGTATTTGAGCATGTACGGGTTGACCAGCCCGAGCACGCTCACCAGCAGGATGGCGACCAGCACAATGGCAATCTCGCGCCAGTAGGGCCGGAATGATGCCGCGACACGGCGAATCGTGCGCGCGTCGGCCTTGCGCCCGGGCGGCGGCTCAATAGGCGTCCGCATCATGCGCCCGTAGCGGCCTCCACCACCCATACCTCGCATCATAAGACAGGATTCCTCGCGAGACTCATGCGATAGAGATGAGAGCCATCAACAAGAAGAGCATAGCATCAACATCACGGCGCAGGCCCGCCATACACGGTCACGCGCATGGCGGGCCTGCGAGGGCGCGCATTTCAGGCTAGAACTCTTCAACAGGGCCGGACGCGCCGCCAGCCGGACCGCTCTCGCCGGCTGGCCCGCCATTCTCGCGCAGGAAAGCGTCCAGCTCGGCGCGCGCCCGCTCGACAATGCCGCGCAGCTTCGTCAGCCGCTCAGGGTCACCCATGGATTGCATGCCCGCGATCAGCATCATGCGGCCAAGCTCGCGCGCCTGATGGGCCAGGTCGTGCGCCTCAGGATGTCCGCGCCAGCCGAAGCCGGGGCCACCACGTCCTGGCCCGCCCCAGCCCCAGGGGCCACCCCACAGGCCGCGCTCGAAGTGTTCGCGCGGCCCATGATGCTCGCGCCGCTCATGCCCTTCCGGACCGTACTGCGGCCCGCGCCTGGCGGCGGCCTCATCAAGCGCCTTCGCGCCCTCAGCGGTGATCCGGTAGACCTTCTTGCCCTCGAGCGCCTCACTCGTCACCCAGCCGCGATCCTCGAGCAGCTGCAAGGTGGGATAGATGGCGCCCGCGCTAGGGGCATAGAAGCCCCCCATCCGCTCTTCGAGCTCCTTCATCATCTCGTAGCCGTGCTTGGGCCGTTCCTTGAGCAGCTCCAGCAGCGCGTACTTCAGGTAGCCACGTTCAAACATTCGTGGGCCTGGCCCACCGCCAAAGGGGAACCGGCGTCCCATACCCGGAAACCTCCTTTCAGGCGCGCCCCAGGGGCCACGCCGCCATCCGCGCATGGGAGGAGGCCCCCACGCGAACTCATCTCCTGGCCCACCCGGACCCCACGGACCACGTGGACCCCACGGACCACCAGGACCCCACGGACCACCAGGACCCCACGGACCGCGCGGACCGGGACCGCCCCAGTGATGGCCTCGCGGACCCGCTTCAGGACCTTCGCCATGCCACGGCCCGCCCCAGGCAGGCCCATCATACATCGTATCGTCCATGCTCAAGCCCTCCGTGAGTCATAGGACTCACCGCTCCACAACAGCTATATCAAGATATATCGTATTTGTAACAAAGAAGTCAAGAATGGCCCCAAAACGTGGCGCCGGCGGTTAGCCGCGAATGGTCCCGCGCTGGGCCTCATAGAGTTCATGATAGAGGCCGCGCGCCTGAAGCAGGGCGGCGTGCGTTCCACGCTCGGCGACCTGCCCGTCCCTCAGGACGACAATCTCACGCGCGGCCGCCAGCCCCGAGAGGCGGTGGGTGATGAGCAGCGTCGCGCGCTCCGGCATAAGGTCGAATAGCGTCGTGAAGATCGCGCGCTCTGTCTCGGCGTCGAGATATGCCGTTGGCTCATCGAGGATCAGGATTGGCGCGTCCTTGAGCAATGCGCGGGCGATAGCGACGCGCTGCCGCTCGCCGCCGCTCAGCCGTGCGCCCTGCTCGCCAATCACGGTGTCATAGCCATCAGGCAGCTCCATGATCGCGTCATGAACTTGCGCCAGCCGCGCCGCCGCGATCAGCTCCTCCTCGCTGGCGTCTGGCCGGGCGAGCAGGAGGTTCTGGCGCACCGTCGTGTTGAAGAGGTGGGTTCGCTGCGAGATGACGGCGATGCGCGCGCGTACGGCGTCAGGCGCCAGCTGGCGTGTATCCACGCCGCCCAGCGTAACCGAGCCGCTCTCCGGCTCAAGAAACCGCTCGATCACATTGACAAGCGTAGACTTGCCCGCGCCGCTCGGCCCCACCAGCGCCACGAGCTCGCCCTGGCGCAGCGTCAGGCTCACATGGTCAAGCGCCAGCGGCTCACCCGGGCCATACCGGGCGCTCACATCATGCGCCACGAGCGCCGTATCCTGTGGAATGGGCCGCCAGAGCGTGGGAGTCTGAGCCTGTGGCTGGAGATCGGTGAGCGCGAAGATGCGCTCGCCCGCGGCGATGGCCCCTTCCCCATGCCTTGCGGCCTCAGGCAGGGGATTGATCGCCTCGAAGCTTGACGCGGCGGCGAGAGCCAGCGCGGCGAGCCAGACGCCCTCCACCCGCCCGGCGCTCACCAGCGGGATAGCGACCAGCAGCGTCACCAGCGTCGCCAGCCCCGCGCCAGCGGAGAGGATAGCGTCACTCAGGCCAGTCACCCATGCCAGCCGCCGCTGGCTCCGCGCAAGCTCGCGGCTCATCCGCGCGATCTCCTCAGCGCGCGCCTCCTCCTGGCCAAAGGCTACCAGATCGGCAAGGCCCTGCGTGAGATCAACCGTCGCGGTCATCAGGCCAGTGCGCAGCGCGACGGCGCGCCGCTCAGGCCCACGCGCGAGCAGCCGCGCGAGCAGCGGCCCCGCGACGCCCGTCGCGGCGAACAGGCTAACCGCCGCGAACGCGACACCCACGTCAAAGCGCGCAAGGAAGATAAACAGCAGCGCGCCAGTCACCAGCGCGACAGCGGGCGGCGAAATCACGCGGACGTAGAGCTGCTGCAGGGTATCCACGTCCGCCGCGCCGCGCGTTAGCAGGTCCCCGCCGCGAAACCGGGCGATCTGGCCCGGCGACAGCGGCTCAATCGCCCGGAAGACCCAGACACGCAGGCGGGCCAGCAGCCGCAGCGTGACATCATGCGAGACGAGGCGCTCCAGATAGCGGAACACACCACGGGTCAGCCCGAAGAAACGCACGCCTACAATCGCGACTGTCAGCGCCGCCTCACTGGGATGCAACGCGGCGGCGGAGATGAGCCACGCGGAGGTGGTCATCAGCCCCACGCCCGCTCCCACCGTCAGCGTCCCGAGCAGGGTCGCGAGCGCGACTTCCCGCCTGAACGGGGTGAGAAGGCCCAGGAGCCGCGTATACAGTCCGCGCGGCGGTTGGCGCGTGGCGGCGCTGGCGCTCATACAGCCACCTCCCATTCTGTCGCGGCGACCAGCTCGCGGTAAAGCGGGCTGACGCTGAGCAGACGCTCGTGGCTGCCTGTGGCGACGACGCGCCCGCGATCCATCACCAGGATCAGGTCAGCGTCCATGACGGTGCGCAGCCGGTGGGCGATAACGAACGTGGCCCGGTCACGCGCGAGGCGGCCCACTGCCTCAGTGATGATCTCATCCTGCGCGGGATCAAGCTGTGACGTCGGCTCATCGAGGACCAGCAGCGGCGCGTCACGCAGGAAAGCGCGGGCAATGGCTAGCCGCTGCGCCTGCCCGCCACTCAGCCGCGCGCCTTCCTCACCCGCGACCGTCGCATAGCCATCGGGCAGCGCCTGAATGAAGTCGTGGGCGCCCGCAAGGGTAGCGGCGCGCCGTACTTGCTCATCGGTCGCGTCAGGGCGCGCCAGCCGGATATTTGCGGCGATGGTGTCATGGAACAGGTGTGGGCGCTGCGAAACCCAGGCGATGCGCGCGCGCCACGCCCGCGCGTCCATCTCGCGCAGTGGCGCGCCATTCACCAGAATCTCGCCGGAATCCGGCTCGTCGAAGCGCAGGAGCAGAGCGGCCAGCGTGGATTTGCCCGCGCCGGTCGGCCCAACGATAGCGACCCGCGCGCCCACCGGGGCTTCAAAGCTCACCTGATCGAGCGCAGGCAGGCTAGAGCCGGGATAGCGAAAACAGACATCGTGGAAAGCGATAGCGAATGGCGCCGCTGGAACGGCGATCCGCGCCGCTGGAACGCCTTGATCGCTATCCTCATCCAGGATGGCGCGCATCCGCTCCGCCGCGGCGACGCCTGACGCGGCGGCGTGGAATTTCGCCCCCAGCGCGCGCAGGGGCAGGTAGAACTCCGGCGCGAGCAGCAGCACAAGAAACGCCTGAGGGAAGGCGATGGAGCCATACAGCAAGCGCAGCCCGACCTCGACAGCGACGACCGCGACACTCAGCGTCGCGACCAGTTCCAGCGCGAGCGCCGAGAGAAACGCCACGCGCAGCGTCTTCATCGTCGCGCGACGGTACCGCTCGCTGATGTGGGCGATAACGTCGGCCTGCCGCGCGCTGCGGCCAAAGCGCTTGAGCGTCGGCAATCCCTGCAGCGCGTCGAGAAAGTGCGCGTTGAGCCGGCTGAGCAGCCCCCATTGGTGACGCGTGACCTGGGTCGTAGTTGAACCGATGAGCGCGCCGAAGATGGGAATCAAAGGCGCGGTGACCAGCAAGATCAGGCCGGAAACCGGGTCGAGCGGAAACACCACCAGCAGGATCAGCCCCGGAACGAGCGCGCTGACAATCATCTGGGGCGCATACTGGCTGAAAAAACTGTCCAGCTCTTCAACACCATTGACCAGCGTGTTCGCCAGCTCGCCGCTGCTCTCGCGGGTGAGCGCCAGCGGCCCCCGCGCGGTGACACGCCTGACCAGCCGCTGGCGGACAGTCAGACGCGCGCCAGAAGAAATCGCCTGCGCCGCGACATCACCTACCCATATCGCCAACGCTCGCCCGGCGATCAGCGCGAGCAGGAGCCACACCAGCGGCGCGAGGCTCGCCAGCGGCTGGTGGCCCAGGAAAGCGCCCGCGATCAGGCCAGTAAGCGTGGCGGCCTGCCAGATGAGGAGGGCGGCGCCCACCGCGGCGGCGGCGGTTGTCACCGCCAGCGGCAGGCGCCGCGCCCGCGCCAGGCGCGTCAGCCACCTGATCTCAGAGGAGCGGCGCGCCTGACGCGCCCCCAGCGTCTCGGGCGCGACGGGTGCCGCGCTACGCTTCGCCATGCTTCATCACTCGCTCACGGAACACGTAGTAGTTCCACCCCTGATACGCCAGCACGATTGGCACCAGCGTCAGCGCGACGATCGTCATCACCGTGAGGGTATAGGCGCTGGACGAGGTGTTGGAGATCGTCAGGTCCCAGGCTGAATTGAGGCTGGAAACCATCACGCGGGGGAACAGCCCGACGAAGAGCGTCGCCGTCGAGAAGACCAGCGTCGCCGCCATCATGATGAACGCCCAGCCGTAGCGACCACTCCTGACAAACCAGCCAATGGAGACTAGCGCCGCCCCGGCCACCAGTGGCGCGACTCCAGGATCAACACCCAGGCGGCTGAACACGTCCGTGGCGAAATAGCCCGCGATGACGAAGACGAACACCAGGAGCGTCACCGGCAGCCACAGCCGCCGGGCCATCCGCTGCGCATCCTCCGCCAGTGAGCCTCCCGTCTTGAGCGACAGAAAAATCGCGCCATAGAGCGAGAACACGCCCACAAAGGTCACGCCACCCAGCAGCGCGTAGGGGTTGAGCAGGTTCCAGAAGCCGCCCACGTAGTTCTGCTGGGCGTCAATCGGCACGCCCGCGATGATATTGCTGAGCGCGACACCCCACAGCAATGCCGGAACCAGGCTGCCGCCGAAAATGGACCAGTCCCAGAACGCGCGCCAGGACGGGCGGGGATGCTTGTTGCGGAACTCGAACGCGACGCCACGCATGATGAGCGCCAGCAGCATCAGCGCCAGCGGCAGATAAAAGCCACTGAACAGGGTCGCGTACCAGTTGGGGAAGGCGGCGAACATCGCGCCGCCCGCCGTCAGCAGCCACACCTCGTTGCCATCCCAGAACGGACCAATCGAGCGGATGACCGCGGCGCGCCCTGAGTCGCTCTTGCCCAGGAAGGGCATCAGGATGCCCACGCCATAGTCGAAGCCCTCCAGCAGGAAAAACCCTGTGAAGAGTACGGCGATCAGCGTGAACCACAGAATTTCAAGATTCATCGCCTGTTCCTCCCCTCTTCGCTAGTAGGCTTCAACCAGCTCAGGCTCTTCGCCCGCAGCGCCAGTCGCGGACACGCGCCCTACGGGCGGCTTGCGGGAGAACCGGGCGAGCAGATAGACATCTACCACCATCAGCGCGCCATAGACCAGCGTGAACATGATGAGTGAGAACAGCACCGTGCCAGCGCCCAGAACCGGCGAGACGCCCTGCGAAGTCTTGAGCAGCCCGTAGACAATCCAGGGCTGCCGTCCCATCTCCGTCATGATCCAGCCAGCCGTGTTGGCCAGATAGGGCAGGAAGAGCGCGCCAACCGCCAGATAGAGGAAGCGCCTACGTGAGGCGACCAGCCCGCGCATGGCGAGATAGAGGCCATAGAGCGCCAGCAGCGCCATCAGCACGCCAGCGCCGACCATCAGACGGAAGCTCCAGTAGATGACAGGCACGAGGGGAACATAGTCACCAGGGCCATATTGCTTTACATCCTGCGCCTGCAGTTCATTGATGCCCTGCACCTCGCCAGTCGTGCTGTTATAGGCCAGGACGCTGAGCAGGTCAGGCACGCGGATAGCGAAGACTTCGTTGCCATTCAGGTCGCCAATGGTCAGCAGTGAGAATGACGCCGGGTCCTGGCTGTTGTAGAGCGCCTCCGCCGCCGCCATCTTCATTGGCTGGGTCTGCACCATGTGCTGGGCCTGTGTATGCCCGACCAGCCCGACCAGGATCGAGCTAGCAAGCGCGGCGACGATGGCGATATTGAACGACCGGACGAAGAACTCGCGCACCTCGCCATCTTTCTCACGCAGCAGCCGCCAGGCGCTGATGCCGACGATGAAGAACGCGCCTGTCGCCAGGCCAGCGAAGAACACATGGGGAAACTGCGCCGCCAGGTTGGGATTCGTGATGAGCGCCAGGAAGTTGACCATCTCCGCGCGCCCGTTGCGGATCACATAGCCCACCGGCTCCTGCATAAAGGAATTCGCAACGAGAATCCAGAACGCCGACAGGTTTGAGGCGACCGCGACTATCCAGATGGTAGCGAGATGCGCCCATTTCGGCAGTTTGTCCCAGCCGAACATCCAGATGCCCAGGAAGGTGGATTCCAGAAAGAACGCGGCGAGCGCCTCGATGGCGAGCGGCGCGCCGAAGATATCGCCGACGAAGCGCGAGTAGTCGGCCCAGTTCATGCCGAACTGGAACTCCTGCACAATGCCAGTCACCACGCCCATCGCGAAGTTGATGAGGAACAGCCGCCCCCAAAACTGCGCCATGCGCTTATATGTCTCATTGCCGGTGCGGACATAGAATGTCTCCATCAAGGCGATGAGGATGGCAAGCCCGAGCGTGAGCGGCACAAAGAAAAAGTGGTAGATCGTCGTTATACCGAACTGCCACCGGGAAAGGATAAGGGTGGACATTATATCCCCTCCGTCGCCTAAACAACGCCACACTCACAAGGCTAAGGAGGTCGTGTCACAACATTGTCTCAGACAGGACTCGGTGAGTTCACAATTTGCGCTCACCCGCGCTAAAACCGAACAGGGGAACAATCCCCTGGCGAACCGGGAAACGACAAAAACCTCCACGCCGCGCCAGGCGGGCGGGTGGAGGTTTTGCTGAGACCCGATTGGGATGCGCGGCTAGCCGCCAGACTGCATCTGATTGTAGACGGCCAGCCAGTTGGTCGCGATGTCTATCTGCGCCTGCTTGAGCGGGATTTTGCCGCTACAGACCTGATCGTGCAGGTAATTCTCGACCTGATCTTTCTGGTGGAAACCAGGCGTTGGGCTGGCGGCCTCGGGCCAGAGATTCGCGATATCGTTTGAGCCGCCAAGCTCCAGGCTCACCAGATGATCAACTTCGTACTGGCCGGTATAATGGGTGGTAATGCCATATTCAGCGTAGACGTTGTTCTTCACGCTGGTGGTGACGTTACGCACCGAGCTGGCATAGCCGGACTCGCAAATCTGGCTGACTGTCGCGTCAGGAAAGATCGCCCCTGGCGTGCATTCGGAGTCTGGTAGCGGCCCGTTGGCCTTGCATCCGGATGTTTTGGTCTGGACGCCGAATTGATATGTGGGCGTTCCACTCGCCGTTCCGCTATCCGCCCCGGTTCCCAGGCTACATCCCGCCAGCGCGACCGCGAGCGCGACAAACAGGCTGATAACGGCGCCACCCCGGCGTGAGACCAGCGAGCGCGCTGATAACATCTCCAAGCGTTCCCCTCCATCAGGCGCCATGCGCCTCACGCGCGACGGGCAAGCGGCGCCTCTTACCTCAATCAGATTGCAGGACCACCCAGCAGTTGTCAAACCGGCCGCCAGCGAGGTCCTGCCGGCGTATCCAGAAGTAGAGCATGCCGGCTGACGCCCAGCGCATGCCAGCGCGCGCATCCGAGTCCACCTGAAGCAGCAGTCGCCAGTCGTTGACAGCGGGCATGAGAGCCGCCACCCGCTGGGGTTCAGCGGATGGATCGGCGATTCCGTTGGCGGCGAACTGGCACTGCTGGCGCATGTCATCCTGAATGGTATCAGGGTGGCCGAGCAGGCGGTGGCGCGGCGCGGCGGATGGCGCGGGCGCGAGTCCGGCGAGCACGGCTTCGAACCGCTCCTGCTCCTGGGGCGTAACCACTCGATCAGGAAGCTCGGCCTGGAGGTCCTGCGCATACGTCAGCTCTGGAGCAAGCGTGATCGCGCAGGCAGTGAAGCGCGCAGCGGCGGGCAGCGCGGCGGGCCAGCCGGGTTGTCGGGCGAGGCGCGCCTGAGCGGCGGCGTCGAAATACAGCACGCGAAAGCCCGCGCGATCTTTCGGGTCAGAGCCATAGGTCCGCTGGCTGGCGTCGTAGAAGAACGAGAGCAACCCTTCAGCGGGCAGCGCCTCGCCGCCTGTGAGCGCATGCGCGTCCCGCAGGCGTATCTGGCCAATGAACGACATCGGCGCGCCACTCATCGCGGGCCATTCCAACTCCCGTAACAGATCAGGCAGACCTCCCAGGCGCGAGGCGCCCAGAGGAATCGCGTTGTCCGGGGTGGGTGTCGCGATCAGGCGCAGCGAGGGCAGCGCCAGGTGATCAACGGCGTCGGTGTAGGCGCTCAGGCCATTCGCGGCCAGCGCGGCGGTAATGGCGCTCGTATCCATTCACATCCCGATATAGCGCGCGTAGACCGTGCGCGCGACGCTTGGCTCGGCAGTACCCTTGATGATCGCGCGCGCGTCGGGGAAGATGGTCATCTCGTAGCCATCGAGGGTGGCGCGCAACAGGAACTCGTTGCGGGTAACAGCGCCTAGTGGCTCCAGACGCGCGGCGAGCGCGGCCAGATCGAGGCGCGCGTGCGACCCAGCGGGCCTGACCTGCACAGCGTTACGCCCACAGAGCGCCGCCGTGTCCTCGCCGAGGGCCGCGTCGAGATATTCGTACTCGCGCTGGCCGCACGTCACACAGTCGGGCTGGCGCGGCAGCTCCATGCGCTCGGCGGTATTCTCCCAGAGATCCATCCAGAAGAGGCCACGCGCCAGCCGGTCGCTACCGGTGAGCGCCTTGATCGCCTCAGTGGATGTGACACCGCCAATCGCCGCGACAATACCGTTGAGAACGCCAGCGGTATCGCACGTCGGCGTTGTCCCCGGCAGCGGGCGCTCAGGAAAGACGCAGCGCAGGCAGGCGGTATCGCCAGGCAGCACCGTCATACTGACACCATAGGCGGCGATGACGCCGCTATAGATCCAGGGCTTGCCGAGCTTGACGCAGGCGTCGTTGAGCAGGTAGCGTGTCTCAAAGTTGTCCGAGCCATCCAGCGCGAGGTCCATGCCCTCCAGCAGCGTCTCGGCGTTGTCGGCGTTAAAATCGGCCACGACTGGCTCAATCACGCCCGCGCTGTTGATGGCGGACAGGCGACGCGCGGCGGCGACCGCCTTGGGGGCGGCTTCGGCGGCGTCGCGCTCGTCGTAGAGCGTCTGCCGCTGGAGATTGTTCAACTCCACGAAGTCGCGGTCAACCAGCCGCACACGGCCCACGCCCGACCGAACCAGATTGTTCGCCAGCGCGGAGCCCATCGCCCCACAGCCCACGATGACCACCGACGACCGCTCCAGCTTCCGCTGGCCATCGGCGCCGACGCCCGCGAACAGTATCTGCCGCGAGTAGCGGTCGCCCACACGCTGGTCGCTCATGCCACGCCTCCATCCGCGCCGCTCGTCACGCCCGCTATACAGTGGTCTGGCGAGCGGCTTTCGGTCGTCACGCTCTCTCCTGATAGTATGCGCATCTCGCAAGCCAGCCCGCACGCCTGTCAGGAACCTTGCGGTGTAGTACTTTGTTCAGGCGCTCCGCAACGAGAGCGGCGCCCGATGATACACTAAAGGTCACGCGCGATCGCCGGAGGACTCCCTGCCAGGGAATCCTTTTCCGACGTCGTAACCATCTTTCCAAAACAACCAGACACGTGCGGCAATCGCGTGGAGCGGGAGGCGAGCGGTGATAGGCGAGCAGGCAACCGCGGATGTCGGAGGGGGCGTGCGGACCCGAAAAGTGCTCGTGATTGACGATAACGAGAGAATCGTCGAGCTTATCCGCCATGCGCTGCTGCTCCACGGTGGCTATGAGATTGTGGCCGCCTATAATGGCGCTGAAGGACTTGAGAAATTCTATCGCGAGCGTCCTGACTGCGTTGTCGTGGACGTGAAGATGCCGGGACTGGACGGGTTTCAGTTCGTGCGCGCTATCCGGGGCGATCCATCGAGCGCCAATACGGCGCTCGTCATTCTCAGCGCGCTGCACGGCGTGAATGAGACAACGACAGGAATATTTTCCGGTGTAGACGCCTATCTGGCCAAGCCATTCGCGCCCAACCTGCTCTACGCGACCCTCGACCAGGTGATGGCGATCACTCCTGAGGAGCGCGCGCGGCGCATAGAACGGCTCGCCGATGATGGTGAGTCAGAAGACGTAAGCTAGGCGGCTATGCCCCAATTGGGTGATCCATGTCATCCAATACCTGATAGTCCGTACTTACATTCAAGCAGACATCAATCCACGGTCGGTCAGGGGAGTCATTAGCGTGGCGCTGGGACATACGATCGGCGACATCGCCCCAGAAAACCGCATGCGCGTGCTGGTAGTTGAGAGCAATCCGGCGGCGCGCGAGGGGGTGCGCGGCGCGCTCGCGGAACATTACACCCTGCGGTTCGCCAGCGGGCTGCGCGAGGCGCTGGATCTTGCGCGCGAGGAAATACCAGACCTGATTGTCACCGAAGTGGACCTGCCCGATGGTGACGGTCTCGCCTTGTGCGCTGACATCCGGCGCCAGCCACAGACCGAGAAAACGCCCATCATGCTGCTCACCGCGCGCGCCACTGTCCAGGACCGCGTCGCGGGCTACACCGCCGGGGCCGACGACTACGTCGTCAAGCCATTCGATGCGCGCCTCTTCCATGCGCGCATCCGCCTGCTGGCGCGCATCAAGGGCATCCAGACCAGGGAAGACTGACATTTCCACACCTGATCCCAGCCCGCAAAGACAACTGGCAAGAGCCACCAGTCAGCCTCCCGATGGAAGCGCAGACTGGTGGCTCTCGTACTATCCAGACTCGCGGCAGAGCTATTCGCCCAGCTCCTGGGGTGGCGGCGCGGGACGGCGACGGCCACCGTTGCGCAAGCGGTGGAGCTCCGCCACCTTCAGGCGGCCAACCGCGCGCTCCAGTTCGGCGAGCGCGGCGGCCTGCGCCTCCGCGTCGCCCTCTTTGCGGTCCACCAGCGCCTGAGCGCGCTGGCGGGCCTCCTCGGCGCGCGCCTCATCCACATCGGACGCGCGCTCGGCGTCATCGGCGAGCACGGTCACGACGTTGTTGTTCACTTCGAGGAAGCCGCCAGCGACGAAGATGCCCTCATCCTCACCGCGCACCCGCACCCGCATCTCACCAAGCTTGAGCGTGGTGAGCAGGGAGGCGTGCCGGGGCAGGACGGTCAGCTCACCATCGCCGCCTGGCGCGGTCACCTGCTCGACCTCGCCCTCGAATATGCGCTGCTGGGGTGTGAGCACCAGGGCGCGCAACGTGGGTCGCTGAGACATGCCCAGACTCCTCCTAATTAGCGCGCCGCTAGCGGTTCTCGGCGGCCTCAGCCTCGGCGCGCTCGATCACGTCTTCGATCGCGCCCGCCATGTAGAAGTGCACTTCCGAGATGTCGTCGTGCTTGCCTTCGAGGATCTCCTTGAAGCCGCGCACGGTATCCTTCAGGCTGACGGTGCGGCCAGGGCGTCCAGTGAAAGCCTCGCCGACGTGGAACGGCTGCGAGAAGAACTGCTCGATCTTGCGCGCGCGCGCCACGGTCAGCTTGTCCTCGTCGCTCAACTCATCCACGCCCAGGATGGCGATGATGTCCTGGAGGTCCTTATAGCGCTGCAGGACGCGCTTGACTTCCTGCGCGACATCATAGTGCTCCTGCCCGACGATGTTCGGATCGAGGATGCGGCTGGTGGACGCCAGCGGATCCACGGCGGGGAACAGCGCGCGGGCGGCCAGAGCGCGCTCCAGCACGATGGTGGAGTCGAGGTGAGCGAACGTCGTCGCCGGAGCGGGGTCGGTATAGTCGTCGGCGGGCACATAGATGGCCTGCATGGACGTGACCGATCCCTTCTTGGTCGAGGTGATGCGCTCCTGAAGCTGGCCCATCTCCTCAGCGAGGTTCGGCTGATAGCCCACCGCCGACGGCATGCGGCCCAGCAGCGCGGATACCTCAGCGCCGGCCTGCGTGAAGCGGAAGATGTTGTCAATGAAGAGCAGCACGTCGCGGCCCTCTTCGTCGCGGAAGTACTCCGCGATGGTGAGGCCGGTCAGCGCCACGCGCAGACGTGATCCGGGCGGCTCGTTCATCTGGCCGAAGACCATCGCCAGCTTGTCCACCACGCCCGCCCCGGTCATTTCCTCCAGCAGGTCGTTACCCTCACGGGTGCGCTCGCCGACGCCAGCGAACACCGAGAGCCCGCCAACCGCGCCTTCCACACCCGCCATAGACTTCTTGGCGATGTTGTTGATCAGCTCCTGGATGATGACGGTCTTGCCCGTGCCCGCGCCGCCGAAGGTGCCGATCTTGCCGCCGCGCATGAACGGAGCGATCAGGTCAATCACCTTGATGCCGGTCTCCAGCACCTCAGCCGTCGTCGCCTGCTCTTCAATGCTAGGCGCCGGACGGTGAATCGGCATGCGCTTCGCGCCCACTGGCGCCGGCTTGTTGTCCACCGGCTGGCCCAGCACATTGAAGATGCGGCCCAGCGTCAGTTCGCCGACCGGCACAGTGATTGACCCACCGGTGTCCCAGGCCTCCTGGCCGCGCATCATGCCGTCCGTCGGGCCCATGCCCACGCAGCGGACAATGTTGTTGCCCAGCAGTTGCTCGACCTCAAGGGTCAGCGGCAATTCCCGGCCAGGAATCGAAGTCTCAATCGCGTTATAGATCGCGGGCAGCTTGTCGGCGGGAAACTCGATGTCCACCACGTTGCCGAGCACCTGCCGCACGATACCCTTGGTCCGCGTCGTCTCAGCGGTCGCCATGTGTCACTCCATCCCCTATCGCAGCGCTTCAGCGCCAGAGACAACCTCGAGAATCTGCGTCGTGATGGACGTCTGACGAATCTTGTTATACGTCAGCGTCAGATCAGCCAGCAGGTCATTGGCGCTGTCGGTCGCGTTCTTCATCGCGATCATCTGCGCCGAGTAGAAGCTCGCCACCGTCTCGAGCAGCGGCTGATAGATCAGCGTCTCAACATAGCGCGGGAGCAGTTCATTGAAGATGCTCGCGATGTCGGGCTCGAAGATGTATTCCGGGGTCGCGCCGCGCTCTGCGCTCGCCTCCGGCGGCTGGACGGGCAGCAATTGCGTCACCGTCGGCGTCTGCGCCACCATCGAGACGAACTTCGGATAGACCAGCATCGCCAGATCAATCTGTTCACCGATGTAGGCGTCGGTGATCGTCCGGGCGATAGCGCGCACATCCGCGGACTTGGGCTGATCGCCAAGCTGGGTGAACTCCGCGATGATATTCTGGCGGTTGCGCGCCAGGAAATCGCGTCCCTTGCGGCCGATCGCCAGGAACGAGAGCTCCAGGTTTACGCCGCTGTACTGGCGGGTCAGCTCTTTCGCAAGCTCGGCGGCGCGCTTGGTGGTATTGCTGTTGAGCGCGCCGGCCAGACCACGGTCCGGCGTCACCAGCACAATGAGCGCGCGCTTGACCTCGCGCGCTTGCATCAGCGGCTGGTCGTCGAGGCCATCAGCCTGAGTCGCCACACGCGAGAGGAGCTTCTGGAGCTGCTCAGCGTAGGGGCGCGACTGGGCCACGCGCTCCTGCGCGCGCCGCATCCGGCTGCTCGCCACAAGCTGGACGGCGCGTGTAATCTGGGCGACGTTACGCGCGGAGCGTATACGCCGCCGGATCGCCTGTGTCGAAGGCATGATGTTCTCCTGCGCCCCTTCTCACGAGAGGCCGCCAGCGCCACGCCAGGGCGACGCTAGCGGTCTCCACGAAGGCAGGCGGCGCCGCGCGCTAGCGGGGAGCCGTCTTCTGGTACTCCACGATGGCGGCGTCGAGCTGTTCGAACACCTCCTTCGGGAGCTTCTTGCGTTCGGTAACAGTCGTCTCGCGGATCGTCGCGACCAGCTCAGGGTAGTTGGCGTCCATGAAAGAATGGAACTGCTTCTCCCACTCCTGAACCTTGTCCACCGCCACATTATCGAGCTTGCCTGTGCTGGCGGCATGGATGATCATGATCTGGTGCTCGACAGACATCGGCTCGTACTGCTTCTGCTTCATGATCTCCTGTTGGCGGCGGCCACGCTCGATCTTGCGCTTGGTCGCCGCGTCCAGGTCGGAGCCAAACTGTGCGAACGCCGCCAGGTCGCGGAACTGGGCCAGGTCAAGTCGCAGCGTGCCAGCGACCTGCTTCATGCCCGCCGTCTGCGCCGCGCCACCGACGCGGCTGACCGAGATGCCAACGTTCAGCGCCGGGCGAATGCCCGCGTTGAAGAGGTCAGTCTCCAGGAAGATCTGGCCGTCCGTGATCGAGATGACGTTGGTCGGGATATAGGCTGACACGTCATTGGCCTTCGTCTCGATGATCGGCAGCGCCGTCAGCGAGCCACCGCCGTAGTTGTCGTTCAGGCGGGCGGCGCGCTCCAGCAGACGGCTATGCAGATAGAACACATCGCCAGGATACGCCTCACGCCCCGGAGGGCGGCGGATGATGAGCGACATGTTGCGGTAGGCGTCGGCGTGCTTGGAGAGGTCGTCATAGATCACCAGCGCGTCGCGCCCGCTCTCCATGATCTCCTCGCCCATCGCGCAGCCAGCGTAGGGAGCCAGATACTTCAGCGGCGCGGGGTCCTCAGCGCCCGCATGCACGATGATCGTATGCTCCAGCGCGCCGTGCTGCCGCAACGTCTCGCGGATACGGGCGATCTGGAAGTTCTTCTGCCCGATCGAGACGTAGATGCAGGTGAGGTTTTTGCCCTTCTGGTTGATGATCGTATCGAGAGCGACAGCGGTCTTACCAGTCTGGCGGTCACCAATGATCAACTCGCGCTGGCCGCGACCAATCGGGATCAGCGCGTCAATCGCCTTGATGCCTGTCTGCACCGGCGTATTCACCGGGTGGCGCGTGATGACGCCAGGCGCCACGCGCTCGACAGGGCGGGTTCTGGTGGTATTGATCGGCCCGCCGTCGTCCAGTGGCTGTCCCAACGGATTGACGACGCGCCCGATCAGGGCGTCGCCGACGGGCACCTCGATGATACGGCCGGTGGTGCGAACCTCATCATCCTCGTGGAGGAGAGTGAAATCGCCCAGGACCGGCACAGACACCGAATCTTCCTCGAGGTTGAACGCCAGGCCCATCATCCCCGTGCGCGGGAACTCGACCAGTTCCAGATAGCGCACGCCTGACAGACCATAGACACGGGCGATGCCATCCGCGACCTCGATCACCGTGCCCACGCTGACCATGGCGGCCTCAGTGGTCCTGCCTTCGTAACTTTGTATGCGATCGCGAATGACGCGGGTAATCTCGTCCGCGATTGCCATGTCTTTCTCCTGTTCGCCTGTCAGACTCCGGGCTGTCACGCGTTGATGCGCCATGCCCCATGCGAGGCGGCGCGAGCAGTGTTAACGCCTGCGGCCCTTGCCGCGCTTGCCTCCCGACCCATGCTGTCCGCGACCGGGGCCTCGCCCCGTATCTGGAAGGCGTGGAGCCAGGCGTGGCCCGTGGGGGTCGCGTGGAGCGGAACTCGTCGCGCTCGCCGGGCCACTTGTTCCCAACGCGCCGGAGTCACCGGGCTGTCCACCGGGCGGGATAAGATCATCAAGACCATCCATCGCGCCACCGAGGTCACCCCCTTGGGCGATGCGCCGCCGCAGCAACTCCAGTCGCCGCCGGACACTGCCATCTATTAGTGTGTCACCAACGCGCACGATTACGCCACCAAGCAACTCTGGATCCACCTTCTCTTGAAGGATGATCCGCTTGCCGGTGACGCGCTCCATCTGGCTGATGATCGAGGCGCGCATGGCGTCGTCCAGCGGCATGGCGGAGACGACATCCGCCACAGCCTGCCCGCGATGATCGTTATAGAGGCGCTCAAACTCGTCGCGCACCCTGGGCGCGAGCGCGGTGAAGCCACTCTCAACGAGCGCCAGCGCCAGGCCAAGCCCTTCGGGCTTCACCTTGTCGCCCAGCAGGTCACGAACAATGGCCTCTTTGCGCTCGAAGCGCACATTCGGCTCGCCAAGGATGAACGCCAGCTGGCGGTTCGAGAAGTATTCCGCGATCAGCCGCACGTCTTTGAGCCAGCTATCGAGCGTATCCGGCTCGACGCCCAACTCAAACACCGCCTCCGCGTAGCGACGCGCGACCGCTCCCTTTAGCACTGGCTATCCCTCGACTGCGAGACGAACTCATCTACGAGGCGCCGGTTGGTCGTGGTATCCATGGAGCCCCCGATGACCTTTTCGGCAGCGGCGATCGCCAGGTCAGCAACCTGCTGGCGCAACTCCGCCTTCGCCTTGGCCACCTGCTGCTCGATGCGCGCGCCGACCTGTCGCTCGATATCGCGGGCGCGCTGCTGCGCCTGCGACTCAATATCCGCCTTCAGGCGCTCAGCGGCGGTAGTCGCGGAAGCGATGACTTTCTGCGACTCCACACGCGCCTCGTTCAGCATCGCCTCGATCCGCTTCTCGGCGCTGGCCAGTTCCTGCTTCGCGCGCTCGGCGTTATCAATGCCTTCCTGGATTCGCGCCTGGCGCTCATCGAGCGTTTTGAGGAGAACCGGAAAGGCAAAGCGCGCCAGCACGATGAACAGGATGGCGAACGCGATGAGCTGGGCGATCAGAGCGCCAGTATTGATCCCTAATCCACTCATGCGTGTCTGCTCCTCTTCACATAGGGGCGGAGGAAACTGGGCGCGAAAGCCGCGCCCAGTCGCCGGTCCACACCTACCGGAGCACGAAGAGGATGAGCAGCGCCACGACGAGCGCGTAAATCGAGATCGCCTCCGCGAACACAATCGCAAGAATCATGTTCGTGCGGATCAGGTTCGCGGCCTCAGGGTTGCGCCCCATCGCGCCAAGCGCGGGGCCAGCCAGCAGACCGATGCCAATGCCAGGGCCAACCGCGCCGATGCCAATGGCGAGACCGGCGGCGACTTCGAAGCTGTTCACAAAACGCCTCCTCAACAGGGCAGTGTGGACCGGCCATCAGGCCGGCGGGTGTCTGGTATGCCAGCGCCTGGCGCTGGCGCTGGCCAACTCGCGCCCAGGGGGCGCGGGCAGGCCAGATTTGGACAGGACGCGATTAGGTGAATACACGATGACGCGTCAACGCGAGCGAATCCGCTCACCCGCGCGTCAGTTGACGATACCATCAGCGGTCAGGCCACAAGCTCAGCGAGCGCCACCTCCGACCGCGTGTTCGAGCGCATGCTCGGCGCGTAACCGCTCTTCGTGCGCGACCTCAGCGCTGTGCTCTTCCTCCACGTCAGCATGGCCATGGGCCGTCGTGCCAAGGGTCATGAAGATCAGCGTCAGGAACGCGAACACAAAAGCCTGGATGAAGCCGACGAACACTTCCAGGAAGTAGAACGGGATCGCGCCGATTCCCACCGAGATGAACGCCATCACCAGCAGCAGCACGTCACCCGCGAACAGATTGCCAAATAGACGGAAGCTGAGCGAGAGCACGCGCAGGAGCTCAAGCGGAATCTCCAGCAGACCAACCACGAAGCCAATCGGCCCATCGCTTAGAACGATGTAGCGGCTGATCTGAACGCGCCAGCCGAGCACCATGAACCCGTACACCTGGGTCATAACGACCGACACGACAGCCAGGGCGATGGTGAAATTGAGGTCGGTGGCGGGAGGACGGAAGAACGGCACGATACAGTTCGAGACATTGCCTGTCAGGAAAACGCCCGATCCCACGTGCGCGCAGGCGCTGCTGATTTCCTCACTGGTCGTCTTGAGGCCGATGGACTCGATACCGGGGATGACTTCCCACCAATTGGCGATGAGAATCAACAAGAATATCGAAGCGACCCAGGGGAAAAAGCGCCGCCCGTTTTTCTTGCCCGCTACCTCCTCGCAGAGATGGAGAAGCGATTCAAACACCCATTCGACCAGGTTCTGCAGGAAGCCGGGCACAATCTTGGGCTTGTACGCCGCGATAAGAAAGAAGCCCAACACAATGAGCGCGCTGACCACCGTCAGCAGGAAGGTATTCGTTAAAAAAGCCGGCGCGCCCGGATAAAGAGGATCGGCGGCAACCTGGATATGTGGAAGCTCCCAGAGCACGGAGGCTCTCCCTTCGCCTCTGACTGCGGATGACCCGTCTCGTCGCAATCCCTCGCCTACTCCAGACTGGAGACCAGGCGATAGACGCCGTAAATGCCAACGGCCAGGCCAAGCAGCAGCCCGATGATTGTCGCTACGGGCGAGGAACCAAGTTTATCGTCAATGAAGAGCCCAACCACAATCCCCAGCACAGCGCCCAGGCTGATCATCAGACCAACCTGTCCGATCAAGGCGAACGCCGTCAGATCACCGCGCTTCGTTGGGCGTTGTTTGTCGTTCTTCATTGCTGTACGCCTCACCACGCATACCGGGACGAGTATAGCATAGACGCCTCGACAAAGGCAATCATATCCCCACATGGATTTATAGACCGGGTAAGATTTCGTTATAGCGATAGCGCCGCCACAGCGAGCGGCTGGCGCAAAATCCAGCGAGCGGGACGCCTGACCGCTCGCCCGCTCAGGGATATGGCAGGCCGCGCACGCGCACCGCCGCGCCACGTCCTGCGCCCAGCATCGCCGCCGCGGACACATCCCGCGCCGCGATAGCCAGCGCGCCTGAACTGTCGCGCAGCGCGAACGGCTCACCCTCCGGCCCTGCCGCGAAATGCGTCGCGGAACGCGCAATGACGCGGCCAGCGATCTCGACACGCACACTCAAGGCCAAAAGCGTGTCCGGGCGCGCGAGGGGAATGTCGCTGATGAGATTGCCAAAGTGGTCCACATGCGCGACGCGACCCACCAGCGTATCGTCTTCCCATGCCGGCGCAAGAGGGATTGGCAGGCGAACGAGCGTCGCCGGATCGAGCGGATCGCCCAGCGAATCGAGCGCGACCCCGGCCAGCAGGTGCGCGGCGCAGGGAGCGAATATGTCACGCCCATGAAATGTGGCGCTCGCGCCGGGCAGATGGTATGTGGCGTTCGTCAGCGCCACGCAGCGGTCAATGGGAGACCGCGCGAGCGCATGGGTGAACAGGCCATTGTCAGGGCCAACCAGGAAGCGCCCGCCAGTCTCCAGCGCAAGAGCGCGGCGCGCTCCGCCCACACCGGGATCAACAACGCACACCAGGACGCTGCCTGCCGGGAAGTAGCGCCACGCCATGCCCAGCGTCCAGGAACCCATCTCAATATCCTGTGGCGCGATGTCGTGCGAGATATCCACGAAGCGAGCGTCAGGCGCGATACCTAGCGCCACCGCCTTCATCACCCCCACATAGCCGTCGCGCAGGCCAAAGTCGCTCAGCAGCCCCATCACTCCAGACACCGGCGTTTCCTCCTCATGCAGGCGCGGCTCAGGGCAGCAGGCGACAATCAAAGCGCACGACCCCAGCTGTCCGGTCAGTCACCACCCGGAACGATTCCAGCCGCACCACCTCGCCCACCGCTTGTGGGATGTCCGCAACACCAACCACGCGCGTCTCCGCCATGCGATTCGGGTCATCCAGCCGGGCGACAACACAGCGGACATAGGGCTGCTCGATCCCCTCGAAGGAAGCGCGCAGACCAGGCTCCTTCGTAACAATAGCGCCTTCGATAATGATGTTCATGCTCACGCTCCTCCCGGCGCGCGCGCGCAAATCCACTCGTAATCATACAATCCTGTTTATACTGGATGCTGTATAATAGGCTGACCTGGAGACCGGCCGCCGCTGGATTCAGGCGAACGTTCTGGCCCCGTCGCTACCGGTCGTCAGGGGTTGTATCACATCGGGGTGAGGGGTATCAGCGCATGCCGAGCGGTTTTCAGCGCCCACCCGCGCCAGGCGAGTGGCCCGAGTCCGCGCGCGCGTCAGGCGTGATCGCGCCTGCCACGAACGAAGCGCGCGGCTATCCCGACCGTCCAGCGATCACCGCGTTATGCCAGGAAGCGCTGGATGGCGCGCTCACACTGGTCAGGGCGGATGGTGGCGAGCTGGCGCTGCTGGACGCCACCCAGCCGCTCCTGGTGACGCGCGCGCGCCGCTCCCACCCACCCCTCCTGGGGCGCGCGAGCTACGGCTCTCCCTCGCGCCCCTCACAGCCAATGTGGGGCGATAGCCTGCCCGATGACCCCCTCGCCCTGATTGATGACCAGATCACGCAGTTACTCCCTTCCGCACAGGTCGCGCGCGTCTACCAGCCTGGCCAGGGTCTGATAGGAATGGTCTGGAAGCGGCGCGAGCCACTTCTGCTGTATCCGGAGACGACGCCCCCTGAGACGCGGCAAACGCTGCTGCTGGAACCGAACGCGCCGCATCACCTGGCTGTGCCTATCTTCCTTCCCGAGCGCCTCGACCGGCTTGGCGGGCGTAGCCCCGTGATCGGCGCGCTGCGAGTCTTCAACCGCGACGAGATGTGGTCGTACACGGCCAACGACGCGCGCCTGCTCGAGCTTCACGCCGACCGTCTGGCGCGCGCGCTGGCGCTCTTCACCGCGCCATCTCCCGCCATGCGCCAGAACGACCTCGTCGCTACCCTGCGTGAGCTCAATGGCGTCGGTCCTACACAGGAAGAAATCTTCAAGCGCGTGGTGGACATTATTACCCGCGAAAATCCCACCCTCGCAGTATGCGCCCTGCTGCTCGCCGCGGAAGGTGACGAGTTGACCGTCGCGATGGCTATGCGGCGCGGGATGTGGCGGCAGGGTGACCGCCTGCCGCTCTCGGACGCGCCTCCCGCGGTCAGGCGCGCGTTGCAAGGCGAGGTCGCGATAGACGCCGCGCCGCAATCCGCCGCCAGCGCGCCGCTCTTCTCACGGCTGGGCTGGGGGAGCGACGCGCTCGTCCAGGCGTCTCTGGCCACCCCCATTGGGGCAAGCCCGCGCACGGTCGGCGTCCTGCTTGTGGTAGCTCCGCAAGGCGATTTCTTCACGCCGGAGTTAACGTCCCAGCTAGAAGCCATCGCGCTCGCGGCGGCGGTGTACCTGGAGAACGCGCGGCTGCTCCAGGACGCGAACCGCAGCGTTCGCCAGTTCGACGAGCGTAACCGTCAACTCGCCGCGCTGAATAACGCCGTGCAGACGCTCAACGCTTCGCTGGATGAGGCCACGAGTCTCCAGAAACTCGCAGACCAGTCCGCGCTAGTGACAAGAGCCGAGGTATCCGCGGTCTTCCTGCGCGACGAGGAAAACAGGACCCTGGTGTGCCGTGCCGCCTCACCACTGGATCACCCTCGCCACGATACATTGCTCGGCCTGACAATCCCCCTCGACTGGCGAAACATTGGCAAGCAGCTGAAAGAACTCCCCTATCTGGTGGAGAACGGCCCTGGCGCAAATGACGGCGCTCTGAGCGACGACACGATCAGCCTGCGCGCGATGGATGTCACATCATTCCTGGCGACGGCCATCGCCCACCAGGATGAACAGCTTGGGGCGTTGATTGTGTTCACACCTGGCCAGCCCGCGCAATTTACCCCCGCCGAGACAACATTCCTGGAGTCAATGGCCAGCCAGGCCGCTGTCGCGATCAGCAACGCCCGCCTGTACCGCCAGCTTGAGCAGGCGTATGAGCGGCAAAAAGAACTCGACCGCCTCAAGAACGACTTCATCCTGACTGTCTCTCATGAATTCCGCACGCCACTCACCGCCATCGAAGGCTACGTGACGCTCATCAGCCGCCACGGCCAGAAGCTGGAGCAGGAGAAACTCAGCACGTTCGCCGCCGAAATCCATCAGGCGACCACCCAGCTCGCGGGCATGATTAGCATGCTGGCTGACGCGAGTCGCATGAGCGACCAGGAGCTCCGCGTCTCCACGCGACCCGTCTCACTGACAGACGCGGCAAGTGAAGCGATCAACCGTCAGCCGCCCAGCGAGAAGCAGCGCATCCAGACACGCATTGAGGACGCGCTCTGGGTAACGGCGGACGACGAGCGGCTGCCGCTGGTCTTTTCCAATCTCATCAGCAATGCGCTCAAATATTCCGGCCCTGACAAGCCATGCCGCGTCATAGCCCGCCACATTCAGCGCGCTGACCTGGCGTCGCGGAGCCGCCGCGCGCTAGAGGAAGGCGCGCCCGAAGACTGGGTGATCGTTACCGTCGAAGACGAAGGACCCGGCATCTCACTCGACGACCAGTCGCGCCTCTTTCAGAAATTCGTGCGCCTTCAGCAATCACTGACAACCGCCGTGCGCGGCACAGGGCTGGGACTGTGGATATGCCGCCAGTATGTTGAGGCGATGGGAGGCGAGATCTGGGTTGAGAGCAGGCCCGGCCACGGCGCGCGCTTCAGTTTCATTCTGCCGCGCGTCGCCACCCCCACCGAGGACTGCTAGCGCCGAAGCCAGCGACAAGCCGGGGATTTTGCGCGTATTAGCGTTCTTGAGCGTCCGCGCGGCTGGCGAACGCTATACAAGAGCCGCGCCACACAGTACAATTGATGCGGAGAAGCTAAATGGATGGAGAAAGGCGCCCAGGGCTGTCAGCGCCAGGACCAAGGGAGGGAAGCAATGGCTCATGCGCCAACCGTGCTTATCGTGGACGATGATCCTCAAATACGCAAAATGCTCGTTGAGGTGCTCGCACTGGAAGGCTACCCAACCGAGACGGCGGTCAACGGACAGGAAGCGCTCAACCTCCTCGCCCGGAGCGCGCCGCGCCTTATCCTGCTGGATCTGAACATGCCTGTTGTGGACGGACGCAGCGTGGTAACGAGACTGGAAGCCGACCCGGAAGCGCGCGCCAGGCACAAGATTGTCTTGATCTCCGCCTGGAGCCTGCTCGAAGCCGCGAGCGATCTGGCCGTAGATGGCAAGCTGGTCAAGCCCTTCACCGTTGGCCAGCTATTGAGCACGCTGGAGCCTCTGGCAAGTGGTCTATCCTGAGCGGTACTGGAATGCGCTAATCCTGGGTCACCGAAGGGTCAACCGTCGTAGAGCCTGTGGAAGGCGGCAAATCCGGGGGAGTGGCTGGTGCGGCCAGCGCGTTGCTGGTCACCCTGCGCGCGAGCGCCGCGCGCGCTCCCAGCCCACCACAACCCAGGCCCGTGACGATTAACACCAGTCCCTGCATGACGTGCGAACTGATGAAAGAGCTGGCGTTCGTCGCGTCTACCCCTACATTGCCAACATACTTGCCCAGCGCGACAATATAAAGCGTCGTCAAAAGCCAGTAGCTCAGCATGACGATTCCACCGGCGAAAAACGCGTCCCGGCGGGAGCCTGGCGTGGTGAACAAACTGATGATTGGAGAGCTGGCGCTGGGGTCAGGCGGTGGAAGCTGCGCCGCGGACGTCTGCGCCGCCTTGCCTTCGATGCGGTAGCCGGCGCCATATGCGAAAAAGAGAGCCAGCGCCAGTGAAACCAGCGCCAGCGCGCCACGTATGAAGAGCGCCGTCGCGACCTGCGTCGCGTTCGTCTGCTGGGGGATGGGAGCGATGAAGGCGCCAAGCGCCAGCGCGACGACGCCAGTAATGGCGGCGACAATGGCGGCGCTCAGGGCCTGGCGAACGCTTGCCTCACTCATCTGACCTGTTTTACCTCACGCTCGTCCGGACAGGGCCGCGCCGGGCGCCTAGCTATCCGCGTCAACGATCATCGGGTTGCGAATGATGGACGATTTCGTCGTGCGCGGCGCCACAGGCTGTGAGGCGACGCCACCCATGCGCGGGGGCTGCGCGACTTCGCCATTCTCAATCAGCGACAGGCTTTGGCGCAGGCTATCCATATCGCGCAGGAAACAGGCGACTGAGCTGGCCGCGGAGCCTTTTGCCTTCGCATTCTCAAAACGGCGGCTCATCGTCTCGTTGGAAGCCTGCGCCGCCTCAGGGGAAGCCGCCCAGGAATCGCCATAGATCTCATCCCAGCCATTCCAGCGACCACGCAGCGGCTTCCACCCCAACTGGCTATCGCTGACCGCGCGCCACTTCTCCTCGGTGAAGCTGATCCAGTCGCCCATCAGCTTGACGTACGCCGCCATCATCTCACGCATCTGCTCGTTCTGCTCATCGAGCCGCTCACTGAACTGCGAGCCGCGCCCATATGCGCCGTAGCGGTCCTCATCCATATCAGGATAGAGGTCGCCGCCTTCCTGAGCGTAGCCAGGCGCGCCAATCCCTGGGCCACCATAATAGCCCGCGCCTTGCATGCCCGCCACGTTCACCTGGCCAACGTGCAGCCCGCCATCCTCCGTCGCGAACATATCGGGGCTCAAGCCACCGACGATGATCTCCTCAGTCCCCAGGGCGTCAAGCAGGCGCCACGCCAGACGGGGATGCCGGAACACCCACATCGCTTTGCGTGAGAGATAAATGAACGAGAAGAAGAAGTTGACCAGGAGCCAGATGAGCGCCTTGACCGCCGCCCAGTTGAGCAGGCCGTAGAGGGCCCATTGCCAGGGCTGGTTGCCTGATCCCGCGCCCTCGATCACCGTCAGAATAATCGCGACGACCAGGCTTGGATCACGGATTGGATTCAGAAAGCTTAGAAAGCGCATTCCCCCGCTCTTGCTGGATCCGCGGTCTGCTTTCGCCTTGGCCGCCTTGGCTCCGCGATCCGCCTTCGCCATTGGTCTCCCTCCGCTCTCGCGTGGATGCGTATGATGCGCTGTATGGTTAGTGGATGACTATATTCAGGACAGGAGCGCGCGCAACCTTCAGGCGCGCTGTGGAGATGGAAGCGTCTCGCCAGAACCTTTGGACGCGCATTTTCCGCGATTGCGAGCGCTTCAAGGCTCGATTGTAACATGGCCGCATAGGGGCCGCAATACGACGCTCGCCCGCTTCCTCGGCGGAATGCGATACAGCGTCGCTTAGCCCGGCGCTTTCACGCATTGACGGTAACACACCCACTCGGCCATGTTAGGATAAAAGTACCGCGAAGCCCGTCTGGAACGCTCTCATCAAGGGCCGTTGAATGCGCCAGCGCAGCCGGGAAGTTGAGAAATCGGGCAGCGGGAGCGCGCGCGACAAACCCACCCGCGCTTCCGGAGCGGGAAGCGGTTAGCGCGCCTCCTCCGCTTCCTCATCGAAGAGGCCGGGAATCGGCTCGACGCGCATGACCCCCCCGGCCAGATCCACACCCCGAATGAACGCCTTGACGGCGGGCAGCAGGCGCTCCTGGCCGGTGTCTGGGTTCCGTACAACGTAGAGGTCATACGCGCCGCCGGGGATAATGGCGGTGATAACGCCCAGCGCCTTGCCATCCATTCGCTCGACGCGCAGGCCGATGATGTCATGCAGATAGAACTGGTCGGCGGGAAGCGTGGTCAACTCGGCGCTGGGGATGGCGAGCGTCTGGCCACGCAGACGCTCGGCGTCGTTTGCGGTCGCGCAGCCTTCCAGCCCGATAATATATTGCGCGCCTTGCGCGCGGGAAGAGGTGATGACGCGGCGCTCGTGGCGCTCGCCAAGGTAGATCACGGCGCCACGAGCGAACCGCCCGGCGAAGTCCGTTCGAGGCCGGACTTTCAGCTCACCGTGGACGCCAAACACACCCACGATCTCGCCGACATCCGCCCAGTCTTCCGTGGCGGTGGGATTATTCTGGCTGGCGTTCGGGTCGTGGTCCGCGGTCATCTATTTCCAGTCCGACGTGCTGCCTGCCGGCCAGGCTGCCTGAGGCGCGCATCAAGGAGCGGATCGCCTTGGCGACACGCCCCTGCCGCCCGATCACCTTGCCCAGATCATCCTCGCTAACACGCAGGCCGATGACAATCGCGTAGCGGTCGTTGCGTATCTCGCGCACGGATACCGCATCGGGGTCATCTACCAGGTTGCGCGCGATGAACTCGACCAGACCGCGCATACTGAACTCTCCCGTGAGCGCGCCAGAATCCCACGACGCTACTTGGCGTCCGTCGGCTGGACCGTGCGCTCAAAAATCCCCGCGCGCTTGAACAGCGAGCGAACCGAGTCCGATGGCTGCGCGCCGACGCTCAGCCAGTGCTTGGCGCGCTCGGCGTCAATCTTGATCGTGGATGGCTCAGTCAAAGGGTTGTACCAGCCGATATTCTCGATGATGCGGCCATCGCGCGGCGAGCGGGCGTCAGCGACCACCACGCGATAGCTCGGCGCGCCCTTCATGCCCATGCGCATGAGGCGAATCTTTACCATGAAGCGGGTCTACCTCCGTGGAGCGGCTTTCCTCACGAAACTACTGTGATTTCCCAGCGTGACATGACTATCCCGGACGCTGGGCAAGCCTAACTAGCTTATCATGGCCCTAAATCTGTTGTCAACGCGCTTAGCCGCTTCGTTCGCGCGTGAGCGCGAACCCTGGTGATACCATAAAGGCCAGTTTCGAAACAGCGCGCTGGGGCGCTTCGGCCATCATGGGCGCCCTCCAGATGACCGCGTGGGGCGAAGGGCTTTCCTTCCCACGAATGAGCGAAGCGCGCGCAAGACGCCCGGCGCGCTCATCGCGGCAGGTGGAGGAAGTCGTATGACCGAGGAACCAGTTACCCGCGAGCAGGTGGCCAGTCTCGCGGCTCGCGTCTACACACTCGTCCGCGCCTGTCCCACCGGACGTGTCACGACGTATGGGTGGATTGGCGCGGCGCTGGGCTATCCACGCGGCGCGCGCATGATTGGCTGGATCATGAACGAGTCGCCGCGCGACGCGCCCGCGCAGCGTGTAGTCAGCGCCAAGGGCGAGCTGACGGGGAGTTGGGCGTTTGGCCAGCGCGGGCGCATGCGCGAGCTGCTGGAGCGCGAAGGCGTCACCTTCACGGACGCGGGAACAGTTGACATGAAACGCTACGGATGGGACCCGCGCCGCGATCTCACGCCGGAAGAGCTGGAGAGCCTGCTCCAGGGCGCGGACGCCGGGCAGGTCGAGGTCAGCGACCGCCTGCTCTACCTGCTCCGCGATGACCCCGCCTCGCCATTTCGCGTCACTCGCACGGAGTGAGCGGCGCCAGGCTGCTATTCTTCGCCCAGCGCCGCGCCGTTGGTCGCCGCGATTTCCGCCAGGAAGCGACCGCTCTCCTTTACGATGCGCCGTTGTGTCGGGAAATCGGTATAGACGACGCCGAAGCGCGGACGGTATCCCTTCGCCCACTCGAAATTGTCCATGAACGACCAGACGAAGTAGCCTTTCAACGGCACGCCGGCCTGGATCGCCTCGCGCGCCGCCAGGAAGTGTCGCTCTAGATAGCGCAGACGGTCGGGGTCCGCCACCTCGCCGCGCTCATTGAGCATATCGGGATAGGCGGCGCCATTCTCCGTCACGTACATCACGCCAGGCTTGTACGTCGCGCTTACCCGGATAAGCAGATCGCGCAGACCCTGTGGATAGACCTCCCAGCCCATCTCCGTCAGCGGCCCGCCCGGTGTCACGATCTCTGGCAATGGCGTGGAGCCAGCGCCAGCGCGAATAATCATCCGTGTATAGTAGTTCACGCCAAGAAAGTCGGTCGGCGTGGCGATCAACTCCATATCGCCGGGCAAGATCACATCCGCTGATCCGCCGATCATCTGAAGTACGGTTAAGATCTCGTCAGGATACGCCTTGCGGTAGAGCGCTTCCAGAAACATACTCTGCCAGACGCCCTCAAAGAGCCGCGCCGCCACGACATCATCCTCGCGATCAGAAGCGGGTTCGACCACCCCCGTATTGAGCGTAATCCCGACACTCATCGGACGCGGACTCTCGGCGCGAATCGCCTGCGTCGCCATTCCGTGCGAGACAAGCAGGTGATGGCTCACCGGCAGGATCAGCCCTGGCTCATGCGCGCCAGGAGCGTGCTCGCCAGTGACATGGCCCAGCACGGACGCCACACCAGGCTCGTTGAGCGTAATCCAGTGGGAAACACGGTCGCCTAGGCGGCGCGCGGCGGTGGCGGCCAGATCGGCGAACGCCTTCGCGGTGTCGCGGTTGGCCCAGCCGCCGCGATCCTGGAGCGCCTGCGGCAAATCCCAGTGATAGAGCGTCAGGAACGGCTCGATGCCTCTCGCGAGCATGCCGTCCACCAGTCGCGAGTAGAAGTCCAGACCCGCCTCGTTGACCCGTCCGTAGCCATCAGGCAGAATGCGCGGCCACGCCACCGAGAAGCGATAGGCGTTGAGATTGAGCCGCGACATCAGGTCAAGGTCATCCTGCCAGCGATGATAGTGGTCCGCCGCGACATCGCCCGTTTCGCCGCGTTCGATGGTCCCCGGCGTATGCGTGAAGCGATCCCAGATGGACTCTCCTTTGCCGTCCTCTGTATGCGCGCCCTCAATCTGATACGCCGCCGTAGCCGTTCCCCACAGAAACCCCTCAGGAAAGCCGCTTGCCATGCGCTGTTGCCCGTTCATTATCGCCTCACTCCTTCTTCTCTGCCCCCGTCAGCTCGTGCTGCCCGCGCCGCCGCCATTGGCGCGCAAGCGCCCGCTCTTCGGCGCTATCATAGCGTACACGAGGAGTCTCTACATCAGGTAGGGGCCGAGAGCGGATTGGAGCGAGTCCAGGGCCAGACAGCGTGTGAGCGCGGGAAACACGCTGTCGCTCGACGGAGCGCGTCTCGCCGCGAACTAGCCTGTTTCCGAAATGGTTCACCGTCCCGCTGGAGCGTGGTGGATCCGCTCGTGGCCACGCACGAGCGAGGTCGCGACGCCAATCAGCGCCACTGCCGCGCAGGCCAGGAACGTCGCGTGCAGGCCATAGACGAACGTCCGCTGGAGCGCGGCGATTTCGGTCTGGCTCGCGTGGGGAGCGTACTGGAGTTCCACCAGGCGAGCGCCCGCCGCCGCGCCGCCCAGGCTGGTAAAGACCGCGCCCGCCAGGGCGACGCTCATGCTCTGTCCCATGACACGCCCAGTAGCCAGGAAGCCCGAGGCCACGCCCTGCCGCTCGCGCGGCGCTGATCCCATGAGCGCGCTGTTATTCGGTGACTGGAAGAGCGCCTGCCCAAAGCCGGTCAGGACCAGCCGCCAGACGATCGCGAAAACCGAGCTGGTGGCGTCAAGCTGGCTGAGCAGCGCCAGCCCTATGCAGGCGATCGCCAGGCCAATCGCCGCCAGCCAGCGCGTGCCAAAGCGGTCCGCCATCCTTCCGCTAAATGGCGCGACGATGGCGATAGTCAGCGGGAGAGGAGTGAGCAGCAGCCCAGATTTGAGCACGGAAAATCCCCGCAATTGCTCCAGATAGAACGGCATCATGAAGCTGACCGCGAAGAGCGCCAGAAAGCTCAGGATCAGGCTGATGTTCGCGGAGGCGAACACACGGTTACGCAGCAGATTAAAGGGGATGATGGGACTGGGAACCGCGCGCTCAATCAGCACGAGCGCGATGATCGCCACGACACCCGTGCCGAGCGTTGCGATGAGGAGCGTTGAGCCCCACCCCCACTCCTGGCCGAAGGAAAAGCCCAGCGTGAGCGCCGCCAGTCCAATCGTCAGCGCAATCGCACCCGCTGGATCAAAGCGTCCCGGCGCGTGTGGCGCGTTCTCGCGCAGCCAGCGCAAGGTCGCGAAAAACCCGGCGATCCCCAGCGGGACGTTGACATAGAAAATCCAGCGCCAGGTCAGCGATTCGGTGATCGCGCCGCCAATTGTTGGGCCAGCGCTTATACCGAGCGCCACAATGAGCGCGTTGAGGCCCAGCACCCGCCCCCGCTCCGTGGGAGGGAAGGCGCCCGTCAGCATCGCCGCGCTGACCGCGAACAGCAGCGCGCCGCCAATCGCCTGAAACCCGCGCGCGGCGATCAGAAAGCCCAGCGATGGAGCGGCGCCGGAAAGCGCTGAGCCAAGTGTGAAGATCGCCAGCCCCGCGGCCCAGGTCAGCTTACGGCCTGTCATATCGGCCAGCCGGCCAATCGTCAGCAGCAACGCGGCGATCACAACCAGATAGACGATCACGACCCACTCGACCGCGCCGCTCAGCGGGGTATGAAAATACGCCGAGATGGCGGGCAGGCTGATGTTTACAATGGAAGAATCCAGTGTAGACATGAACACGCCTACCGCGACAATCGCGAACACTGTCCACTTGTAGCCGGGCGCGGGTGGCTCGACGGATCTGGACTGGGTGGATGGGACATGAGCGCGCTGGGTATGCGGTGAGGTCATGTCTGGCGTCTCCTGACGACATCCAAGCCAATGGGTGGAACACGCGGCGCGCGGCGCGCGGCGCGCCCAGGCGGACTCAATCCCGCTATTTTATCGCACCACAGCGGGAATGGTACTGTTGCGTTACACGATAGCTCGCCATGAAAGGCCCATGCTATACTGCTTTCCAGGCGCACAGGGCGCCGCGCGACCCCCCGTTACCGTGGGGCGTGATGAGGGAGGCGTGTGCGATGGCCAGCCGGCGAAATAACCGCGACGCATGGGAAGATCAGGCTGGAGACGCCGCCGACTACGGCGACTACGATGGCGCGGATGAAAGCGCCTATGAAGGCTATGATGACGAAGATCAATACGGCGATAGCTATGCGTACGATGAAGGCGATGAGCGCGGGCTGATCCTCCAGACGGAGCAATCACTCGTCGGCGTCTCATCCACCGTGACACAGCATGGCGCGCCGTTGCTCTCCTATACCCGCACAATGAGCCGCTTTTACTCCAATCGCCGCCAGCGCCTGAGTCTGGGGCGCTACAGCTGCGAAGTCTGCGGGGAGCGCATCCGTCTCTGGGCGTGGGAAACGCCAAACGGCAACCGCACCCACGATGGCTGCTACGAGCGGCTGGCCTGGACCTGGACGAACCTGTACGCCCAGCAACAGCGCCTGGCCACTGAAGGCCGTCTGGAATAGCCGCGAGGGCCGCCGTTGGGCGATGCCGTGAACCTGGCCCGCGTTGGGCGCATGCAAAGCGGATGCGCGCGCTGAAACGCGGGCTTTATCACGCCAGCTATGCCCTTTCCGCGCCGCGTGATACAATAGCGTGGATTCTAGCGGACGCCCTATTGCCCTGCGTTTCCGCGCGAACAGCTTTCTGTTCCACCGCTTGTTATTGAGGCCAAGGCATGTTCAAGAAAGCCCTCATCGCCAATCGCGGCGAGATCGCCTTGCGTGTGATCCGCGCATGCCGTGAGCTTGGTATCAGAACCGTGCTCGCTTATTCCGAGGCTGACCGCGACTCGCTGCCGGCGCGCATGGCGGATGAGCGCATCTGCATTGGCCCCGGCCCCAGCAGCAAGAGCTACCTGCACATCCCGAACCTCATCAGCGCGGCGCTGCTAACTGGCTGCGAGGCCATTCATCCCGGGTACGGATTTCTCTCCGAAAATCCCAGCTTCGCCGAGATTTGCGCCGATGTCGGCCTGATTTTTATCGGCCCGCCGTCGCAAGCGATGGTTCAGATGGGTGACAAGGTGCAGTCGCGCATCGCCGCAGAGCGCGCGGGATTGCCGCTCCTGCCGGGCACTGACGCTTTGCGGACCGTGGGCGAAGGCGAAGCCGCCGCCGCGCGTATCGGCTTTCCGCTCATGCTCAAGGCGGCGGCGGGGGGTGGCGGACGCGGCATTCGCCTGGTCCAGCACGCTGATGAGTTCACCAGCGTGTTTACGACCGCGCAGAGCGAGGTGCGCGAAGCGTTCAACGACGATGGCCTGTACATCGAGAAATATCTCGGCCGCGCAAGACACGTCGAGGTCCAGGTGTTATGCGATAACCACGGCAACGGGGTGTATCTTGGCGAGCGCAACTGCTCGATTCAGCGACGACACCAGAAACTGCTGGAAGAGTCGCCCAGCCCCGGCCTGTCTGAGGCGCTGCGGCGCAAGATGGGCGAGCGTTCGATCAAGGCGGCGCTGGCTATCGGCTATCGCGGCGCGGGCACGATGGAGTACCTGGTAGACGACGACGACAACTTCTATTTCATGGAGATGAATACCCGCCTCCAGGTCGAGCATCCCGTCACTGAGTGGGTAACGGGCGTAGATCTCGTGCGCGAGCAGCTGCTGGTCGCGGCTGGTGAGCCGCTGAGGGTGCGCCAGGAGGACATCGTCCTGCGCGGACACGCGATCGAGTTCCGCATCACCGCTGAGAACCCCGCGCTCGATTTCCGCCCGCAGACTGGGGTGATCGAAGAATATCTGGCGCCCGGCGGGATCGGCGTGCGCGTGGATTCGCACCTCTATCAGGGTTACGAAGTGCCGCCGCATTACGACTCCCTGCTCTCCAAGCTCATTGTCTGGGCGCCCACGCGCGCGGAAGCGATCGCTCGCGGCAAGCGCGCGCTGGGCGAGTATGTGATCGAGGGCTTGCCAACCACGATCCCATTCCACCTCGAACTCCTGGACAACGAGGCTTTCCAGCGGGGCGAGGTCTATACGAATTTCCTTGCGGAACATAGCGAGCAGCTCGCGCTGAAGCGCTAACATAGTGAACGCGCTCCAGCGATATGGGGCTTGTAAGAGGGACTATATGAGCAGGCGTGTTGTCGTCACCGGTATCGGACTGGTCAGTTCCGTAGGGAATGACACCTCGACGGTCTGGCGCTCGCTCTGCGAGGGGCGCTCTGGCGTGGCCACGATCACAGGCTTCGACACCACGCCGTTCGACACAAAGTTCGCGGCGGAAGTGCGCGACTTTGACGCCACCCAGTATATGGACCGCAAGGAAGTGCGCCGCAATGATGTCTTCGTCCATTACGCGATGGGCGCGGCGAAGCAGGCGCTGGACGATTCAGGGTTCCAGATCACTGAGGAGAACGCGGATGACGTCGGGGTCATCATCGGCTCTGGCGTTGGCGGCCTGCGCACCTGTCACGACCAGTTCCGCGTCCTCTTCGAGAAAGGGCCTGACCGCGTCAGCCCGTTCTTCATCACCATGTTCATCACCGATATCGCCGCCGGGTTCGTCTCGCTGACGCTGGGCGCCCGCGGGCCCAACTTCGCCACCGTCTCCGCCTGCGCCACCGGCGCCAGCGCGATTGGTGAAGCGAGCGAGATGATCCGCCGGGGTGACGCGGTCGCGATGCTGGCCGGCGGAGCGGAGGCGGGCGTCACGCCGATGGGGCTGGCCGCATTCAGCAACATGCGCGCGCTCTCGCGCCGCAATGACGATCCCGCTGGCGCAAGCCGCCCGTTCGATAAGGAGCGCGATGGCTTCGTGATGGGCGATGGCGCGGGCGTGCTCCTGCTCGAAGACGAGGAAAGCGCCCGCGCGCGCGGCGCCCGTATCTACGCCGAATTGCTGGGTTATGCGGGGAGCTCGGACGCGCACCATATCACCGAGCCCGCGCCAATGGGCGAAGGGCTGGCGCTCGCTATCCGCCGCGCGCTCCACAAGGGCGGGCTAAACCCGGAGGACGTGCAGTACATCAACGCGCACGGCACCGGCACGATACTCAATGATCTGCATGAGACCCAGGCGATCAAATCGGTCTTTGGCGATCATGCGCGACAGCTTGCGGTCAGTTCGACAAAATCCATGATTGGGCATACGCTGGGCGCGTCAGGCGGCATTGAGGCTGGCGTGACGGCGCTCTCGCTCTATCATGGCGTCATCACCCCCACCATCAACTACGCGACGCCTGACCCTGAGTGTGATCTGGACTACACACCCAACCATGCGCGCGAGTCACGCGCGCAGGTGGCGCTGTCGAACTCGATGGGATTCGGGGGACATAATGCGGTTCTGGCGTTCCGCCGGTATGCCTAAGCGGCGTGGCGCGACAGCCGCGCCGGCAGCGAACACGACAGACAATGGCGGGAGGAGGCGACTTACGGAACGGCATACGCTGGTGAGCAGGGTCAAGGCCCTGACTGAGGCGCTGGAAGGCAGCGACATCAGTGAGCTCGACCTGACAGAAGACGGACTGCGCATCCTGATCAAGCGGCAGACCGAGCCGCTCGTGACGGTGGCGTCTGCGCATCCCGCGCGACCAGCGAATGGGGTGTCGCGCCGCCGCGCTGTTCCCGCGCACGCGGATGGGGCCAGCGCTCCAGAGCCACGACAGGATCCTGGCGTCGCCATCGTCGCCCCGCTGACAGGCGTCTTCTACAATGCCGCGTCACCGACCTCCGCGCCATTCGTCTCCCAGGGCGCCCCTGTGCAGGCGGGTCAGGTCGTCTGCATGGTCGAGGCGATGAAGGTCTTCAATGAGATCCGGTCCGAGGTCAGCGGCACGGTGACAGCCATTGTGCCGAAGAACGGCCAGCTCGTACAGAAGGGCGAAGCGCTAATCCGTGTCCAGGCGTCTTGAGCCGCTCGACACGTCACGAGAGCGGATGTCGGCGCGGCCAGATGAAGCGGCCCCTCGCGCCATTATTCCTCCAATGAGAGCCCGCCGGATCGCCTGGGCGCTTGTATGGCTGATGGTCGCCGCCTTCATTGCGCTCGTCGGGTATCATGTTCTCTTCCGCCACTGGGAATACCACACGGACGCCTTTGACCTCGGCAACATGGACCAGGCGGTATGGAACACGCTGCATGGTCATCCGTTCCGCTTCACCAACCGCGGAAATGACGACTTCGCGCCGCCCACCCGGCTCAGCATCCATGTCGAGCCAATCATCTTGCCCCTGGCGCTGCTTTACCTGATTCACTCCGGGCCGGAGACGCTGCTCGTCACGCAGACGGTAGCGCTGGCGCTCGGCGCTATTCCGCTCTTCGCGCTGAGCCTGCGGCGACTGCCCGATGCGCCATTTGTGGGCGTGGCGCTGGTCCTCGGCTATCTCATCTCCCCGTTGCTGCTCGGCGTCGCGCTGTGGGACTTCCATCCCGTCGCGCTGGCGACACCTCTGCTAATCGCCGCCGTGCTCGCGCTCGACGCGCGCCGTTATGGCTGGTTCCTGACTGCCGCGATCCTCGCCATGTCCACCAAAGAGGACATCGGCCTGTCGGTCGCGATTCTGGCGCTCCTGCTGGCCATCGCGCGCCCGGAGCGGCGGCGTTTCGGGCTGCTGGTCGCGCTGGGCTCCCTGGTGTGGGTCGCCATCTGCTTCAAGCTGATCCTGCCGCATTACAACGCGAGCGCGCCCGGCGGCAACAATTACTGGTATCGCTACGCCTGGCTGGGCGCTACACCCGCGCAGGCGATCATCAACCTCTTCATTCAGCCCTGGATTCTCCTGGGCCACCTGTTCGCTCCGGGAGAGCTGGGCTACCTTGCGGTCCTGCTACGAACCGCGGGCGGCCTGGGCTTGCTGGCGCCGGTGACCCTCCTGGCGGCGTCACCCGATCTGGCGGTCAACCTGCTCAGCACACACGCCGAGCAGTACAGCGGCTTCTTTCAGTACAACGCCGCGATCATCCCGTATCTGATGACCGCGGCGGTCTATGGCGCGGCGGCGCTGATTCACGCCCGCCAGCGGCGCGAGGCGACTGGTCGTCCGGCAAGTATACGGGCGGCGCTTGCGGCGCTGGGGGCGTCTTTGGCGCAGGGCTGGCGCGGCGGCGCGCGACGGTTGGGGCTAGCCGCCGCGGAGACAGGCAGGGCGATTCGTGACATATGGACCGCCGCGCTGGAGCGGATTCCCATCCCGGCGCGCTGGCTGCCCGCGACGCTGATTGTATGGGTCGTCGGCTTCAGCCTGTGGAACATCTCTACAGTCGGGCGCATTCCTCCATTCTGGGCGGCTGGCGATCCGCCCTCACCCGCGCTGGCGGCGCGCATGGCGAGCATTGACGCCCTGCTGGCCCACGTTCCGGCTGACGCCTCCGTCTGCGCGACCGATACACTCGATCCGCATCTCAGCGACCGCTACGACCTCTATTTGGCGCCGGATCCGCAATGCTACCAGGCCAACTACGTCGCGATGGACCTGCCGAACGCCATCGCCAACGTTCGCCCGGCTGACGCCGCGATGCTCCAGCGAATGCGGGCGTCAGGCCGCTACGAAGTCGTTGGGCAAGCCGGGAGCGTGATCCTGCTGCGCCGGACTGGCGCGCCGCTCGCGCCATAACCGCTAGCGGCGCGCGCGCGCCGGGAGTATACTCAAGGGGAACACGCAGGCGCCAGCGCCAATGACTGGCGCTGATGACTCGCCGTCCAGACCACGTTGTGCAGGAGCTAGACCAGAATGGCCAACCCCAAGACCGGGCAGAGCGCATCGGGCCGCTCGTCGCAGCCCTCCAGTTCATCATCCGCTGGCGCCGCCTCATCATGGGGCGCGCGCATCGCCAACATCTTCCGTCCCAACTTCGGCAAAAACGGCTCCACGAAAGGTGGCTCCCGGGTCACGCGGCTGATCTTCGGCACGCTGATCTTCGTTGTGGTTGGACAGCTCCTCATCACTGGCCTGGCCGCGCTTGACAGCGCCCTCAATCTGGGGCTGCAACAGCCCGTCTTCAAAGGCGCCAGCTGGCTCACGTGGTTCTTCCTGATCTACTTCGTCATGCTGGTCGGCCTGTGGTTCGCGCTGAACTATTTCGGCTTCTTCCCCCGGCCTGAGCCGCTTCCTTCCAGCCGGACATCCACGAACGCCTCATCAGGAAGCAAGAAAGGGCCTGTCCAGATTCCTGGCATCGGCGGGCCACACGCCCGCTCGCGCCGCGCAGAGGTCACAGCGCCCGCCGCGAATGGGCGCAAGGGCGCGGCGGATACCGCCAAAGCCGCCACGAAAACCAGCGTGACAGCCACAGAAGCGGCCAGCGTCTCTGGTGAATACGACGAGGCCTACGAGCGCGTCAAGGCCGCACAGCGCCAGAAGCGGCGCCGCGAACTGCGCTAGCGCGCTCACCACTCCTGAGTGAGAGTCAAAGAGAAGGTCGAAATGATCGAGAAGCTGCGCATCGGCGCGCCAGTCTATACCCGATATGACGAGCGCGCCGGCTCACTGGAGCGCATCGTCGTGTCCAGCACCGACATCCAGGAGAATGGGGAGCGGCGAGTGACCAGCCTTGTCGTGGATCCGGGATTTCGCGACCTCAGCGAGCTGCTCAGTCCGGGGTCGGTGGAGAAGCCGCGCGCCCGCACAGTTCCTATCGAGCTGGTGACCAGCATAGATGAAGATGGCGTGCGCCTCTCCTGCACGGGGGACGCGTTTGAGGCGCTGCCGCTCTTCGAGCGGCGGGAATATGTCCCCGCGCCCATCGAGCCAGAGGGGCGGCGCTTCCGCTGGGGCGATATTATCAACTACGCCGCCGCCGCCTTTGGCCTTGGCGCCGCGCCATATCTGCCCAGCACGGAAGGCACGGCGTTCAACAAGGCGGCTGACTCCGCCGCGCTTCCCGCCAGCGCGCCCGTTTGGCGCATAGAGCCCCACGAAGAGATTGGGCGCATCGAGCGCACGCTGGTGGATTCCGAGACTGATCGCGTAACCGGTTTCGTACTGCGGCTCGACCGCATGGATGACGCGCTGGTCACGTTGCCTGTGGAAGCGATCACCTCGATCGAGGACGGCGTCGCACATGTTGCCCTGACCGACGCCGAGCTCGATCAACTAAAGCCATACATGGAGGAGTAGACGACATGCGGGGCCAGGAAAGGCCCCGCATGTCGCCGTTAAGACCGCCTGAGCGTTATTCCGTTATAAGGAGGATGCGGCATGACGCAGAGACGAGACACGCGACTCACCCGGCGCGAGTTCATCACAGCGGCGGCGGCGACCGTCGTGATCGCTGGCTGCGCGCCGCTCAGCGGCGGCTCCACGTCTATAGCGCGCCGCCCTGGGGCGTTCACGACCACGACGCCGGTTGTTGTTGGCGGCGACGCGACTGTCCCCCCCAGCCTGTTGGAGCGTATCGCCGGCGCGATTTCCGGCCATGGCGGCGTCAGCGTCACCTACACGCTCGCGTCCCTTATCCCGCCTCCTGACCTGTTTGTCACCTTTGGCGCCACACCGAAGGGCTACAAGACTGGCGCCACCGTCGCCTCGACCACCTGGGCGCTGGTCTCCCATCCGCGCGTCCCGGTGGAATCCGTGACGCGCGCACAGGCGCAAGCCCTGCTGGACGGCGCGACTGGAGACTGGAGCGTGGTTGGCGCGCCCTACAGTGTCCCCGTCAGGCGCTTCTCGCTTGCGGGCCTGCCCACTCCTGCTGGCGTCTCCCTCGCGGGCGCGACAAGCATGTCATCGCTTAGCGCCCTGCTTGACGCACTGCGCTCGACCCCTGGCGCGGTGGCCGCGCTGCCCACCGAGGCGGCGGACTGGTCGGTTCATCACCTGGGCGTGGACGGATTCTTCCCCACGCAGGGGCGCGGCTCCGGAGCCGGGCTGGGAACGCTGTCCCTGCGCCTGTATGTCTCGGATGAGCTGGCAAAGCAGGGCGCGGACCCAGCGAAGATTGGCGCGAACGCTGGCGCGGCGCTCGCCTCCGGCCAGCAGACGCTCGACCTGGTCGCCGTGGGTGACATCATGCTCGGTCGCGGCGTACTCAATCAGATGACGGCGCACAACGATTTCCGCTTCCCGTACCGCGCCATCAAGAGCGAGCTGGATGCGGGCGATGTGCGCGTGGCGAATCTGGAGTGCATGGTGACCGACCTCGTCCAGCCACCATCCGATCCCTACACGTTCACCTTCATCTGCCCCACAAAAGGGTACGACGGCCTCTCCTACGCCGGATTCAATATTCTCACGCTGGCGAACAACCACTCCAATGGCGAGGGGCAGGTCGTCTTCAACGACATGCGCAGCCAGCTCACAAAACGCGGTTTCCTGCCGTGCGGCGGCGGCGATAACCTGGCGCAGGCGGCCGCGCCGGCCATCGCGGAGGCGAAAGGCATGCGCGTCGCCATCCTCAGCTACGACAACATCATGCCGCAGGGGCCATTCGCCACGGAAAACAGTTGGGGCCTGGCGCCGATTGATGTCAACCGCCTGCCGTCGGACATCGCGGCGGCGCGCCAGAAGGCTGATCTGGTCATCCCCTACTTCCACTGGGGCATCGAGTATACCAACGACCCAACGACCTACCAGCAAAGCGTCGCGCGGGCGGCGATTGACGCGGGCGCCGACATGGTACTGGGCAACCACCCGCACTGGACGCAGGGCATCGAGCGCTACAAGGGCAAGCTCATCATCTATTCGATGGGCAACTTTGTCTTCGATCAGGACTGGTCGGAGGCGACGATGGAGGGCATGCTGCTGCACCTCTACTGGCGCGGCGGAACGCTGGCCAGCGTGCGCTTTGTCCCCACGAAGGACGTCAGCCGCTGTGCGCCAAAGGTGATGACGCCAGCGGAAGCGGTTGGCGTCTTCAGCCGCATGTGGACCGGCACGGATGAGCTCGCCAGCGGCCGCTATGGCCCGTGACCTGTCCCTGGCGCTGGAGCATCATCCCGTCACGCCTGATCGCCGCGCCGACCTGGCGCGCTTCTCGGAGACGCACGGCAAATTCCGCTACTGCGCCTGCATGCGCTGGCGCATGACCAGCGCGGAGTTCAAGCGCCCGACAACCGAGAGCCGGGCCGCTACGCTGGAAGGTCTCGTCGCGGCGGACGCGCCAGTGAGCGTGCTGGCCTATCTGGATGGCGAGCCAGTGAGGTGGGGTCGCCTTCGCGCCACGCGAGGCGGCTGGCGCGCTGGAGCGATTCAGGGCGCTGGCCCGTGTGAACGGCCACCCTGTCTGGTCTGTGACGCGCTTCTTCATTGACCGCCATGTCCGCCGGCAGGCGTCACGCTCGGGAGGAGTGTCGCTGATATACGGGCGCTATTCCGCGCGACGGCGCAGCAGCGCCTCGTTAAACGAACCGGCGCGGTAGCCCGCCAGGTCGAGCGTCACATAGAGGTAGCCAGCCTCGCGCACAGCGGCGACGATCTCCCCGCGCGTCCCAGCGTCCAGCATTCTGGCGAACTCATCGCTGCCCACTTCGATGCGCGCGATCTTGTCATGGCTGCGCACCCGCACCTGACGGAAGCCCAGCTTGCGCAGCGCGCGCTCCGCCTTGCCGATCCTGCGCAACTCCTCCACCGTGACGGTCGTGCCATAGGGGATGCGCGAGGAGTAGCAGGCCAGCGCGGGCTTATCCCACACCGGGACGCCCAGATGGCGGGCCAGCGCGCGAATGTCCTCCTTGCTCATGCCCGCCTCATCCAGCGGCGCGGCCACCTGGCGCTCGCGCGCCGCGCGCTGGCCAGGGCGCCAGTCGCCATGATCGTCGCGGTTCATGCCATAAGCGATATGCTCCAGGCCCAGATCGCGCGCCAGCGGCTCCAGATGGTCAAAGAGCTCTGTCTTGCAGAAGTAGCAGCGCTCGGCGGTATTGGCGGCGTAGCGCGGGTCCTCCAGCTCATGCGTCTCCACCTGGACCAGCCGCGCGCCAATCGTCCGCGCCACCTCGACAGCCTGCCGCGTCTCCTCCTCGTCGTAGGCCTCCGACGACGCCAGCGCCCCCACCGCCCGCTCGCCCAGCTCATCCGTGGCGACCTTCAGCAGCAGCGCGCTGTCCACTCCGCCCGAGTACGCGACCAGCACGGAGCCCAGCGCCCGCACCCTCTCGCGCAGCCGCTGGTATTTCTCCGCCAGCTCCGCGCCAAGCGCCTCACTCGCGCCGATCACCTCGCCTGTCTTTGCCATGTCGCGCTCGCTCCTAGCCCCAGGCGCGCCCGCCGCATACGCCATGCCGCTCTGCGCCTGCCATACTCTTTTATTCTATGCCATACGCGCCAGCGAGACACAGCATAAGTGCGCGAAGGTGGCGGAACTTCCTGGTTTTCAGGAAGCGCGCCACCTTCGACGCTCCAGTGAGGTTTTCGGGGCAACCGCCCGTTTTCACCTAATTCCGCAGCGGCTTGCCGGTCTTGAGCATGTGGTCCATACGGGCCTGTGTGGCAGGCATACCACAGAGACTCAGGAAGGCCTCGCGCTCCAGGTCGAGCATATCCTGCTCGGTAAGCGTGTCGAGCGGCGAGTGGTCGCCCCCCGTCAGCACCCAGGCGAGCTTGCCCGCCACCACCGCGTCATGAGCGGTCGCCTTGCCCTGGAGTACCAGATTATCCACCTGCTGCTCCAGCACCAGCCGCGCGCCCGCACCCGCCGGACGGAATGTTGGCGGCTCAGGAACCGCCCACTCGCCGCGCGCCTTCGCCTCCGCCAGCGCGATGGCGTCAGCCGTGGCGTCCTCCAGCAGCCGCTCGCGGTCCAGCGTCACCGCGTCGGACTTCTTGAGGAAGCCGTATTGCCGCGCGTCCTCAGCGCTGGTGGAGACGGTCGCGACGGCGATGATCTCGAAGGCGTGGCGCGCGGGCGCGAACGGGCCGCCCTCATGCGTCACCTTCTGCGAGAGCGTCTGCCAGCGGGCCAGCATCTCTTTGCAGCCGCCGCCCGCCGGAATCACACCCACACCAGCTTCGACCAGCCCCAGATACGTCTCCGCCGCCGCGCGCACATGCTGCCCGTGCATCACAATCTCACAGCCGCCGCCAAGCACGCGACCAGCGGGCGCCACCACGACCGGAACCGGGCTGTACTTCAACGCCATGTTCGCCGCGTGCAGGTTGCGGATGCCGCGCTCGATCAACTGGAATTGCCGCATGCGCGCGGCCATCAGCACCTGCGCGATGTTCGCGCCGACGCTGAAGTCCGGCGCGTCATTGCCAACGACGACCGCGCGCCAGTTGGCCTTCGCCTCCTCGACGGCGGCGGTGAGCATGCCAGCGATATCGTCGTCGAGCGAGTTCATCTTGGTATGGAACTCAACGCCCAGCACGCCGTCGCCCATGTCAATCAGCGATGCGCCACGGTTCTCGCGCACGATCTTCGCGCCCGACTTGCGCAGGTACGTCATGCTCAGGCGGCGGGCGCTAGCGGGCAGCGGCTGGTAGCTATGGGTCTTCCAGTCCCAGAACTTCCCATCATGGTAGAAGCTGCCCACGCCGTTGCTCGCCACCTCACGCACGAGCGGCGGGATGGCGCGGCCTTCCGCCTCCATGCGCGCCACTGTCTTGCCAACGCCGAGCAGGTCCCAGGTCTGGAACGGGCCAGCCTCCCAGTTGAAGCCCCAGCGCATGGCGTTGTCAATATTCACCACGTCGTCCGCGATCTCCTGCGCGACGGTGGCGGCGTAGAGCAGCGTATCGGCGGTCACGTCCCAGGCGAACTGGGCCGCGCGGTCATTGGCGCTGAGGATGCTGCGCACACGCTCGGCGGCGTCGGGGTTGTCCTTGACGCTATCGAGCGAGGAGAAATGCACGGAGTCCTGCGCGCGGTACTCCATCGTCGCCGGGTCCAGCACGAGGATTTCGGACTTGCCACCCTCGCCCTTGACGCGCTTGTAGAAGCCCTGACCGGTTTTGTCACCCAGCCACTTGCGCGCCACCATCTCGCGGATAAACGCGGGCTCCTGGAACACGTCGCGCTGTGGGTCATCAGGCAGGTTCTCGTAGAGGCTGTCGGCGACGTGCAGCAGCGTATCCACGCCGGCCAGATCGGCGGTGCGGAAAACGGCGGACCTCGGGCGGCCCATCGCCGGACCGAAGATCGCGTCCACTTCCTCGATCTTGTAGCCCTTGTCAAGCATGCGCCGTACGGCGATGGCGAAGCCATAATTCCCGATGCGGTTGCCGATGAAGCTGGGCCGGTCCTTACAATAGACAACGCCTTTGCCCAGCTTCGCCGAGCAATATTCCCCCATGAACGCCATCAACTCCGGGTCAGTCTGCGGCCCGGAAACCACCTCCAGCAGCTTCATGAAGCGCACGGGGTTAAAGAAGTGGGTGATCAAGAAGTGGCGGCGGAACTCCTCGCCGCGCCCCTCCAGGAGCATCGCCGCCGGCAAGCCCGACGTGTTGGAGCTGACGATCGTTCCCGGCTTGCGCACCCGCTCGATACGCGCGAAAAGGTCCCGCTTGGCGCCGATCTCCTCGACAATCGCCTCGACGATCCAGTCCACGCCCGCCAGTTTGTCCAGGTCATCCTCGGTGTTACCTGGCGTCACCAGTTGCGCCGCCCGGGCGGAAAAGAACGCCGAGGCGGGCCTCGCCTTGAGCGCGCGCTCGATACCCCCTAGCGCGAACCTGTTGCGGACAGCGGGGTCGGCGCTGCCCTGCGCGTCGGGCGGAACGATGTCGAGCAGCAGGGTCGGCACGCCCGCGCTGGCCAGCAGCGCCGCGATGCCCGACCCCATGATGCCCGCGCCGATGACCGCCGCGCGCTGGATATTGTAGGTCATGACACTATCCTCATATGCCGCCAGCCAGCGGTTACAGGCGCTCGATGATCGTGGCGACGCCCTGGCCGCCGCCGACACAGAGCGTCACCATGCCAACGCGCTTGTCCAGCGTCTCCAGGTCGTTCAGCAGCGCGCCAGTGATGCGCGCGCCCGTGCAGCCCAGCGGATGACCCAGCGCGATGGCGCCGCCGTGCGGGTTCACCTTCTCCTCGTCCAGCCCCAGCTCGCGGATCACGGCCAGCGACTGCGCGGCGAAGGCTTCGTTCAGCTCGATCAGGTCAATGTCAGAGAGCTGCATGCCTGCCCGCTTGAGCGCCTTGCGCACGGCGGGGACCGGACCGATGCCCATGATCTCCGGCGCGACGCCCGCCACGGCCATCGCGATGACCCGCGCGCGCGGTCTGAAGCCCAGCTCGCGCGCCTTCTCCAGCGACATCATCACCACCGCCGAGGCGCCATCGTTCAGCGGACTGCTGTTGCCCGCCGTCACCGTGCCGCCCGCGATGAACGCTGGCTCCAGCGAGGCCAACCGCTCCAGCGACGTGTCGCGGCGCGGGCCTTCGTCAGTGTCCAGCCTGCCGCCGTCTGGCAGCGTGACAGGGACGATCTCCTTCGCCAGGATGCCCGCGTCCATCGCGGCCAGCGCGCGCTGATGGCTTTGCAGCGCGAAGCGGTCCTGCTCCTCACGGGTGATGCCATACTTCTTCGCCAGGTTCTCCGCTGTATGGCCCATCGGAATGTAGGACTGCGCGAAGTCGGTGGTCATCGTGCCGGGAAGACCGCAGGCCTCGACGCCATTGGGATTGTTGATCAGCTTTGGGTTGAAGCTGGGATTGAACCCACCCATCGGCACGCGCGACATGCTCTCCACGCCGCCAACAACGATGATATCCCCCTGGCCCAGCATGACGCTCTGCGCCGCCATGTTCACCGCTTGCAGGCTACTAGCGCAAAAGCGGTTCACCGTCACGGCGCCCGCCGTTGTGGGCAGGCCCGCCAGCCCGGTGATGATGCGCGCCAGGTTCATGCCCTGCTCCCCCTCAGGGAAGGCGCAGCCGACGATCACATCCTCAATCTGGGTGTAGTCGAAAGCCGGGATGCGGCTCAGCGCGCCCCGGATGGCGACAGCTCCCAGGTCATCGGCGCGCACGGCTTTGAGCGCGCCCTTGCCAGCCCGGCCAATCGGCGTTCGGGCGGCGCTGACAATCACGGCTTCTGGCATGGTGTGGTTTCGATCCTCTCTGATAGCAGGCTCTCATGGGCCTGAATTTGTGCGATGCGTCGCTCCCCTTCTCAGGAGCGCGCTCCGGTCGCGGCGCCGCTCACCTCGCTGCGTGTATCCCGCTCCGCCGCGGGCGTATCGCGCCGGATGTAGATGACCTTCTCGACCTCAGCGTAAACAACGCCTTGCGCGTCGGTCAGCGTGACGGTGTAGACGCGGTCAACCGAGCGCGCCGTGTCCAGCGCGGCGCGAATGGCGTCCACATCCGCCCCATCGAGCGCGAACCGCGCATAGAGCGTGCCGCGGCCCGGCTTGCGGAAGCGGATGCTCGCGGCTTTGTCCCAGACGGTGTAGCCCTTGCCCAGATTGCGAATGAGCATGATCATGTAGAACGGGTCCACCGCCGCGTACATGCTGCCGCCGTAGATCGTGCCGACATAGTTGCGCGTCCGCAGACTCAGCGGCAGCCGGATGCGCACATCGCGCCAGTCGGCGGAGATATGCGTCACCCGCGCGCCAGTCCCGCGATAGACCGGCGCCAGGTTGAACCCCCAACGGGTCACGCGCGTCACCCATGATTCGGGCCGGTCCGGCGGCGCCAGCTTCGCCATTGGGCGCTAGCCCTTCCGCTCGCGCGGGATGATCAGCGCGCCATCCACCCGCATCTCGGTCACGGTCTCGCCAGCGGCGTTGGTCATCGCGACCTGGACGGTATAGCGCCCCTTGCCCTCGCTGGCGATCCCCGCCCGCGCGCGCGCCTGCTCGTCTGGGGTGATGGTGGCCTCGGCGCGCAGATCGCCCCCGGCTGGACGGTGATAGGTGATGCTCGCGCTCGCCACGACCGGCAGATACCCCGCCCGCTGAAGATCAGCGAACGCGACAAACGCCAGCGCTCCGGCGACGGTTTCGCCCAGGCCGAACTGCGCGGCGGCATGCACAGTGCCGATATGGTTCGCCCGCTGCGTCGCGAACGGCATGCTGGCCACCGCGCGGTCCGGCCCGACCTGCTCAATGCGCACGGCCAGCTCGCGCGCAAACGGCACCCGCTCGGTGATCGTCCGCTGAACCATCTCCAGATCGGACATTCGCCGCCGCCTTTCCTGCCTTAACCTCAGCCCCCTCCCGTGGAGAGAGGGGGCGAAAGGTGAGATCACGCCTACTTGATTGGGTATCCGCCGCGCTCAGCGACGGCGGCGGCCAGCTCGCGCTGCAGCGGCACGATGTCGGCCTCCGGGTCGCCCAGATAGCGCCGCACGCGCGCCAGCTCCTCGCGGCGCTCGTCGCCTTCCAGCGCCATCGTCAGCGCGCCCTCCATCGCCGCGCGGGCCTCCTTGAAGAGATTGATCGTCGCGACTTGCGCCAGCAGGGCGTGCGTAGCGGCGTCGGCGTCACCCGCGCGGAAGGCGAACAACGCGCGCGCGACAGCGCTATCCATCGCGAACGAAGTAATGAGCATGTTCGCGGTGTACTCAAGGAACTCCTGCTCCTCGCGCATATTCGCCATGAACTTCATCGAGGCCTTCATCGCGCTGTAGATGCCAGCGCGCTTGGCGCGCTCGACCAGATTCACCGCGTCGCGCAGCGCGGCGGGCGTCTCGCCGCCCGCGAAGTCGGGCGCCTGGCCGCTGCTGACCTGGCTATCAATCTCCGGGAAGGCGGAGAACAGGTCAATCTTGTTTCCCATCGCGCGGGTAAAGAGCGTGCCGCCCGCCACCAGCCGGTTGACCTCGTTGGTGCCTTCGAAGATGCGGTTGATGCGCGCGTCGCGCCAGGCGTGCGAGATTGGGTATTCGTCCATGAAGCCATAGCCGCCGAAGATCTGCACACCCTCATCCACGCTGCGGCCCAGCGCCTCAGAGCCATAGATCTTGGCGATCGAGCACTCGATGGCGTACTCCTCGATGGCCGCGAGCTGCGCCATGCGGTCCTCGCCAGCCGCCTGCCGCGCCTCTTCCACCATGCCGATTGTGCGGAAAGCGAGGGCCTCCGCCGCGTAGACATCGGCGGCCATGTAGGCCAGCTTCTTCCTGATGAGGCCAAAACCCGACAGCGGGCGTCCAAACGCCTTGCGCTCGTTGGCGTAGGCGGCGGCCATATCCAGCGCCGCGCGCGCGCCGCCCGAAGCGCCAGCGCCCAGCTTCAGGCGGCCAATGTTGAGGATGTTGAAGGCGATCTTGTAGCCCTTGCCAATCTCGCCCAGCACGTTCTCGACTGGCACATGCACGTTGTCGAAATACACCGTGCGGGTAGACGAGCCCTTGATGCCGACCTTCTTCTCCTCCGCCCCGGTGGAGACACCCTCCCACGCCGACTCGACGATGAAGGCGGTATGC
>JAKAIY010000243.1 GCA_021814145.1 Chloroflexota bacterium
GGCGCCCCGTGAGCGTGGGGCGCCCGGCCGATCATCGAGGAGAAACCGACGGTGGAGGCTGAGCAGACGCGGACGGCGCCACTCGCGGGGCGTATCGCGGTAGTGACGGGCAGCAGCCGGGGCATCGGGCGCGCGACGGCGCTCACGCTGGCGCGGATGGGCGCGGACGTGGCGATCAACTATCGCAGCGACGCGGCGGGCGCGGAGGAGGCGCGGGCGGAGATCGCCGCCCTGGGCCGCCGCGCGATCATGGTCCAGGCCGATGTCAGTCTGGAAGAGGACGTGGCGCGGCTATTCCAGCGGGTCGAGGCGGAGCTGGGACCGACGACGATCCTGGTCAACAACGCGGGAACGACCCACGACCGGCTGATCCTGCAGATGAAGCTGGAGGAGTTTGACGGCGTGCTGGCGGCGAACCTGCGCTCGGCCTTTCTCTGCACGCGCGCGGCGCTGCGGACGATGCTGCGCGCGCGCTGGGGGCGGATTGTCAACGTCGCCTCGATCTCCGGCCTGATGGGCCAGGCGGGCCAGGCGAACTACGCCGCCTCGAAGGCGGGCATGATCGCGCTCACCAAGTCCACCGCGCGTGAGGTGGGCAGCCGGAGCATCACCGCCAACGCCGTGGCGCCGGGCTTCATCCCCACCGAGCTGACCGCGGACGTCTCGGACGAACTCAGGAAATACTACCTGGACCTGACGCCGCTCAAGCGCTTCGGCGCGGCTGAGGAAGTCGCGGCGCTGATCGGCTTCCTCTGCTCGCCGGAGGCCGGCTACATCACCGGGCAGACCATCGCCGTGGATGGCGGCATCAGCATGCAGTGACGGCGCTGAGCGGGAGGGGCCTATGGCGCGAGATGCGGGCGCGCCTGACGACGGCGCGCGGGCGATCCTGACGGAGCGGCGGGGGACCACCCTTGTTGTCACCATCAACCGCCCACAGGCGCGGAACGCGCTCGACGCGCCAGCGGCGGCGGCGCTCGCCCAGGCGTTTCGCGACTTTGACGGCGACGGCGGGCTGGCGGTCGCCGTCCTGTGCGGCGCCGCCGGGACCTTCTGCGCGGGCTTCGACCTCAAATCGGTCGCCGCGGGCGTGGAGGGTCCGCGTGTGAACGTGGGTGGCGACGGGCCGCTGGGCGTCACGCGGATGCTGCTCTCCAAGCCAGTCATCGCCGCGATTGAGGGCCACGCGGTCGCGGGTGGCCTCGAAATCGCTCTCTGGTGCGACCTGCGCGTGGCGGCTGAGAACGCGGTTTTCGGGGTGTATAACCGCCGCTGGGGCGTTCCGCTGGTGGACGGCGGCACGATTCGCTTGCCGCGCCTCATCGGGCAGAGCCATGCGCTCGACCTGATCCTCACCGGTCGCGGCGTTTCCGGGCAGGAGGCGCTGCGCATGGGCCTCGCCAACCGCCTCACGCCGCCCGGCGGGGCGCTGGCGGCGGCGCTGGCGCTCGCGGACGATCTCGCCCGCTTCCCGCAGCGGTGTTTGCGCTCAGACCGGCTCTCGCTCTACGAGCAGTGGTCGCTGCCGTGGGATGAGGCGCTGGCGAGCGAGACGCGCCGTGGCCAGGAGGTCCTGCGCTCCGGCGAGTCCGTGGAGGGGGCGCGCCGCTTCGCCGCCGGACATGGACGGCACGGCGACGCGCGTGACATCTAACGCGGCCTTCACTCCCTTAGGCGAAGGAGGCGACAACCATGAGCGACTCAAACTCCAAATTGTCACATGCGCGTGCTCGAACCCGCGCCGTCGTAGCCGCAGCCATCTTCGGTGGCCTACTGATTGTCATTGGTTCTGGCGTTGTTCTAGCAAGCGGTAATCCTTTCGCCAAGTATCCTCCGGCTAAGGCGGCCATTTTGCAACGTGAGCAGAATGCGATCGCCACAGCACAAGCACACACGCATACCAAACCTACCAACTTCACACCCCCACCATCCGCGCCTGCAGCGACTCCAGTCGCTGGCATAGCAGATCTACATGAAGGACCCTTCCCGGCATGCCAGTTCAGCGTCAACAATTTCTGGCAAGGCCCTGTCAATGGCCAGTGGGAACTGGTCTACGCTGGTACCCAGAATTCGAATATGGCTACCTGCAGCGGCGGGCGAGGAGCGCTAGCAATCTACAGTGAGGAGATGGGGAAGTACGGCGACGGCCCTATAACGACAATTGGGACGTTTACTGTACCAACAAACGCGACTAGCTTGACGATTACCGCCGTCAACGGCAATGACATGACGGTGCGTACAAACACTGGCGCATCCCTCACGTTCGACATGCGCACCAATACATTCACGTCCGGTAGTTAACCTTAACCAGCGCTTAGGAATAGGCCGGAATAGACCGTTCAGGCGTCGTCCCTGCACATGTGCAGGGACGACGCCTGGCCCCCGCTCCTCCGCGGAGGCGAGGGAACGCGACTCAGGCGGGCGCCTGGAGTCCGGCGATTGCGAACGATTGACACGCTCTTTGTCATGAGAGGTTTCCCCTGATGCCTGGCCGCACAACACTTGGCGCCGCTGAGGCCGCCTTCGCGGCGGAATGCCGCGTGGGGCGGCTGGCGACGGCGGACGCGGCGGGCAGGCCGCGCGCCGTTCCGGTCTGCTACGCCTTCGACGCGGGCGGCGCGGATGGCGCGGCGCGCTTCTACATCGCCCTGGACGAGAAGCCCAAAGCGGTGGCGGCGCGCGCGCTGGGGCGTGTGCGCGACATCCTGGCGCGGCCCGAGGCGGCGCTGCTGATTGACCGCTATGATGATGACTGGTCGCGGCTGGGCAACCGG
>JAKAIY010000113.1 GCA_021814145.1 Chloroflexota bacterium
GAGCAGCTGGCGCAATGTCAGCTGTTCGCCAACCTGGACGCCCATGTAGCTGTTGTCGCTGTTGACCAGCGCGGCGGCGTCGGGGCCGATGGTGACGGGCTGGTCGAGGGCGCCGGAGTTGACCGCCAGCAGCAGGGTCATGATCTTGGTCAGGCTGGCCGCCGGGCGGGGGGTGTCGGGGTCGCGCTGGAAGAGGATCCAGCCGCGCTGGGGGTCAAAGAGGAAGGCGGCCGGGGCCTGGATGGCGGGCGGCGGGCCAGCGGCGGCGCTGGTATACGGCCGCAGGCTGGCGAAGGGGGCGCTGGCGTAGAGGTGCAGCGCGGGCGGCGTGGCGCGGGCGCTGGTGGCGGCGGGCAGCTGCGCCTGGGAGCGCGAGGGGGCGCTGGCGAGCAGCGCGCCGGCCAGCGCGACCACCACGACCAGCGCGCCTGAGGCGATCCAGGTCAGCCGCTGGCGCTGGCGCCGCTGCCCCAGCGTGAGCGGGGCTTTGGGCTTGCGAGCGCGGCGCTCGACGATGATCTGGAAGGGCAGGGCGTTCCAGACAGAGGTTTCCTCCAGCCCGACACGGAACCGCGTTCGCTTGTGGCGGGGCTTGATAACCACACGCACAGGCAACGCCTGCCGGTGTCGTGGTTGGGGGGCGTCGAGTTGAAAGCGGGGCTTCTTGCGCCGTCGCGTCAGCATGGGCTGCACTCCTTCGCGCCACGCATGGCATGGATGATCTGTTCGCACGCTGGAATACGGGGAGAAAAGCGATACCGGCGCCCAGCTACGAGCCACTCACCTCGATACGCTCCTCGGGCTGCTGGGGAACGACCACGACCTCCTCCTCGCGCAATGGTTCGGTATCGGCCACGAGCAGGATGAGCGACTCGCTGATCCGCACCCTGGACGACGCGGGAATAACCCGCGCGCGCGTGGAGAATACGCCGGGCGCGGGGGTGTCCTCGCCAGAAGGGGCGGCGTTTTCGCCATCGGTGGTGGTTTCCGCGTCAGGCGCGGCGGCGGATTGCGCTGGCTCATTCAGCAGCGGCGGGAGCGGCGGCAACGTCAGCTCACCCTGCCTGGTCGGGTTGAGCACATATCCCGCGATGGTGGCGCCGCGCTGTTCCAGCAGCAGATCGGCCAGCGAGCCGAGACAGATCCCGCGCATGGTGAGGACCGCGAGATCGCAGGACTCGTTGAGGCGCGGCAGCCGTTCCAGATCACGCGGAGCGGAGAGGCGGAACGGGTCGGTGTTGACCATGACGACATCCCCGTCAAGGGAGATGACATGCTCAAGCCCAATGGGGGCGACATCGTGGCGCCGACTGAGCGTGCGGCCTATCGTCGCCGTGAAGCCCCGTGGATGGGAGATGGATTCAACGATGAGCGCCCGAAGCTGGCTGCTCTGTGGATCAAAGATGATATCGGCGACGCGACCGACTGGCTCGATTGAGGACACATCCACCACCTGCCGCCGGAGCAGGCGGCTCGCCAGCCACGCCCGCCCGTCCATCGGCTCCAGTGATGGCGCCCGCATCAGGTAACTCATACGCGCTCCGGCCTCCTTTCCCAACGACGTGTCATGGCTCTCAACGCCGCGCGCGCGGCGCGATCTCACGCGATCTGGCGACCTGCGTGAAGCTCGCGAAATTGCCGCGCGCAGGCGTCCCATGCGCAGAACCTATGCCACACATGCGCCTGAGGGGAGCGGAGACTGTCTGAAAACAGGAAATGGATGAGGCGAGGAAGCCGCTAGCCGCGCCATTTCGCGCGCCAGCTCCTGGCGTGGTGGCGGCGCGGTTTCATAGCGCCCGGCGGATGGTATACTATCCCCTGGCAGGGCGCGTCCGCGTATGTGGCCGGCGCCCGTGTGTGATACGGTATGACGCTGACCGGCGCGACCGGCGGCGCCTCAGCATTGAGAGCGCGGCATGGACTTTTATTCTGATCTCATCGCGACCGATCCGGAGATTGCGGACCTCATCCGCCAGGAGGAACGTCGCCAGTTCCAGGGGATCGAGCTGATCGCCTCGGAGAACTACGTCAGCGCGGCGGTGCAGCAGGCGGCGGCCAGCGTGCTGACGAACAAGTATGCCGAAGGGCTGCCGGGCAAGCGCTACTATGGCGGCTGCGAGGTGGTGGATGAGGTCGAGCGGCTGGCTATCGCGCGGGCGAAACAGCTCTTCGGCGCCGAGCACGCCAATGTGCAGCCGCATGCCGGGGCGCAGGCCAACGCCGCCGTCTATCTGGCGCTGCTTCAGCCGGGCGATACTGTATTGGGCATGGCGCTTGACCAGGGTGGCCACCTGACTCACGGTTCCAAGGTCAACTTTTCCGGCAAGCTCTACAACTTCGTCTCATATGGTGTGCGGCCTGACACTGAGATGGTGGATTATGACGAGGTGGAGCGGCTGGCGCATGAGCATAAGCCCAAGCTGATCGTCACTGGCTTCTCGGCCTATCCCCGCAAGCTGGACTTCGCCCGCTTCCGTCAGATCGCCGATAGCGTCGGCGCGCTGCTGATGGCCGATATCGCGCATGTGGCCGGCCTCGTCGTCGCGGGCCTCTACCCCAGCCCGATTCCCCACTGCCATGTGGTGACGACGACGACCCACAAGACGCTGCGCGGGCCGCGTGGCGCGATAATCCTCTGCACGGAGGAGCTTGCTCCCCGGATTGACAAGGGCGTTTTCCCTGGCGCGCAGGGTGGCCCGCTGGAGCACATCATCGGCGCCAAGGCGGTGGCCTTCAAGGAGGCGCTCAGCCCGGAATTCAAGGTTTACCAGCAGCGGGTGCTCGACAACGCGCAGGCGCTGGCCGCCGGGCTGATGGAGCGCGGGCTGCGGCTGGTCTCGGGCGGCACCGACAATCACCTGATGCTGGTGGACGTGCGCCCGTTCAACACGACCGGACGCGACGCCGAGGCGGCGCTGGAGCGTGTTCACATCCACGCCAACAAGAACGCGATCCCCTTCGATCCAGAGCCGCCCGTGCGCACAAGCGGCGTGCGGCTGGGGACGCCAGCCATCACGATGCGCGGCTTTGGCGAGGCGGAAATGCGCGAGGTGGCCGGACTGATCGCCGACGCCATTACCGGACGCGATGATCCCGCGACGCTCGCCGCGACGCGCGAGCGGGTGATCGCGCTGGCGGAGCGCTTCCCGCTGCCAGGCATGTTCGTCTCTGAGCGGCTGGGCGTGGAGCCGGCGGCGCGGTAGGAGCGCCAGGCGAATAAAGCCGCAAAGCCCATCATCACCACACGGTCCGCTGACACTGAAGGTCGGCGGGCCGTGTGAGCGTCTTTTACGGTATGAGACTGGCGCGCATGTCACCGTCAGGCGCGCGGGGCGCGGCCGTGTAGCAGGGGGGCGGAGCGCGCCCACTCTTGCGCCTGATTCGCCAGACAGGCTTGTTCAATGAAAGGATGTCTCACCCGCTTGCCGTCGCGCGGGCGCGGGGGATAGGATAGGGAAGCGCGGCGCGGCGGGCGCGCTGCGCATGGCGGGAGGAGGCCGGCCTGTGCGCGTGATATCGCTGGGCAGCGGCAGCAGTGGCAACGCGCTGCTGGTTCAGGCTGGCCAGACGGCGCTCCTGGTGGACGCGGGCTTTCCCGCCCGCACGCTGGTCAGCCGCCTGCGTCAGGCGGGCGCGGCGCCAGAGAGCGTCAGCGCCATCTTGCTGACCCACGAGCACTATGACCACGCCTGCGGCGCGGTGGCCTTCGCCCGCCAGTATGGGGCCGCGCTGATCGCTGACCCGCGCACGCTGGCGGTGGTACTGGAGCGGCGGCTGGACAGCGACCCCGATGGGGCGCGGGGCGCGACGGAGGAAGTGGAGATGGCGGTTGGCCGCTCCACAACGGTTGGCGCGCTGACGGCGCGCAGCTTCCCTGTCTCGCATGACGCCGTCGCGCCGTGCGGCTACGTCATCTCATCGGGCGCGTGGCGTGTCTGCCTGGTGACGGACACAGGCGTCATTGACCAGCCTGTCATCGAGGCGATGATCGAATCGAGCCTGCTGGTGATCGAGTCGAACCATGACCGTCAGCGGCTGATCGCTGGTCCGTATCCGTGGCGCCTGAAGCAGCGCATCCTCAGCCCGACGGGCCACCTGGCCAATGACCAGACAGGTGAGGCGCTGCTGCGCGCGCTGGACGACTCGCCGCGCTGGGTCTGGCTGGCGCACCTCAGCCGCACGAACAACACCCCCGACCTGGCCCGCGCCTACCTCCGCGAGCGGCTGCGCGAGGTGGGCATATCCAGCGTCGCGCCACAGGTGGCGCCGCCAGGGATGGGGCCAGTCTGGGATAGCGCGACGCTCTGGGGCGCGGCGGATACCCGTGAGGCTCCCAGGCTGGCGGACGCGTCGCTGAAGGGGAAGCGTGATGAGCGAGGGCGAGCGCGCGGCGGTTCCAGCGGAGCCACCGGACAGAGCGCCGCTGCCGCGCCGGACAGATGAGACCCTGGCGCGCCTCGACGCGCCGGGTATGTGGGGAGGGGATACTACAGAGGATTGTACAGCGGCCCTGAAATGGCGAGCGTAGCCAGAATGGAGGGGCGCGCTACCGCTTTTAAGGCGGCCGCCTGGATTTAATTGTAGAACGTGAGCGAAGCTAGAGTACGCGGCGTAAAAGGCTAGATCATCCCGGATTCCAAACAGACCATGCGATGTCCATCTCAACTGATGAATGGAGTGAGGGCATGACACGTGAGGCGGCGGGCGGACAGGCTGAAGCGAATGTCAGGGCGCTGATTGGCGCGGCGCGGCGTGGTGATCTGGAGATGGCGCGCGGGCTGCTCGACGCGGACCCTACACTGGCCGGCGCATCCGATCAGGACGGCCAGACAGCGATGCAGGCCGCAATCTATGGAAACCATCCAGAGATCGTGGCGCTTCTGCGCGAACGCGGGGCGGCGCCAACGATCTTCGAGGCGGCGGCGCTGGGTGACCTCGCGGCGCTTGACGCGGCGCTGGCGCGGAACCCGGAATCGGTGCGAGTCTACAGCTATGATGGCTGGACGGCGCTGCATCTGGCGGCGCACTACGGCCAGATCGAGGCGGCGCGGCGCCTGCTGGCGGCGGGCGCCAACATCTCCGCGCATTCCTGGAATGGACAGGACAGTGAGCCTATCCACGCGGCGGCGGCGCGGAAGGGCAACACCGCGATGGTCGCCTTGCTGCTGGATGCGGGCGCGCAGGTGAACGCGCGGCAGCATGCCGGGTTTACTCCGCTGCATCAGGCGGCCCAGAACGGCGACGCGGAGTTGGTGACGCTGCTGCTCTCACATGGCGCGCGCAGGTCGTTTGTCACAGACAAAGAGCTGACGGCCTATGATCTCGCGTATGAAGCCGGATACCCCGAACTCGCAGAAAGGCTGTCATAGCCTGCGCGCCCGGCGGCGCGCGGCGACAGACGGCGGGAAAGGTTGCGCATGACACAGGGATTCATCAGGGTCAACGGCGTACGGCTATGGTATGAGGACACGGGCTCGGGCAAGGCTGTGACGCTGGTTCACGCGGGTATCGCTGACCACCGCCAGTGGGACGAGCAGGTTCCGGCGCTGGCCGAATATTACCGTGTGATCCGCTATGATATGCGCGGCTTCGGCCAGTCGGAGATCAAGCCGGGCGAGGCTTCGCTCTCAGACGACATTCGGGGCGTGCTGGACGCGCTGGGCGTGGAACGCACGGCGTTGATGGGCTGTTCGATGGGCGGCGCGGCGTCCATTGACTTCGCTGTGACCTATCCTGAGCGGGTGGGCGCGCTCATCACGGTTGGCTCTGGCCTCAGCGGCGCGCCCGATCACAACAACCCGTCGGAACAAGTGGCGGTCATGGAGGAAGCGGAAGCGGCGCAAAAGGCGGGCGACATCGCGCGGCTGACCGAGATTGAGGCGCGCTACTGGTGTCAAGGCTTCGCGCGCTCCGCCGATCAGGTCAAGCCATCGGTAATGAAGCGCTTCCTGGAGATGGAGTCCAACAACAACCGGCGTTACGTCGCGGGTGAATGGGAGGGCGCTGAATTCCCACCGCTCGACCCACCCGCGTTCGGGCGGCTCGGCTCGCTCACGCTCCCCACGCTGGTAATCGTTGGCAGCGGCGATGAGGCGGCCGTCCAGGCGATGGCGGACGACATCGCCAATGGCATCCCCGGCGCGCGCAAAGTGGTGATGGAGGGTCTGGGCCACGTGCCGAACATGGACGAGCCGGAGGAGTTCAACCGCATCATCCTGGAGTTCCTGCGCTCCGTCTGGTAATTGGTCACAATGGAAAGCCCCTGCGCCATTTTGAGTACTACCGCGCATTGACAGGCGGCCACGATGGCGCTAGAGTGGCGGCGGTCGCCGCCGCTGTCCTGAAATGGCGCGCATGCGGTTGGCGCCACTGAATGGCCTGGCGCGCCGGGAAGGATGGCGTCCTCATGGGACTGTTCCGCAACCTCGCGCATATGCTCCTCGGCATCGCGTTGCTGACGGCGCTCTGGATCACCTCGCTCTCGTTCGTCTCCAGCCGCGCCACGGCGACAGGGCTGGTCGCTGACCTTGGCGCGCAGGCGCTCAACCCGTGGCTGGTCTCGCAGCATCTCGGCCTGAGCCAGTCGAGCTACGCCACGCTGGAGGCGGCGGCGACCGCGCACCCCAACCAGCCACTCAACATCACCTTCATCAAGCCCACCGTTTCCGGCTCGGTCATCAAGGGACTGGACTACAAGGATGGCGTCTACGCCATCTATCACGCTGTGGCGAATACGTTCTACGACGGTGGTCCGGCGGCGACTTTCGCGCTGCCCTCCAGCGTCGCGGGCGCCGTGCAGACGCTGGCGCTCTTCCCGGAGCAGTACAACTCGGTGGTGCAGAAGATTGGGCTGCCCACCTGGCTACAGCCCTTCTTTCAGTTCACCGGCCTCTCGATTGACCTGCTGACCGCCGAGGGCCACGCGCGTGTGGTCGGGCTGCTGCCCTATTTCTGGGGCGCGGCCCTGCTCTTCGGCGTTCTGTCCGTGCTACTGAGCATATTTTCTGGCAAGAAGGCGATCGCCGCGCTCTTCATGTCGGTCGCGCATAGCGCATGGCCGGTGCTGGTCTTCTTCGCGGTGATCTGGGTGATCGGGCGTATCTACCCCGACCGGTTCGCGCCCTTCTCGGATGCCTTTGGGCTGCTCGCGGGAGCGTTTCTCCCGGTCTATGGGATCGCGGCGGCGATTGGTATAGGCGGCTGGCTCTTCTTCCGCTTCGGCGGGCTGCCGTTCCAGGGCGGAGCGCAGGCCAAGCCCAAACCCGCGTTTGACCGAGCGCCCGCTCCCGCGCCGCGCTACACTCCGCCCGCCCCCAGTTGGGATGAGCAGCCCAGCTACGGTCAGCAGCCGGGCTATGGCCAGCAGCCCAGTTATGGCCAGCCACCGCAACAACCCAGCTACGGCCAGCAGCCGGGCTATGGGCAACAACAGGGCTATGGGCGGCAAGCGGGGCCGGACGAGCCGACCTGGCCGAACAGCTAGCGCTGGCTAGCGCACCCCGGGCCATCCCAATGCGGTCATAGCTTGCCAGCGAATACAATAAGCCCGCTCGCGAATTTCGACACGCGAGCGGGCTAGCTGGTTTTTGCGTGCCGCTCAATGATGTGGCGGGAAGAGGACAGCGTGGTTTACGCGAGGCGTTGTCACGCTGGCCTGACCTCGAAGACACCGGCTCCACTGGTCCCACCCCCGCCTTCCGAGACGGAAGAAGGCAGGATTTCAACTTGCGCGTAATACACGTAGAATCCCGGCTTCATGGTGTAGGGCAGTTGCAGCGACGATGCCTTGTCAGCGTATGTCCAGGTGTCGGTCTTGAGGGTTTGCGCGCTGGCGACGATTGGCCCCACAGGGGCGCCTGCTGGCCCCACAGGGACGCCAGTCCCCGTGTCCCCTGGTCCGAGTTGTTGCGACGCCTGTTGAGCCTCGGAGCGCGAGGCGAATGGGCCAATGACCAGAGCTGTCAAGCCCTCAGGCTGGGCCTGGATGTCCGATGTCACGCCGTTGGGTATCGCGCACCAGAAAAAGCTCATCGTCTCTCCGGGAGTCCACACATCCCGCATCGGCTGCGGCCCTGACTCGGTCATCTGGTAGGTCCGGTGTTGTCCCGCTCCGATCTGGGGCGAGGGCGTCGCCTTCGTCATCGCCGTGAAGGTCTGTCGCGCGGAATCACACGCGGGGAGAGCGTTGGCAGGAGTTGGCGGGCTGGAGACGCTGGGAGAGCCGAAGGGGAGCGCCAGGCTACAGCCGCTGGCGAGGATGCAAGCGGCGCACAGCGCGCAGAGGCTGACGCCTCGAAACGCGAACAACCAGTGAGCGGGAAGCAGGTCAGCCAGGGATCGCCAGAACGAACCGCGCATGCTGAAGCGTTCCTTTCTCGATGATGACACACGGCCTCCGCCTTAATAGCTGCCCGCCTGGCCCGTACACTACCGCTTGCCTGGCCTTTCGTCAACCGCTCAGTTTGTCGCGCCGCCCAGGCTCCTCATCTGGCGGTACTATGCTATGGCGCGTCGTGTTCGTAGATCACGCCACAGCACGCGAGTGCATGCGGCGGCGCACGCCACGCGCTAGAATCTCATAATGGGAGGCCAGCGAAGGAGCGAAACGGGCGCCCGGCATGCGCGGCGATGGGGCGGCGCGGGATACAATACAGTGTGGTCGCGTGGAGTGTGCGCGCGGCGGGCTAGGCGGGGAGACGCCGGAGAGACAGATGCGAAAGAAGACACGGCAGATACACGTTGGGAATGTCCTCATTGGGGGCGGCGCGCCTATCGCGGTGCAGTCCATGACCACGATGTACACCCGCGACGTGGACGCCTCAGTGGCGCAGATCCACCGGCTGGAGGATGTCGGTTGCGAGCTCGTGCGCGTCGCCGTGCCGGAGAAAACGGACGCGCTGGCGCTCGGCGCGATCAAGCGCCAGATACACATTCCGCTGATCGCTGACATTCATTACGACCCTGAACTGGCGCTGATCGCCATCGAGCAGGGCGTGGACGCTGTGCGCATTAATCCTGGCAACCTGCTGCGCGACAAGACGACGGGCAGCCAGTATGACACCTTCAAGCGCATCGTCGAGGCCGCCAAGGCCGCGGACATCGCCATGCGCATCGGCGTCAACTCCGGCTCGATTGACGCGCTGGAGCGCGGGCCGGAGATGCGCAAGGTGAGCATGCGCATGCGTGATGATGGCACGCTGGAGCGCAGCGATCCCGCCGAGGAGCGCCGCCGCGAGCGTGAGGAGCTGTCGTCGCGCATGGTCGCCAAGGCGCTGGAGTATTGCGGCTGGGCGGATGGACTGGGCTACCAGAACTACAAAGTCTCGCTCAAGAGCTCGAATGTGCTGACGATGGTTGAGGCTTACCGCAAGTTCGCGGCGGCGTCGGATGTGCCGCTGCACCTTGGCGTCACTGAGGCTGGAACGCTGGTGACGGGCGCGGTCAAGTCGTCGGTTGGCTTCGCGCTGCTGCTGGCTGACGGCATCGGCGACACCATCCGCGTCTCGCTGACCGCTGAGCCGGAGGAAGAGATTCCCGTCGCCTACGAGATTTTGCGCTCGCTTGACCTGCGCCAGCGTGGTGTGACGTTCGTTTCCTGCCCCTCGTGCGGGCGCGTGGAGATTGATGTGCTGACCATCGCCAACGAGGTCGAGCGGCGGCTGGCCAAGGTGCAGACGCCGATTCAGGTGGCCGTGATGGGCTGTGTGGTCAACGGGCCGGGCGAGTCGAAGGACGCTGACATCGGCCTCTCTGGCGGACGCGGTAAGGGCGTCATCTACAAGAAGGGGCAGTTTCTCAAGACCGTGCCGGAGGAGGATTTCCTCGACGAGGTGCTCAAGGAAGTGGCGGCGATCCTGCCGGAGAGCGAGGCGAAGCTTGTCTATCCTGGCGAGGGCGAGCTTGGTCCGGTCAGCGCCGGACGCACGCGCAAGGCGGGCATCCCCGCGAAGACGGCGGAAGCCATCGCGACCGCCAGCGCCGCGCCCAAGACACGCGGCAAGCCTCTCAATATCATTCCTTCAGGCGACGGGAACGAGCCAGGCGCGTGATCGCGCGGCCCGCCTGATAGCCTGATAAGCCAAAAATTAACGCGAAATGAGGAGAACGACGATGTTCTTTGGCCTCGATGATGAGCAGCGCGAGATTCAGGACCTGGTCCGCAAGTTCGCGCAAAACGAGATCGCGCCGCATGCCGACGAGTGGGATGAGCGCCATTACTATCCGCGTGAGCTGCTGCGCCCAATGGCGGAGATGGGACTGACTGGCCTGGTCATCCCGGAGGCGTATGGCGGCGCGGAGCTTTCACGCCTGACCGGCGCGCTGGTCTACGAGGCGCTGGCGCAGGCCGATATGGCCACAGCAGTCAGCGTCTCGGTCCATAACATGGTGGCCGGGCTAATCAACCACTTCGGCGCGGAAGAGCAACGGCGGCGATGGCTGCCAGGCATGGCGGCGGGCGAATCGCTCGGCGCTTTCTCGCTCAGTGAGGCGCACGCTGGCTCCGACGCGGCCAACCTGCGCGCTACCGCGCGCCGCGACGGCGACTCCTGGGTTCTCAACGGCACGAAGTTCTGGGTGACAGGCGCGGGGCAGGCCGATCTCTACGCCGTGACGCTGCGCACCAATCCCCAATCGCGCGGGCATGGCGCTTCGACCTTTATCGTGGAGCGCGATACGCCGGGATTCAGCATTGGCAAGCTGGAGCGCAAGATGGGGCTGCGCTCCAGCCCGACGGGCGAGCTGATCTTTGAGGACTGCCGCATCCCGGCGGACCACTTGCTTGGCGAGGTCGGCCAGGGGCTGGAGGTGGCGCTTTCCGCGCTCGACGGTGGACGGGTCAATATCGGCGCGATCGCGGTTGGCGTCTCGCAGGCCGCGCTGGATGTGGCGGCGCGCTACGCCACCGAGCGCACGGCCTTCGGCAAGCCGATTGGCGCGTTCGAGGGCATCCAGTTCATGCTGGCGGATATGGCGATGAAGACCCAGGCGTCGCGCCTGCTGGTCTATGAGGCGGCCTGGAAGATGGACAACCATGAGCCGGCCACGATGGCGGCGGCGATGGCCAAATGCTTCGCCACCGATGCCGCGATGGCCGTCACGACTGACGCCGTGCAGGCGCTGGGCGGCGCGGGCTACGTGCGTGACTGGCCGGTTGAACGCTACATGCGCGACGCCAAGGTTGGGCAGATCTTCGAGGGCGCCAACCAGATTCAGCGTGTCATCATCGCGCGTGGCCTGCTGGGTGACATCGCCACACTCTAGGCGCGCTGTGATCTCCGTCACAGCCAAACGGGGCCTTACCGGGCGGACGATGGCGTATAATGCGTAGCGGCCCATCAATATTTTCAATGAAACGATGCGCCGGGTTCCGCGCCGGTTCGCGTGGTCCGCATGGCCAGCTTTAATCAATAGAGAGCGGGCGTCTATGTCAGTGTCACCAGACAATCTGTCATTCGCGGCCAGCGCAGCCGAGCCGTCGGGGACGCGCGCCGACCTGGAGCGCCTCCAGCGCCGGAACCGCCAGCTTGAGGAGCAGATTCAGGCGCTCACGATGGTCTTGCAGGGGGTGGCTAACACCCTGAGCGCGGAGCTCGACCTGCCGCCGTTGCTACGCCGTATCACACTGGTGGCGGTGCGCCTGACCGGCGCGCAGGTCGGCGCGGCGTATGTGCTGGACGCCGCCTCGAATACGCTGGCGCCCTACGCGGTGGAGACAGCGGATCAGGCGGCGGGGAGCAACATCTTTACCCCGCTCATTCCTCTCGACCCCGCGCAGTCCGCGCAATTTCTCCTGGATGAGGACACAGGCGAGCTGCGCCCACGGCTGCCGCTCACTGACGGCGTGGCGGGCTACGTGGCGCGGACGGGCGAGTTGACGCTGCTTCCCAACGCGCAGGATGATCCACGCTTCTCCGGGGAGCAGGTCGCTCACGACACGGCGATCCTGCGCATGCGGCCCGGCGCGCTGATGACGGCGCCAATGATGTTCAAGAGCGCGCTAACCGGCGTCCTGCAGGTCGCGCGGGCGCCAGGAGCCGGGGCGTTCGATGTCTGGAGCCTCGACCTGATGCGCTCGCTGGCGGCGCAGGGAGCGGTCGCGGTGACGAACGCGCAGCTATACCGGCGCGTGAGGCGTGAGCGCGACCGCATCATCCAGGCGCAGGAAGATGAGCGCAAGCGGCTGCAGCGCGAGTTGCACGATGGCCCGGCGCAGAAGCTGGCGCAGATCGTGATGACGCTGGAGTACAGCCTGCAACTGACCGACGCTGGCGAGCCACAGACCGTGCGCGCGGAGTTGGAGCACGCGCATGAGATGGCGAATGAGGCGATGCATGAGATCCGCAACCAGCTCTTCGATTTGCGCCCGCTGGCGCTGGACGCCGAGAACGGCGGCCTGGTGGCGGCGCTGAAGAGCTTCATCCAGCGCTTCCAGAAAGGACCTGGGCCAGAGTTCATCCTCAACGCGGATTACCCGGAACGCCTCTCGCACAACATCGAGGTGACGGCGTTCGCTATCATCCAGGAAGCGGTCAGCAACGTTCTCAAGCATGCGGGCGCCGCCCATTGCTGGATCGAGGTGCGCGAGACCGAGGACAAGCTGATCGCGACCGTTCGCGATGATGGGCAGGGATTCG
>JAKAIY010000114.1 GCA_021814145.1 Chloroflexota bacterium
TGTGATCGGGCATGTGCGCCGGATCATGCGGGTGGCGGAAGGTCTGCCGGGGCAGCAGGCCGCGGAGCGCCTGGAGCAAATCGAGGTCCGAGCCGGGATCGAGGTCAGCGGTGGTCAGGGCGCAGGTGGTGTGCGCGGCGAACACGACGCAAACACCCTCTGGCCGCTCGGCGCCGCGCAGGAAGTCCTCCACCACATCAGTGATATCCACCACCTGCTCTTTGCTCCGTGTCGCCACCAGCGCCGTCTTCATCCGCGCCTCCTCGCGTCAGGAAAGCGCGCCACAGGCCAGGGCGTTCATGCCCCGGCCAGCGGCGCATCGCTACAGCTCAGCCAGCGCCTCGGCTGGTTCCCGCAGGCGGCCAAAGTAGAACGGGGTGTCGCTGCGGGTGTACTTGCGCACTTGCACGGAACGCAGCGCCAGCATCATCGCTTTCAGCTCGTCCGGGTCATCCGACTCGTTGGCCAGGATGAACTCGTAGTCGCTGAGCGCGAACGAGTCCACCGTGTTGGAGAGGACACCGCCGCCGACCTCCGCCTCAGTGGCGGGCGTGGCTTTCGCATGGGTGGCGGTCGCCGCGCGCCCCTTGCCATTCGCGACGCTGGGCGCCTCGCCACGGGCGGCGCGCGCCAGCTCGGCGACCTTCTCGCGCGGCACGGCGTAGTGGCGGCCGACCTCGCCATGCTCCGCCATCAGCTCGCGCCGTTCCTCATACGAGAGCAGATACCATTCGGTGGTCTTCACGAAGGGGTAAACGCTGACGTATTTCTTGGGCGGGACGCCAGTGGTGAAAGCGGGGCCGTGCTCCGGGTCGTAGCGCGGGACACTGACGATGCCCACGTACGCCTCGACCTGGACGAGATAGCGGCCCAGCCCGCTCTGGCGCAGCGCCACCGCCAGCCGCTGGAGCGCGTCGAGGTCCGCGCCCCACACCCAGAGCATCAGGTCGGCCCCGGCGCGCAGGCCCGCCAGCGAATAGACGCCGCGCAGGTTCACGCTCGGATCGCGCGTGTCCAGCGCCGCCAGGAACGCGGCCTTGGCGGCGTCCCGCTCGCCCCCTGGCAGGCGGTGGAACGCGGGATCAACGCGATAGATCCAGGTAAGCGAGTAGATAGTCTGTTTCGGGGATGTCTCCGCCATGCAGGTCTCCATGAGCGCGATGAAGATGCGCGGCAGGCGGCGCGCGGAGGGCGCGCTTAGCGCCGGCTCGCGCGCGCGCGATGCGCGCGATGGTCGCTCACAGGGTATTATAGCGTCTCATGGCGTGGGGCGCGCTGGGAAATTCGCGCTCGCGCCAGGGGGACATCAGCGCCGCCGCCCGAAGAGGAAGCGCAGGAACTTCATCGGCCCGGAGTAGTAGCCCGCCCGCCTGAGCATGCGGCGGCGGAAGTTGGTGGGCGCGCGCATCCAGCGCGTGGCGGCGTAATAGCCCGTCCGGGTCTTGAAGCGCCGCTTGGCGCGGGTAAGCCCCAGCGCCGTGCTGAGTGACGGGCGGCGATAGCGGAACAGCCTGAAGCGCGCCATGTCGGGTTCCTTTCCCTGCTCCAGCCCACCGGAGTCCGGGTGGCCAGTTCAGTCCACACAGCCAGTCGCCTACGCGCCTGTTCTCTGCCTCTATGCTACCACGGATCGCTATCAGGCTCATGGGCGTCATCAGGGTCATCCAGCGCGTCCAGCGAATCCGGAAGTCCGCCGCTTCCCGAGCGCGCCTCGTCCCACAGGCGGCGGACCGCCGCGCGCGTGACGCCATAGCTGAAGCCGCGGCGCTGGAGGTAGCCGCTCATGCGCAAGGCGAAATCGCGCTGGTCCGCGCTGGCGAGCGCGCGCAGCCGCTTGCGCCCCGCCGCTACCGCCCGCTCCTCATCATCCTCCGGCAAGGCGCTGGCGGCCGCCGTCTCCGCATCCACCCCGCGCTGGCGCAGCTCCTGGCGCACCGCGCTCGCTGAGCGGGGGCTAAAGCGGTCGCGCTGCTCCGTCCAGTAGGCGGCGAAGGAGGCGTCATCCAGATAACCCCAGCGCTCCATGCGGTCCAGCGCCCGCTCGATGGCCTCCGCCGCGGGCGCGGGCTTGCCAGGCGCGGGCCGCAGCAAACGGCGGCGGACCTCCGCCCGGCTGCGCGGGCGCGCCGCCAGGTAGCGCGCGGCGCGGTCTATCAGCGTGCGCTCCTCCTCCGCCTCCAGCAGCCGCGTGATCGCGCCCTCATCCAGCGCGAGGCCGGCGCTCAGGCGCTCGCTGACCACCACCGTCTCACCCAGTGTGAGCATACGCCCATCATCGAGGTGGAGATGGTAGCGCCCGGGGCGGCGCTCATCCTGCCGCAGCGCGTTGATTGTGGGCATCGCGATTCCTCCCCCGCCGGACTCGACAGCGCCCCTCAGTCCTCCTGGCCAGGCGAGCGGGGCGCGGCGTCCGCGCATGCGTCATGTGGGATATTCCGGCTGGCCTCACCGGCGCTGGAAACAGCGCGCGTGAAGCTGGCAGCGAGCCGCTCCAGCCGGGTGGCGAGCGGCGAGAGAACCCGGCGCCGCCGCAGCCGCCCATTCCAGGCCTCAGCGAGCAGCCGCAGCCAGAGCATGAAGGCGCCGGCGCCGAGCGCGAGCAGCGCGCCCCAGAGCAGCAGGCCCACCGGCAGTTCCGCCCACGAGCCCGCCGCCACGTTGCCCAGGACCACGGCGAGCGCGAAGAGCAGCGCCTGCGCCAGCCCGATACCCGCGAAGAAGATGAGCGCCTGCGCCGCGTGCAGCCGGACGAAGCGGGCGCGCCGCTCGCGCGCGAGCAGATAGAGCGCGGGCGCGAGCGGCAGCGCGTAGGTGAGCGTCGCGCGGGCGCGCGGATCGCGCAGGGCGCGCGGGGATGGCGCCGCATGGGCCTGGCGGGCCTCACTGGGGCGAGAACGGCGAAGGCGGGAAAGGCTCGCGCGGGGGCGCGGCGTATCGTTCGGCATAGGCGCCTACAATCGGCAATCTGAGATGGTGGCCGCTCCACGCGGCGATCATCGCGCCCAGCCAGATGGCGATCACCGCCAGATAGCCCAGCAAGGCGATCCCCTGGCCCAGATGCGCGTAGGCGGGCTGGCGCGTGGCGGCGGCAAGGTCGCCGCTCAGCTCCCAGAGGACGTAGAGCGCGACGCTCGCGACGGTCAGCGCGCCGGTCAGCAGGATGGATTGTACCGCATGGAAACGCACGAAGCGGTTATGGCGCTCGTTGAAATAGATCATCAGGCCGGAGACCCACCAGAACAGGTAGCTCAGGCCCGCCAGCGTGTTCGGGGTATTGAGCGAGCTGGCGCCCCAGGTCGAGGCGACTGTCCACGGGACATGGGTCATGGGCGGCTCGGGCGCGGGCCGTGGCGCCGGCGGCTGTGGCGGCTGGCCAGCCTGAGCGGGCTGTGGCGCGGCGGGAGAGACGAGTCGCGCGGGCTGCTGACGGGGCTGCTCGCCAGGCGTGGGTTGAGACGCGGTCATAGTCGGCCACTCATCCAGAGGCGCTTCATCGCCGATAGCCAAGCGCGGATCACCCATCTCTATGCCCCTTCCCAACGCGACGCGCGGCTCCCGCGACTCCTGTCATGCGAGCAGAGGCGGCCTGAGTGAGTCCATTCGCTCAGCCGCCTACATAACGCAGATACTCATCAGTAAGAGCGCTAAACTGACGGTGCGGGTTACTACCGCCGAACTTTTGGCGCAAATTCGACACTTGCTCTTCGATATCCGCCGCCTCAGCCACCTCAATGTCCTCATTGATGATGGAGTTGAAGATCGGCGGGTGGATGCCAGGAATCGCGTCGCGGCGCATGGACATCACGGTCGAGCGGTGCAGGCGGCTGTTGGACCGGAAGCGCGAGACGACGATGCCCAGGCCAAAGATTTCATGCTGCGCCCGCAGCGCGAAGTCCGCCATGCGGTCGAGCACCAGTGGAACGCCCAGCGTCGAAAGGATGTCGGGCACGACGGGAATCAGGAAATATTTGCTGATCGCGATGCCGTTGAGCGTGATGACGCCAAGGTTGGGCGGGCAGTCAATCAGCACGTGATCGTATTCGGGCAGCGTCTCGCGCAGCGCCTCGCGCAGCGTATAGACCGCGCCATCACGGAATGTGTCGAGATCGGCGAACTTGGTGATCTTGTCCTGGATGCGGTGCAGCCGGATGCTGGATGGCAGCAGGTCAAGGCCCGGCATGCCGCCGCCGATGTTCGAGACGCGCGGAATGATGGCCTCGCGCGCGTTGAAGGTATGGGTGCCATCCAGCTGGTCACGGAACATCTGGTACAGCGTCTGGCCGGCCTGATCGCGCTCACGCCAGCGGCGCTCGTTGACCAGCGCGATGGTCGCATTCGTCTGCGGGTCAAGATCTATCACCAGCACGCGCTTGTTATGCTCACCCGCCAGATAATGCGCCAGGGCCATCGTCAGCGTGGTCTTGCCGACGCCACCCTTGAGATTGATGACGCTGGTAACGACAGGCATACTTCCTCCTACCGGAGGGCGGCGGCGTCCGCCGGGCCATCACGGTCGCAGTGGCAATTGAAGGCATGAATACGGGATGCGCGCGCCAGCGCGCCCGTCACTGGCGGAGCCATGCGGGAGACAGACGCGACGCGCGGATACGAGAAGACGGCGTCGCCGCGCTTCACTGGCGCGCTCTTCATACTATCTAAACGGAGTCCCCCTTGTCTACTCACATGGGAAGGCGTATCCACCTAGTGGGAGGCCATAAGGCCACCCGGGCGCGCGAACCGGCGCCCACCACACGCGCGAGCGCATGCGATGGGCGCCGGTTGGGGCCAGACACGATGGGGAAGCGCGCCAGCGAGGCGTTACGCTGGGCGGCCTAACATTCGCTGTAGCCGCAGCTGACGCACTTCTTGCAGCCTTCCTCGTAATACAGCGTGGTATTGCCGCACTGCGGGCAGAGGTTGCCGTTGGTCGTGTAGCGCGCCTTCTGGCCCAGGTCCGCTGGCTTCTCGCGAGGGGCCGCGCCGTTGGATCCGCCGATGGCCCGGTGAGTGTCGGCGGATTCCACGACCTCCACGCCGGAGCCCTCGATCTCGGCGAGGTAGAACTCCAGCGCGCGGGCCACAGCGTCCGGCAGGCTGCGCACGCGGCTCTCGCCGAAGCCAATGCTCGTGCTGCCGCCGATGCTGCGAAGCTGGTCGGCGACCTCACGCGCGCGCTCGTTCTGGGTCAGCGGGCTGTCAATCTGCAGGTGGATGGAGATGAGCCGGCCCAGCGCCTCAGCCAGCGCGGCCACATCCGACCCGGCTTTGCCAATGTTGATGAAGACCTCGAGCAGGCCCTCATCATCGCTATTGAGGGTGACGTTGACCTTGCCCTCCGGCGCGCGCACCTGGCGGGTGTAGCCGCGCATGACCTCGGGCCGGCTCTTGCGCCCGCTGACGTAGCGCATGCGGCGGGCCTCGGCGGCGGCGGCTTGCGCCAGCTCCTCCGGGCTGGGCGCGGCGGGCGCGGCGGGCTGCGCGCCCTTCACGCCGACGTTGAGCACCTGCTCGCCCTTGCAGCCGTCACGGAAGACGGTGATGCCCAGGCAGCCAGAGGTCCACGCCTGCATGTACGCCTTGCCCACATCCTCGCGCGTCGCCCAGTTCGGCAGATTGATGGTATTGTGCGACACGATGCCGTTGACGACATACTCATGAGCGTCTTCGACCTCGATGTCGTAGAGCGAGATTGTGCCGGCGTCCTCTACCGCCGTCACCCGATAGACCGGTGTCTCGCTCGACCAGCCCATCCGCTCGGCTGTGCGGTTGTCACAATTCCCAGCGTCGCGCTGACGGATCGAACGGAACGCGCTGTAATATGGGTGGCTCGCGGGAAGTTTCGTTTGCGCCACCACCTCCCGATCTATCAGGACCTGGTACGTGGCAAAGTGCGCCGGGCCATTCTTGTGGCGCTCGATGCAGCTTATGGTTTCCTGTAGCTCATTACTGACGAGCACTTTGTAAGACATAGCGCCCGTCTGAGCCACCATGCCACGATGGACCCGCACGAGAGGAAGCCCGAAGCTGCGGCACATTTCCGCTACGCCATAGGCCAGCTTTTCGGACATGCCGGCATAGACGTACAGGCCATATTGGGGATGGCGATAGCCATCGAGAGAGACGCCACGCAGGAACGCGAGCTTCTCTTCCTCACTACCAGCGAGCACCTGTGGAGGAACACGCTTGTTGTAGGCGCCGTCACCTATCAGATCACGCGCCCAGCGGCAGAGCGTCCGCGAGTTGATGGTGAGATAGCGCACGTTCTCATTGCGTTTCTCGCCGGTGAATCGCGGCGTCAGGCCGAAGAGTTTCTCGGAGAGCAGCTTGAATTCGCCCAGCGCCTCTTCGTCCGCGCTGGTGAAGCCAACAGCGCCGGTTTCCAGCGTCGTATGCCCATCGGCGGCCAGCATACCCAGGAACTGGGCCAGTGGGGCCGACATGCGCTCAGGGATGGTCACAGGCTTGGCATTCGTCAGGTATGGGCCTGCCGGTGGCAGCGGCGCGCCGCCCTCGCCGTGCGACCGCTCGAAGCGCCCGACAACCAGATCGCCCACGCGCAACTCCGCCATACGCGTCCACCCGCTGGTTGTGAGAACGCGATGGCTCTCAGTCGAGCCTGTCAGCGCCGCGCCGTTGTCCAGCCGGATGCGGGTCGCGGGCTTTTCGCCAGCGTAGTAGTGTGAAAGGATACGATGGCCACCGGTGGTGATGCCTTCATCAGCGATATTGACGAACGTGTCGGGCTCCTCCACGTTGGAAAAGTCTTCGACCGCCATCAATCCACGCGATGTCGGAATCAGCGTGCCTGCCGCGATGCACTTGCTGATCGAATTGTCCACGCCCTTCTGGAACGCGGCCTGCATGCGGATATGCCATTCAGGCGCGATCTCGTGCGCGGTGACGAAGGGCCTGAGCGCCGCGTGGCTCTCCGCCGGGTGGCCGTGCAGCGAGCCATGCGTCTTGGCGTACTCCAGCACGCCCGCCTTGTCTTCGATGTCGCTGGCCTCCAGCGCGCGCTGGAAGTAGGGATTGACGAAATCCAGCACGCGATAGGAGCCATCGGGCTGCTTCACGCGATGCTGGAAGGCCAGCGCGAAGATCGGCTCGATGCCCGATGAGCAGTCGGCCAGAATGCTGATCGAGCCGGTCGGCGCGATAGTCGTGCGGGTGGAGTTGCGCAACGGGCGCCCACCCTTGTAGATGCTGCGCGGGAAGTTCGGGAACTCGCCCCGCGTCTCGGCCAGCTTCTCCGACTCGTCGGTGGACCAGTCGCGGATGGCGAGCATCACGCGCTCGCCCAGCGCGGTGGCCTCCTCGCTATCGTAGCGCAGCCCCAGCTCGAAGAGCATCTCCGCCCAGCCCATCACGCCCAGGCCGATGCGGCGATTGGCGTGCACCTTCTCGGCCACCTGCGGCAGCGGGAACGGGTTGATGTCAATCACATCGTCCAGGAAGCGCGTGGTCAGGCGGGTGACGCGCTCCAGCTCCAGCCAGTCAATCTCGCCGTTCCTGACGAACAGCCCCAGATTGATCGAGCCGAGGTTGCAGGCGTCATAGGGACCCAGCCATTGTTCACCACAGTTGTGTGTCGCCAGGCCATTGGCGACCATGCTATGGACCTCTTCGACGGTTGTGTCGTAGACATCCGCCAGGCCCGCGTCTTCGATCAGCGCAACCTTGGTCGTGAACTCTTCACGATTGGAGGCGCGTTTCTTGGCGCCGATCCATGCGATGAGTTTCGCCTGCTTCTCTGGCTGCATGAAGCCGATGATCTCAGCGAAACGGTCGCGGTTCGCCTTGTCAATGATGACTTCATATTGCGCTTGCGTCGCATACTCCGCCATCTCGCGGCGCGCGTCGGGCAGCAAGGTGATCCCAGCGTCGCGGCGCAACCGGATGGCGCTGACGATGCCCAGATTCAGAAGCAATTGCTGGACATCCTGGGCCAGACCTTTCGAGGATGTGGCTAGCCGAACAGAGCATGCCCCCTTCTCGACGGGGCCGGTCTGCACGCTCCCATCCGCGCTGAAAAGCCCGCGCAGGAAACCGATGACTGCGTCGCGCGGAGCCATGTAGACGCCCTCAGGAACGCGCTTCTCACTCGCGCGAACGGCTGAGACGCCCAACGCCATCATGAACGTAGCTGGCGACCCCGCGTAGGTCAACTGTGTGTGGCCCTGGCGCTCGGTCAGGTTGCCGCTCGCGCCAAACCAGCGGCGCAACCGGTCTGTGAGCGCATTGGTGATACCGCTCTCGCTCGTCGCGACCGCGAAACCCAGAATATCGCTGGTGTCGCCGCGACGCGTATGCCCATCTCCTAGCACGTAGCCAAGTACTTCGCCGAGCTCCGCTGACCATTCGGTTGGAGGCTGGGCTTCCCCGCGCGCGATCTTCGCCCGCAGCCGCGAGTCGGAACGCACGCCGTACACGACCTCTGGTAGCGCACGCTCGGTAGCCCATGCCCCCTCACCGCTCTGGAGCAGCAGCGTATCGCCATATTCGAGCTGATCGAGGCGCTTGTAGCCTTCGCTCGTCAGGAAGCGGTGATTAGGCGTCGCGGTGATCTCGATGCCATGGCTGGTGATGAGCTTGCGGACAGGCGCTTGCTCGCCAGTCTTGAACACCGGCGCGGCGGGCTGGTAGACGACGCCTGATGACGCCACCTGAGCGCCACCGTTCACGACGCTCTCAGCAGTCTGGAACCACGAGCGTGCGTCGGTTGCCACAACGAGGTCCTCACCGCTGGCGTAGAGGGTGTCCATGCGAATGAGGCCACGGCTGGTCGCCAGGCGCGTCTCGCCAATCAGGCAGGGATTCGTCGCTTCCAGCAATTCTATTTCAGGTGTGGGGTTGGCGGAGGAGCGGTTGGCGCGGTCGAGGAAGACCAGGCCCGGATCGCCAGTGGACCAGGCGGCGTCAATGATGCGCGCCATCACGTCGCGCGCGCCCAGCCGCCGGATCTCGTTCTTCGTGTGCGGGTCTACCAGCGCGTAGTCGGTGTCGGCCTCATAGGCGCGCATGAACTCGTCAGTGATCGCCACCGAGATGTTGAAATTGGTCACCGAGCCGTCGCGCTTGCAGTCAATGAACTTGAGGATGTCTGGATGGTCCACCCGCAGGATGCCCATGTTCGCGCCGCGCCGACTGTTGTGGCTGACAAAGCCGTTGGCGATATAGGTGTGGTTGCCCTCTACCGAGAGATCCACCGTCAGCGCCTCGTCTTCATCAATCTCGACCACTTGATCGTAGAACTGACCGTTGGCCAGGAAGACCGCCAGCGCGCTATCGCGCACCTCGGCCTGTCTCTCAACCAGCGTCCGCAGCCGCGAGCGGTTCAGATTGCGTGGGGCCGCCACGCCGGGCATATAGTGCTGGATGTCGCGGTAGAGCGCGCGGTTGGCGCCGCGCGAGCCGCGCTCCGGGCCGCTACCGCGCCCAGGCCCTTGATAGATACTCGCGACCGCCGCTTCCTGATGCGGCGGGATATCGTTGAACTCCCACGCTTTCTCCTGTCCGGCGGTGAGGCGCTCCGTCTTCGTGGCGGACATGAAGCCGATGCGCGCGGCGAACTCAGCCAGGCCTTCTCGCGTCATCAGGCGCAGCGTATAGATCGGGTTGTCGCCGAACGCGCTCTCGCGGCCAGTGGTCACTGAGATCGAGGCAGGAACCCCCAGCGCCAGCAACAGTTCCTGCGCATCCTCGATCAGCTCGCGAGACACGCTGCAGAGCCTGGAGTACCCTTCGCAGGAGACCGAGCCATCGGCGGAGAACAGCCCGCGCAGGAAGCCACGCGCGAACTCCGCGCCCGCCAGGAACACGATCTCCGGGACGCGCGCGCTAAGCGCCGAGGTCTTCGTGACGCCGATATGCTTCAGCCAGGCCACCAGTTCCGTCGCGTTGAAGAAGTAGGTCACACTGGCGTCGTTGGGCTTGCGGCGCTCCTGTGGCGTCAGGCCAAACAGATCGCGCGCCAACCGCAGCAGTCGCTCGCCGATCTCTGGCTCGCTGTCCGCCACGGTCATCATGAGCCGCCCGGTCGCTCCATGCTGGTTGTAGTAGTTGACGCTACCATCGCCAATGAAGTAGCCGATGAACTCTCCCAGCTCGGCGGTCGGGCGCTCAGGGAAACGCGCCGTTGTCGAGTTGGGATGCGCCACCCGCTCGAATGGTGGGAAGCGGTAGTCCGTCGTCTCAGGGTAGGTGTGCTTCTGCAACGCCATCCAGTCGCCCGCGCGCAGTTCCTTGAGATGGCGCCACACATAGGCTCCCGTCTCATCAATCACGCGCACGCGATGCTCCAGCGTTCCAGTAAAGTGGTAGCCTGCGCTCGTGCGGACGCGGCGGACGGCGGCGACGCCGTTGTGGTAGAACTCTTCAACGCGGCGCTGGCCCTCGTCGGTCACGGCGGTAAGCGGACGCTTGAGCGCGTGCCAGCTCTTCGGCTCGGCGTCCAGTGGCCCTAGCGCGCCAATGCGCACCATGCCGACGGAGGTAGAGACGCGCGTGTCAGGGGTCACGCAGCCCCCCTGTTTCACCGCCTCGGTCGCGCCATCAAAGATCCTCATGAAGCTGACCGGGCCGGATGCGACTCCATGTGTAGAGGCTACCATTGATCCTTCAGGGCGAAGTCTACTGAAACTGAAACCGGTGCCGCCTCCCGACTGATGGATCAGCGCGGCGTGCTTGACGGCGTCGAAGATGCCCTCCAGGCTGTCGGGGACCGGCACCACATAGCAGGCCGAAAGCTGGAGATTGTTGCCCTTGCCAGCGTTCATCAGGGTCGGCGAGTTCGGCAGGAACTGGTGGCTCACCATCACGTCGTAGAACTGCGCGGCGATCTCATCCGGCGTCAGGCCAGATGGATCGTTCCACTGCTTTTCCGCCTCGGATACCGCGCGCGCCACACGCCAGGCCATATCGTCGGCGGACTCAACCACGACGCCATCCGCGTCCCGCAGCAGATACCGCTCGCGCAGCACGCGCGTCGCCGCCTCAGACCACGCGCCAGCCTTCCGCCGGGTCGCGCTCCCGCGCGAATCGCCCGCAGGCATGTCTTTCCTGTTCTTCACCACAGCCCCCTGACGCCTGTCGCCAGCCGTCCTCGGCTCTCTGTGAGCCAACATACTATCAACCGCCGCGCCATGTCACCCAGGCCACCATGCCGATGCCAGCGAGCGCCGCCCAGCGGTCATCCCAAACCGCTGGCGAAGGGTCTCAGCGGCGCCTCGCCAGCGCGCCCTCTTATTGTGACGCCTACATCTAGTAAAAGCAAGGGCGAAAAGTCCTATATCTAGTATCTTAGGAAAAATCCGCGCAAAAACCCTAGAACTTGTGGCAGCTTGCCATAACGCCCGCCCCGCTCCTGCTTCATGGGCTATTCTAACGGCCCGCGCTCATCCCCCATTGTGGGGGTCATGCCCTCATGGCCCGCGCGAGATGGACGCCCGGTAGCCCGTATCGGCTACAATGCGCAGTGGGGCGGCGCCAGACGCGGCTGGCGCCAACGGGGCGGCCGTGGCCAGTTTTTCAGCTATAGAGAGTGGTGCGAGACGATGCGCGCGGAAATTCTATCCATCGGGGCAGAGCTCCTGCTGGGGCAGATCACTGACACCAACGCGGCCTATCTGGCGCAGCGTCTCGCCGCGCTAGGCATAGACCTCTACTTTGTCTCTCAGGTCGGCGATAACCTGGAGCGGCTCACCGAGACGCTGCGCCGCGCGCGCGACCGGGCGGATGTGGTCATCACCACTGGCGGCCTTGGCCCCACCGAGGACGACCTGACGCGCGAGGCGATCAGCGCCACACTGGGTGAGACCCCGGCGGTGGACCCTTCGCTCGAAGCGACGTTGCGCGAGTTCTTCACCGAGCGCGGCATCACCATGCCAGCGCGCAACGTCAAGCAGGCCTGGCTGATTCCCTCCGCCACACCGCTGGCCAACCCGCGCGGCACCGCGCCCGGCTGGTGGGTGGAGCGCGACGGCAAGATCATCATCGCCATGCCCGGCGTGCCTTCCGAGATGACACGCATGTGGGAGCATGAGGCGGAGCCACGGCTGCGGCAGCGCGCGGGCGCGACGCTCTTCACCCGCATCCTGCGCGTGGCGGGCGTGGGCGAGTCCACCGTCGAGCAGCGGCTGGGCGAGCTCACCCACAGCCTCAACCCGACCATCGCCACCTACGCCAAGCAGGACGCGGTAGACGTGCGCATCACCGCCAAGGCCGCCACCGAAGAGGAGGCGCGGGCGCTGGTGGAGGCGCTGGAAGCGCGGGCGCGGGCGGCCATCGGCGAGCGCAGTGTCTTTGGCGTGGACAGCGACACCCCCGCGAGCGTCCTGCTGCGCGCGCTGGTGGAGCGGGGACTGACGCTGGCGGCGATGGAGTCCTGCACGGGCGGGCTGCTCGCCAGCCTCATCACCGATGTTCCCGGCTCGTCCGCCGCCTTCCGGGGCGGGATCGTTTCCTACGCGACCGATGTCAAGGGCGGCGAGGGCGTGCCACAGGAGATTCTGGCGGCGCACGGCGCGGTGAGCGTGGAGACGGCGCGG
>JAKAIY010000244.1 GCA_021814145.1 Chloroflexota bacterium
ATCTCAAGGCGGCGCACGCCGCCATGCGCCTTTCAGGGGGCTGGAAGCGCGAATTCATTCGCCCGTCATCATCCCCGACTTTGCCGCTTCAGCCTGCGCCACCGCTTGCTCAGCCGCCAAGCGCGCCTGCTCGCGCCGTCTCTCGAAACGCCGTCGCTGCCAGCGGCGCAGGCCACGCCGCAGCGAGACGGCGGTGACGTAGGGCCAGTAGAGCGCCGGGCGCAGCGGCAGGTCCATCGTCGGGATGACACGCCGCACCGCTCCGCCGAAGCCGCGCTTGAACTCGTAGACGCCGTAGAGTTCCTGCCCCGGCTCCAGGATGTCGGGGATGGTTCGCCAGTCATAGTACCGCGCGCCCTGTCCCTTGCACCAGCGCATGCACTCCCATTGCAGCAGGTAGTTCGGGCGTAGCTTGCGGTGCGCCGTCTGCCCCGATGAGCCGCTATGCAGGTTCCACGACCACTCGCCCAGGACGGCGACGGTCGAGGCGGCGATGGCCACGCCATCGCTCTCGGCGATCAGCAGCGCCATGCGCGCCGTGCCGTACCGCCGCGCCGCCTCCTCGGAGTAGTGCTCCAGCATGTCGCGGTAGAGGTCCTTGGGGTAGACGTAGAACTCGTCGCGCGTGCCGGTTTCTGTCAGCAGGCGGTAGAAGGCGTCGAGGTCAGCCTCGCCCGCGCCTAGCCGCACAGTGACGCCCTTGCGCGCGCCAGCGCGGATATTCTGGCGCCAGGTGGTCATCATCCCCGCCAGCAGCCGGTCCTCATCCGGGCTGAGGTCTGTCACCCATGCGCTGCGCAGATAGATGACATGGTCGGTCTCGCGAAAACCTAACCGTTTCAGCGCGCCAATCCAGGCGCTATCGCCATCCGGCGCGTTCGGCTCGATGCGGATGAAGACGCCGCCACGCTTGCGCGCCTCGCGGGCCGCCGCGCGAATCAGCAGCGGCAGCGCGGGCGAGGTGGGATCATCGCAGACGGGGCCACGCGGCGCGTAGAAGAACGGCGCGCCCAGCCCGGAGGCCATGCTGCGCGTCAGCAGGACCGCCGCGACGAGCCGCCCGCTGTCATCCACCACGCCTACCCGCAACGAGCCAGCGCGGGCGCCCTCCTCGGAGTGGTCGGCCCACTCCCACGTCTGGCAAAGGTGCCCTGTGCGCGCGGCGGCGACAAACGCATTCCACTCGCGGCGGTCTTCGATCAGCTTGGCTTCCATCGTTGTCCTTCAGAGCGGTACGTAAGACAGCGTAAACGCGCGGCTAGGGCCGGAGCCTAGTATAGCAGAAGCAGCGCGTAATCGCCGAACCTACCCGCCGCGAAGTCCTACGAATCGAGAGGCCGCAGGATCGCCGCCACCACATCATACGCCCGCCCCGGCGTCTCGCCCTCTGGCATGGCGACCATCCACGCCCATGCGCGCGGCGGCCCCACCAGGATGAACCGCGCCGCCAGATCGTCTGGCCAGGCGAGCGCGCTGGCGGGCAGCGTCTCCAGCGCCTCGCGACCCTCGCCCGCGTGCGGCCCTGCCCTGGGCGATAACAGGTAGCCTGTCTTGTCGGTGGTGAGCAGCGCCGCGCCGCCAGGAGCCAGCAGCCGCGCGATCAGCGTGAGGTGCGCCATCGCCACCCGCCGCCGGAAATCACGCTCGGCGGCCACATAGCGCGGATGCTCGTCGCGCCGCTCCGCCAGATCGGGCGCGTAGGCCAGCAGCGTGTCGAGCGCGTCCAGCAGCGGCAGGCTGTAGAGTTGCGTCAGCGTCAATGAGGAGATGACCAGCCCGAAGCCGCGCGGCTCCAGCCCGGCGATCTCCGGCGGATCGGGAACCGTCACGCGCTCAAGACAATCCGCCAGCGCGTCGAGCAGCGCCATGCCGCCCAGCGCCCGCAGGTCGCGCCACGGCTGGACGCCCATCTCCTCGCGCAGCGCCGCGCTGACGCCGCCGGTCAGGTCGGCGGCCAGCAGCCGCACGCGCGCCCGCAGTCTGTCTGGCAGCTCCTCCAGCGCGCGGCCCATTCCCGGCGCGTCCAGGTCCACCAGCGTCAGCGGGTCGCAGGCGCGCGCCAGCCGCTCCAGCGGCAGCTCCGTGCAGGCGCCTGCCCCAAGGATAACGCCCGCCTGCGGCGCGCCGTCCTCCCGCGCCGCCAGCGCGTCCCGCGCCGCCAGCGCGTCCCGCGCCGCGCGCTCCATCTCGCGCAGGTGCTTCGCGCTGTACCGCTGATACCACGCGCGCCGGGCTGGTCCCTGTGTGCGCTGGTTGTCCACGCTCAGCCGCTCGATCCGCATGAGGAGTGATCGCCTTTCCGAACAGGCGCTTATCCCGTCACAACGGGCATGGAAGATGCAAGCGCCATATGAGGGCGATGGAGGGCCTCAGCCGCCCATGCCCTTGCGCAGCGCGGCGATGAATTCCTCGTTGTTCTGGGTGCGCGCCAGCATCTGGATCAGGCGGTCGGTCGTTTCGATGACTTCGTTGCTGTCCAGCGAGGCGAACATGCGCCGTACGACGAGCACCGATTGCAGCGATTGCGGGTCGAGCAGCAACTCCTCGCGCCGCGTGCTGGAGCGAGTGATGTCAATCGCGGGGAAGATGCGCCGCTCGGAAAGCTTGCGGTCGAGCGTGATCTCCATGTTGCCGGTGCCCTTGAACTCCTCGTAGATTACCTCATCCATGCGGCTGTTGGTGTCTATCAGCACGGTGGCGATGATCGTCAGCGAGCCGCCTTCCTCC
>JAKAIY010000008.1 GCA_021814145.1 Chloroflexota bacterium
ATGGCCCGAAGGCGCGGTTTTAACCACCAGCTCACTACTCGCGGATGATCTCGCCGTTGTTGAGGATCGCCGGATCGGGGATATAGCCGGGGAATTCCTGCTCCCAGATATGGCCGGGCTCCTCGCGCGCTTCCCAGCGGCGCAGCGCGGCCAGCAGCACCTCGCGCTGCAGCCCGGGCTGGTTGGGCAGGCCCAGCGCGTCGCCCAGCGTGAAGCCGGCCGGATGGATGGCGCGCGGCGGCCCCATTTCGGCTGATGCCTGGGGGACGAGCGTGATCAGCACGGTAGGCAGGCCGAGCATTTCGATCTCGCGCTGAATCGCCACGACGGTGCGATGGCAGAGCGGGCAGCCAGCCGTCAGTATCACAGCGTCGGCGCGCGAGCGCTCGATGATCTTCGCCATCTCTGGCGCGGCGCGCTCATAGAGGTCGCGTAGGCGCTGGCTGTAGCCCATGAACCCGAGATGCTTGTCGCCTACGCCGCCGATCACGCCTTCCGCCGCCAGCTCGCGCAGGCGGTCAATCGGAAAGACGCAGTTGATATCCTGATCGGCGTGGCGGTGGTCGTAGTGCTCGTGCGTCACCATCAGCTGGCGGGCCTGGACATCGCCGGGAATCAGCCGCCAGGAGTTGTCGCCCGCCAGGTCGAAGGGCTCCTGGTCGCGCGGATGGACGCCCGCCGTCGTGACCAGCGCGAAGGTCGTCTCGCGCAGTTCGCGGCGGCGTGGCGTGTAGGGGATGCAGCGTCGCGACATGGGCATAGAGGTCGCCCTCGTTTTCTCGAATTCTCGCATCGGTCCGATGCGGGCGTGAGCCGCCGCGCATGGCTCGCGGCGGCTCACGGATGACGGACGCGCCTCTAACTGAGCTTGCGCAGCACGTCGAACAGCTCTTCGTTGTCCGGCGCCTCACCAAGCGGACGGTGGACGTGAATCCACGCGACCTTGCCAGCCTTATCCACGACGATCAGCGCGCGCTCCGCCACACCGAGGGCATGGCGCACGCCGTACATGTCCACGACCTTGCCCTGGGGGTAGGCGTCAGTGAGCAGCGGGAAGGTGACGCCAATCTCCTTGGCCCAGTGCGCCAGCGCGAGCTTCGAGTCAACGCTGATGCCGAGCGCTTCGGTGTCGTACGAGCGGAAGCGCTCCAACTCGGCCTCATAGGATGGCATCTGCGCCGAGCAGGTCCCGCTGAAGGCCCAGGGGAAGAATGCCAGCACGACGTTCTTTTTCCCCCGATAGGAGCTGAGTGTCACCGCGCCTTCAGTGGTCGCGGAGTTGAGGGTGAAATCAGGGGCCTCATCGCCAACGGTGAGCGTAGCTGTCCGGTTCAAGCTGGTTTCTATCATGCGTCCAATACTCTGTTCCGCCGCTCGCTATCGCGGCCTCTTATGTCCACACGCCTGCGTGGGCGAAGCTTCACGCCCACGGAAAGGATTGTAGCGCGGGGCCGTGAAGAGCGACAAACAGCGCATGAACGGTATCGCTGAGGCAGTGGCTACGCTCTCCCGCCGCCGATGTGAGACGCCGTAGGCGCGCGCGCCGCTCCGAGGTCGCGCGCATGCGCCAGCAGGCGGCGCCAGCCGCGCGCCAGCGCATTATACAGTACACGGTCCGCTCCCTCGGCCACGAGGATGGCGTAAACCACGTCGGGCAGGTCGAGCCAGCTGCGCAAGGCAAGGTAGCGTGGCGTCCATTCCGGCAGGAACTTGTTGTTGAAGACCTCCAGTGAACTGGTCTGGAAAGCCAGGCTGCCCAGCCGCGCCAGCGCCTTGCCGCCCAGCCATCCAGGCAGGCCGGAGAAGGTGGAGAAGTTGAGGCTAACGGCGCTCGCGCCACGCTTGCGCAAGGTGGTCAACGTCTCCATCAGCAGGAGCTCCATCGCGGCGTTGGGCGCGGTGTTCAGTCTCCGGGTCAGGTCTAGCGAATAGTAGCCCTCGCCGCCGGGCAGTAGCGTCAGGTAGGTGACTGGTTCGCCCTCCGGATCACGCAGCAGGCCGATGAGACAGTGGGCCTCGGCGGGACCTGGAAAACGCCCCAGTGTCATAGAGCAGCCATAGCTCATGCCGCCTCGCCGCGAGCGCCACTCAGCGTCAATGCGTTCCAGCGCCGCGTGCGCCGGCTGCGTGATCTCAGAAGGGGAAACCAGCTCGCAGTGGTAGCCACGCCCAGCCAGCGAGCGCTGCGCCCAGCGCATTTTCTTGGCCAGTCGCTCGACGCTGAAGGCTGTCAGATCCACGACCGCTTCACGTCCGACAGGCAGCGTGCGCATGCCCGCCGCCGCCGCGATAGACCGCTCGTCGCGAGAGAGCGCCACCGCCGCTGGAACCAGCCGCTCCTGGCGCAGCCAGGCGCGAAACTCCTTATATACCCGCTCGCGCTCGCTGGCTGGCCCCAGGATGGCGCCCACCTGAAGCGCCACGCGCCCCACCAGCCGGTAGCTGATCGCGCCACGACCGTCCAGCGTCAGGAAGGTGCGGACATCACCGCGGTGCGCGAGATAGGCGAGCGAGTTGCGCGACGAGCGGCCCAGGCGCGGATACAGGTCCTCTGGCGTCTTCTGGAGTCCTATCCGCGCCAGCGAGGTCCATGAGATGGCGATGAAGACGGTAATCAGGAAGGCAGGCAGCGCATATCGCGTCTCATGGAGAAAGACACGCTCCAGGCGCAGCTGGCGTGTCAAGAGCGCAACGGCGCGCGCCGCGATGGGCCAGTCAGCATGCCATCCTGAGGCGTTCTCCTCCAGCGCGCGCAGGCCCGCCACAACACCGTGGCCGGCGCGCTGGTAGAGCCACTGGAAGGCGGCCATCAGCAGACCTAGCCGCGCCAGATCCACCACTGTATAGCGCACAGGGATGTCATGGAAGTGGCGCCGCGTACGCCAGAGCGCGATCACCAGCGCCAGATTGATGAGCGCCTCCTCAACGTCCAGCCCCTTGAGCAGGTTCATCACTGTCGCGACGCCGCCGGTCAGCATCAGCGTGTAAGCCGCGCGGCGGTGTCCACGCGCGGCAGGCCACGCTAGCAATAGAATCGCGACGCCCGCGAAGAGTGTCACGTGCTGCGCCACCAGCGCCAGCGCGACCGGCGCGACGCTGGTGAGAAGGGTAAAGCGTTTGGGCCAGACCGGCAGCAATGTCGAGCCGATATTGACCAGCCCGACGAGACAGATCAGGGTGGCGCGCAGCGTCGTTCGCATGGGGTATTGAGTCTCCTTCGCTCAACTCCAGGGCCGGAACGAGTATAGCAGGAGACGTCGCGTGGTAGCTATTGTGGTGGGACGATTCGCGCGGCTTCGCGTGCCTGGAGGAGCGAAAACAAAATCAGGCGCCTCACAGGACGCCTGGTGGAAAGCGGTTTTAAGGTGCCAAGGGGCGGGATCGAACCGCCGACCCCAGCATTTTCAGTGCTGTGCTCTACCGACTGAGCTACCTTGGCGTTAACGGCGCTGTCAGGCGCTGCGTAGCGTAGTGTACCATCGCGCCCGCGCCGCTGTCAACGCGATGGGAAGAAAGCGAACGGTGAAAAACGCTACTGGAACGCCAGCCCCTCGTGCTCGCCGGGGAGAGGCTCCCCGATCCCCCCGTCGCGATCCAGGGCGCAGGCAAGGAAGGCGCAAACGCGCTGGCAGTAGCCTGGGCGGTCGAGGAAGTAGGCTCCGCAGTGGCCCGCGCCGCTGGCGAGCCACAGCTCTTTGGGCTCGCCAGCCGCGTCATAGAGCCGCTGGGCATGGCTGACGGGGATGGTCGCGTCGGCGGTTCCGTGGATGAGCAGCAGCGGGCGCGGCGCGATCTGCCCCACCACGCGCAGCGGCGCCACGTCGCGGCTGCGGTAGCCCGCGCGGCGCTCCAGGAAGTAGTCGGCGGTGACAAGGAAAGGCTGGCCAGGCAGGCGGATCGTGCGCGCGATGTTGTGGCTGACGACATCAGCGTGGGTCGCGAAAGGCGAGTCCGCCACGACTACCTGAATCTCCGGGCGGCTGGCGGCGGCCAGGATCGCCAGAGCCGCGCCCATCGAGAAACCAATCACGCCAACGCGCGCGCCCGGAATTCGCTCCAGCGCGTAGTCCAGCGCGGCGTACACATCGCGCAACTCGCGGTATGCCAGCGTGACCGGCGCGCCGCGCCCCGCGCCATGCCCGTGGTAATCGAAGAGCAGCACATTGAAGCCCGCGCGCCAGAGCGCCGACCCAATGCCGACCAGCTCGGACTTGGCGCCCCGAAAGCCGGTCAGCCCGATGATGACGCGGTCCGTTTCGGGGCGCGGAAACCACCAGCCATCGAGCGTACGCTCTTCCTGCCCGGTGGGGATGCGGATGTCCTCGAAGAGGACGCCCGTTTCGAAAGGGGTCATGACGTAATCATCCATCGGGTTGGGGCGCCTGGGAGCTGTCAGCACGTGCGCCACATAGTATCCTACCCCCGCGCCAGTAGCCGCCACCGCCGCCACGCTCGCTCCCGCCGTCAGCGCCAGCCCGCGCAGCAATCGCCTGTCCATGCTCTCGTCTGTCTCCGCTTGTGTCCTGGCCTCAGTCCACTGGTTTGCCGCGGCGCCTATTCGGCCTGCTCTGATTGTACCGCGTCCACGCCAGACGCCAGCCAACCCCGCGCCTGATAAATTTCCGCCAGTGTGTCGGGGCGATCAGTCATCAGGCCGTCCACGCCCCAGTCGAGCAGACGCTCCATATCGGCGCCGCCATCTACCGTCCAGACGTGGGTGTCCAGCTCCAGCGCGCGCGCCAGCCGGATGCTGTTCGGCGAGACGACGCGGATCCCGCGATAGACCTCGGGGACCTGCAGCGCATCGTAGGCCGGACGCAGCCGCTGTGTGGCGCGGAACAGGACGTGTAGCAAGAATGAGCGCACTTCGCTCGCGCTGGCCGATGTGGCCACACGCCCTTCACTTGCCGCGCGGAACCGCGCCAGCGTCCTGTCGTCATAACTGCCAACCATCGCGCGGTCTTCCCAGCCTCGGTCTCGCAGCAACCGGGCGAAGCGGATATCGCCCTGTTCGTCGCCGATCTTGATCTCGATGTTGATCCGCACGTCCGGGAAACGCTCGAATACCTCAGCCAGCGTCGGAACCGTCACGCCCTGCCCGCGCCAGGGATAGGTCGCGCCACCATCGGGCGTGAAGCGGTAGCCAGCGTCCAGACGCCGGACTTCATCCAGCGTGAGCGCGCTGATCGGGCCGGAGCCATTGGTCGTGCGCTCCAGCGTATCATCATGAAAAACGACGATTTCGCCGTCGCGGGTGTAGTGAATGTCGAGCTCCAGCGCATCCGCGCCCAGCGCCAGCCCACGCTCGTAGGCTGGCAGTGTGTTCTCTGGCGCGAGCGCGGAGCCACCCCGGTGGGCGAAAAACAGTGGCCGCTCATGGGTAGTGTAGGGCGGTCGCGCTGCCCCATCGCGCTCAACGGCGCTTCGCTTGTCACGGTTCATCAGGCTATCTGGCTCCTCCCAGCGCGCTTGCGCCGTTTGTGAAGCTGGTCATGTCGCGGGGAGTCACTCAGCGCTTTCGCGCTCACCCGGGATGTACGGAATCATGCCCCGCTGAAAGGCTTCCTCCTGGATTTCACGTGGCGCGTAGCGCGCGTCAACGATGAACCCATTGACTTCCAGCATCCAGACCAAAGGATTGCCCTCGATCCGCGACGGAAGTGTCCAGTCCGGGTCCATCTGATGGATACGCAAGAGGTCGCGGATCTGTTTGGATTTTCCCTGCATTGTGCTGGCGCTGATCCCGAAATATTCAGCAATCTGGCTCGATGCGACATGTGGTGTCTGCGAGGAATCGAAAAGGAAATTCACCATGCCCAACGCATGGATGATTCCGGCGGCCCAGGTTGGCCCTTTGCCAGTCAGGAGCGGTGAGGGCCGCTTGCGGCAGAGGGTGGCGGACAGCTCACAGCATAGCTGGCCATACTCGTCGTTCAGGAATGTCTGACTGAAGCTATCGGTGAGCTGGGCAACCTCATCAAAGCGCGCCCGCATCTCTTGGGGAACGCGCAACGAGGCGCTGTGTTTGGGCATGGGGCGACTCCTCCGGCGGCTAGCGCGGCCTTTCATTCCCTACAGACTACGGCGCGGAGGCGTCCGCTGTCTACTTCTGGCGCGAACGGTGGTATGTGACGCGGGTGTGCGCGGAACGGCCCTCGATGTGCGATAGCCGCGCCTGTGTGGGGAGAGTGTGGGGACGGATTCCCGCGCCGCCCAAGCCTGGTCGCGCGGCTTGTCGCGACATACGCATGAGAGGAGCGAATAGCGAAATGAGTGCCCCAACAGGACAGACACAAACCACGCCGCCCATCGCGCGGCTATTCGATCTGACAGGCAAGGCCGCGCTGGTGACAGGCGCGGCGATGGGTATTGGTGAGGCGATCGCCAGCCGCCTGGCTGAGGCGGGCGCGGCGGTGATGATCGCCGATGTCAATATGGAGGCCGCCCAGGCGACCGCCGCGCGGCTGGCCGCGCTGGGCCGCAAGGTCTCAGCCACCCGCGCGGATGTCAGCCAGGTTACGGATGCGCGGGCGATGGTGGCGAAGACGGTTGAAACCTTCGGGCGGCTCGACATTCTGGTGAACAACGCGGGTGTTTACCCTTTCAGCCCGGCGCTGGAGATGACCGAGGAGCAGTGGGACCGCGTGCTTGACATCAACCTCAAGGGCTCGTTCTTCGTCGCGCAGGCCGCCGCGTCGCATATGGTGGAGGCTGGCCGGGGCGGGCGCATCGTCAACATCGCTTCGATTGACGCGCTGCACCCGACCGGCTTTCTGACGCATTACGATTCCTCCAAGGGCGGGGTTGTGATGATGACCAAAGCGCTGGCCAAGGAGCTTGGGCCGCGCGGTGTCACCGTCAACGCTATCGCTCCTGGCGGCATCTCCACGCCTGGCGCGGCGGCGGGCGGGAGCGCCGATCAGGCCAGCGCGGACGCCACCGCCGCTTTTATGGCGCGCATCCCGCTTGGGCGCGTGGGCGATCCAGACGACATCGCGCGTGTGGCGCTGTTCCTGGCCAGCGACGCGTCGGCCTACATGACCGGCTCGCTGGTGGTGGTGGATGGCGGCTACCTGCTTTCGTGAGCCATGTCCACAGCCTCGGGCGGCTTGACGCCGGCCTCGCCACGTGGCGTATCCAGCCGCGCGACGAGGCCGCCCATGCGCCGGAGCTCCGGCCAGATGAGCGCGACAGCGGTGACGGCCAGGATGGAGCCTACCCCACCGAGCGTCACCGCCAGGGTGGGGCCGAGCAGCTGCGCCGCCACACCCGATTCAAAGCCGCCGAGCTGGTTGGATGAGCCGATGAAGACGTTATTGACCGCCGCGAGACGGCCCCGTAGCTCATCTGGCACGCGCGTCAGCATCAGCGTCTTGCGGATGACGACGCTGATATTGTCGAGCGCGCCCAGGGCGAAGAGCATCGCCAGCGACAGCGGGAAAGAGCGCGAGAGACCGAAGACGATGGTGACGGCGCCGAATCCCGCCACCGCCAGCAGCAGCGTGCGCCCCGCCTGGCGGAACGGTGGCAGATAGGCCCGGGCGGTGGCCATGAGCAGCGCGCCGATGGAAGGCGCCGCGGCCATCAGGCCCAGGCCAGCCGCGCCCGCGCCCAGCATGTCAGCGAAGATCGGCAGCAAGGTGGTCGCGCCGCCGAGCAGCACGGCCACCATGTCCAGCGTAATGGCGGCCAGGATGATGGGCGTGCGCCAGATGAAGCGAACGCCACCCATCAGGCGGCTGAGCGTCATGCGCTCGCCTGAGCGTGACTCCTGCCTGCCGCGGATGCGCGAGATGAGCAGAATGCTTGCGACACCTGCGAGCGCGTCGAAGAAGTAGACTGGGGTGACGCTGCCACTCGCGGCGATGAGGATGCCGCCGAGCGCCGGGCCGGCGATGGCTGAGAGCTGCCAGAGGCTGCTGCTCCACGAGGCGGCGTTTTCGAAGGCGCTGGCGGGAACGGTTTGAGGCGGCAGCGCGCCCGACGCGGCGACATTGAACGCGTCGCCCGCGCCGCGCGCTATCAGCAGGGGGTAGATCAGCGCGACTGGGCCGCTCGTCAGAGAAAGCGCCGCCAGCCCGATGGAGGTCAAGGCCATCAGTCCCTGGCTGAGCATGACGACGCGGCGGCGGTCGAAGCGGTCGGCGGCGTGTCCAGCCACCAGCGAGAACAGCAGCACGGGGGCGAACTGCGCTAGCCCGACGTAGCCCAGCATGACAGCCTGATGCGTCCGCGCGTAGATTTCCCAGCCAATGGCGACTGTCAGCATCTGCTCGCCCAGAGTGGCCAGCAGTGTCCCGCCCATCAGGTGGCGGAAGTCGGTGAAACGCAGCGCTGTATATGGGTCGCGCTTCACCCCGCTCACCGCGCCGTCGCTCGACCGCCGCTTCACCCCGTCTCCGCTGGCCACACGCGCTCCTCTCACGCTATCGTCACTTTTCGTCCGCTAGGGTACAAGTATAGCGCGTTGGAGTATCGCCGTGGCGATTGGACGGCGGATGGGATGCTAGCCAGCTTCTTCAGAGGCGCGCCTGACCGGCGTTCTCATCCGCGCACGCGCGAGCGCTTCGAGTGTCCTGGCGATCTCGCGGTCGGGGTTTGCTACCCAGTCGGACGACCAGATACGGTGGATGCGCCAGCCAAGGCCTTCAAGATGCGCCTGGCGCAGCCGGTCGCGGTCACGCGCGGTTTTGGAGGAGTGATAGGTGCGTCCATCACACTCGACGCCAAGGAGATAGCGGTCAGGTTGTTGATCGTCGCGTATCGCCAGATCAATCCGGTAGCCAGAGCATCCGACCTGTTTGTCTACCCGTAGCCCGCGCTCTGTCAGCGCCTCGTACACGGCTATCTCAAATGGTGACTCAAAGTCGCGACCACTGTCACCTGTCACACTGGTTGGGCTGTTGCGCAGCGCATCTGGGCCGCGCTCAGCGAAATCCAGGTAGCGCCGGAGAGTATGCGCTCCCGCGCTGTTTAGGGTTGGCGGCAGGTCAGTGGCGCGTATCGAGCTAACGACAATCATTCGCTTGCGGGCGCGTGTTACCGCGACGTTGAGGCGACGCTCGCCTCCGGGCTTGTTGATCGGGCCGAAATTTGAGTAGATCTTGCCGTTCCGGTCCTTTCCATAGCCCATGCTGAGCAGGATGATGTCGCGTTCATCGCCTTGCACGGTCTCCAGGTTCTTGATGAAAAAGGAGTCTTCACCGTCTGAGTCCTCGTTAAGCCTGTCGCGCAAAGGCGCAAGCTCGGGATACGATTTGAAGCGATCGTCGAGCGCCTCGCGGATCGCTGTCTGCTGGGCGCCACTCATCGCCACCACTCCGACGGACGATTCAGGGTTTCGTTCGACGATTTCGATCAACTCATCAACGACGCGTTCCGCTTCCCGGCGGTTTGTCCGCGAGTTGCTGCGATCATAGACGCCATCCGCGACGTGAACTAACTTGACACCATCGTGGTGGTTGCGTTCCGGGCCTGGGAAGGTAATGAGTTGATCATCGTAGAATTCGCTGTTCGAGAAGGCGATGAGCGATTCGTGCTGGCTGCGATAATGCCACTTTAGCGAACGCGTCGTGAAACTTGCGGCCATAAGCTCCTTGAGGATGCTCTCCGTGCGCTGTGACTCCGCGCTATCGCTGTCCTCCTCATCCTCCTCCTCGTCCACATCGCTAAGCGATTTGGCGAAGAAGCTGGTTGGAGGAAGCTGCTTGTCGTCACCGACCACGATCAGTTGCTTGCCGCGCATGATCGCACAAATCGCGTCCTCGGCGAGCACTTGCGAGGCCTCATCGAAGATCAGCAGGTCGAAGATAGGGTCAGCGGTTTCGATGAACTGGCTCACGCTCAGTGGACTCATCATCCAGCATGGCATGAGCTCGATCAGTGCGGGTCCTACCCGCCGCACGATATCACGAATCGTCGAATGGCGTTTCTTTTCTGCTTCCCGGATGAGCTCCTTGTATGCATCCGCGAACTTCCAATCGCTCGACTCATCTGGCGTTCTCGTTAGGAGGTACGGGCGAGGAGAAGCAGAGAGAGGGGGTGTGTCTGTACGTCTGTACTCAAATCGGGATGGGTCGCGCATTGCTGTATATCGTTGTGTGGCGCGTTGTTGCGCGAGGTCTCGTTGATTGCTTTGCGAGCGGGCGGCGCTGTGATAGGCTCTGCGGGATTCGCTGGGGTGTGCGCCATCATGCCTGGCAAGTGACTCGTTGACAAGTAGCTGCGCATTATAGCGCCTGAGACGTAGGTCGTGTACTAGCCGAGCGCGGGCCAGTTCGATATGCTCTTTGTCAAGCTCGCGGAAGGTTTTGATCATGGTAGTGTGCGTGTCGCCAGAGAAGTTCGCCAGTATTGACGATTCTCTCTGTGCGGCGTCGAGCCAGAGCGTGTAGAACCGCCGTTCGAAGGTGTGGATGATATCACGTGGGAGTGGCTGCTTGCGCAGCTCGGCGCTTACCAGAGGCCCTAAGCCTAGTTGTTGGCTGCGCTCGATCGCCTGTCCGCAATCCACCCAGCGTTTGAGTAGCGGCAGGCGGGCGCGGAGCTCATCCGCTCGCTCGCGCAGTTGGGGTAGCGGGGTGCTGTTGAAGCGCTGAGAGTCGCCTGGCAATCTGTCAAGTGGGATAGCTGCTGTGATATGTGGCGTCTCGGTAGCGATGCCCTCAAGCGCCTTGCCAGCCTGCTCAAATATACGCTGAACTTTCGCGTGTGTGCCTTGAGGATCGCGCTGGGAGTTCTGGGCCTCTGGGGTCGTGGTTATCCAGGCCGCAAGCGCTGTTGGCACGCCATTTGGGTATAGCGCGATGAAGCGGCGCGTCCATTCCAGGCGCTCGAGAGCGGCGGACCAATCAGTTTGTATATCTTGGAACCAGTCGTGGAGCTGACGCCGCAACTCGTCACTATGCTCTGCGATCCAGGTGGTGTACTGACGCGCCGCGCGCGCATCCTCGATGTCTTGCGTTATCTCTTTGCATGTTTGCGCAGGCGCGCTATGCGCGGTCGCGCTAAGTGTATCTACAGCTTGCCAGAATTCACTGAGTGTTGCATGAAGTTCCTCCAGCGCCCTCGCTAGCGATGTCACTGGCGCGCTATCCAGATCATCGCGACCTTCAACAAGGTGACCGGTTACCAGCGTCCGCTCTATCCATTCACGCTCGCTAGTCCATTGTTCTGACTGGTCGGTGAGCGTCCGTGATACGCCCATGAGCGGCGCGCGCTTCGCAGCCTGGCCACAGGCCAGGCTACGCGCCGTCTCGGGTGCTGGTTGCTCTCCAAACACATTGTAGAAGTTGTCTGTCCATGCGATCATGTCGCGGATGCGTGGCCAATCGGTTTGATCACCCAGAAAATAGCGGCCGAGTATTCGCGCGTGATTGGTTCGGTGATCCTGTCTCCACTGATCGTACTCATGGAGCCGCGCGATCAGCAGCGCGTCTTCGCCGAGTTCATGCCGTGTTAACGCTACTCCTGGTTGCGTATACTGATTGAGCGTTCGACAGTCGAGGTAATACTGCGGATTCAGGAAACGCAGCGCCGAAATGTGACGTTCGCGGAAGCGGGCCGAGATGGCTCCGAGGTCCGCGGTAAAGAACGAAGCCTTGTAACGCTTTTCGAGATCCGCTCGCGCCTGCCGCGCCCATTCCGCTCGTTCGGCCGCCTCCAGCGCAACGATGCGCGCTTCCGCATAGAAGTCTGCGTCTAGCCAGGTCTTTGGCGGAGCGGGAGAAGCTGCCACGACTGCCGCGCGCTCCGTAATTGCGCGTATATCAGTGACAGTCTCGGGCGCCGGTTCACCCAACAGTTTTGCCGCTGTTGCCGCAGAAGCGCCAATGGATGGCAGAAGCATTGCGCATGTGCGCAGATGATTGTCCAGCGCGGCGCGCTCTCGCAGAATGGTATCGCGCTCATCTTCGCCAGCGCGCGTCTGGATGAGCGGCAGCGCTGGCTTAGGAGCCTCGGTCAGCGCCTCCAGTAGGGCTTCGTGATCGAGCGCATAAATACCGTCCTGATACCGCCCATCCAGACGCTCACGCGCCTTGTGATATGCGTTGGCGATGGAGGACGCATACTGGAACAGGCGCGAGAGTGTCTCAGTGTGTGACGGATCCAACCAATGGCGGGGCGGCATGGGACTCGTTAGCGCAAGGCGCGCACGGTCAAGCGCATAGTCCGCCCATTGAAGGGTTATGGGCCCCTCCTCACCAAGGCTCGCTCTGAGCTCTATCAATACCTCAGTTGCTTGATCAAGCGCCTTGGACAAGAGACCGAAGTGATAGTCGAGCGCGCTGGCCTGCTCACCGCTCAGACTGGTCAATGGGGTCGCGCGCCATGGATGGGTCGTGTATTGATCGAGGACATCGGTAAAGTTCAACAAGGCCTGCAGCGCATCACGCCGGTCAATCAGATCGTTGGAGGCCAGTTGGGTGACATCGCCGAGTGGCGCGTCGCTCGTGGCTGCGCTAGCCAGTCGAGCGCGCCGCCCGTACGCCTCGAAGGCGCTGATTTGTAATGCGAAACGCGGCTTGTGGAGTTCGCGAACATAAGTGTTCAGGTCTTTCCGGCGGCGCTCCAGTTCTGCTGACTGATTCTCCCATGCGACGCTTTCCCAGTCGCTGGGGCGTACACGCGCCTGCCTGACGGCCGTTTGTAGCTCGTTTATGAAGTCTTTCTTGTTTCGCTTCGCGTCATGGAGATCAAGCAAGAATTCGCCCAGGCCTGCCGTATTGAGACGCCTGCGTACGACTTCGAGCGCTGCCATCTTCTCACTAACAAACAGTACCTTCCTGCCGCGCGCTAGCGATTCGGCGATGATATTGGCGATTGTCTGGCTCTTGCCTGTGCCTGGCGGTCCCTGTAAGACAAAGCTCTGGCCGGCGATCGCGGCCTGTATCGCCTCCTCCTGGCTTGAATCCGCATCCAGAATTGCCAGAGTTTCGCGGGGATGGACATTCTCGTCAAGGTGTTCCGCCTCGATGAGTTTGTTCGGCTCAGGCAGCGCGCCACCTTCTCCGGCTATCCGGCGGAGAATCGGGTGGGACAGAGCTATTTCCTGGTTGCGCTGCAAATCCTGCCGCATGATGAGCTTCGTGAACGAGAAGCGGCCTAGACATGCGTCCGGTGTGACCGTCCATTTGGAGCTGGCGAAATCGGGCAATTGTTCGAGCGCCGACTGTATGTGTCTCAGCGCGTCATCGAGCGCGGGCATGAGCGGATCTTTATTGATCGCTGCAATGATCTCCTGCCAGGTGGGAATGCGCACATGGAAATCGTTGTGGAGCTTTTCGCGCAGCACGGGGTTGATCTCGATGTCTTCATCCTCGTTTATCGCCAGAGCATAGCGCCCGCTTATCCCTTTTTGGAGTATGATTGGAACAAAAATGAGCGGTGATGATACTCGCTCTACACTGTATGCGGCTTCAGTCCAGTGCAACATGCCGAAAACCATATAAAGGGTATGAACACCCCGCTCTTTTAGGTCATCACGCGTCTGCGTGCGTAATCGTTCAAATCGCCGGAAGGCGTTTGGGTCTTCCTCTGGATCAGGAAGCCCCAGAACTGACTGTTCGATGAGGCCACTTTTTGATTTGTCTTTGGACTTACCTCGCTGGGTAAGTGCGCGGAACAGCGGTGTCGTATCCGCGATGGGAATGGACAGGCCTGATGCTCGGAATCCAGTCGCATGAAAATAGAGCAGCGGGTTTCGCTTGCTTATGTCAATCAGGTCTCTTTGCCAGACCTCGATCTTGTCCTTCAGCGCCACGATCGCCTCTCTCAATGTGGCTAACGTCCCAGTTATTATGGAGGCGTGGAAGCCTCCTAGCAGTCTAAATCTATCACATGAAATAATGCGAGAACAGCGCATGCCATAATTACAGGAACGGTAACCCCCCAATTGTGGATATCGCTTCACCGTAAACTGTTATATCTTGCTTCTTTCTCCCGCACTACCCGTGCTGGCGCGAAGTGACGCCACTTACAACAGCGCGGCGTCCGCCCTTTTCCTATCGCTCTTGCGGGACGCCTCCGACTCGCGAGCTGGCCATGACACCGCTCTTCCGCTACGTTATGAGGCGCCCAGCGTGACCGGATATCAAGCCATGAGGCGTCAGGACAAGGAGTGGCGACGACATCAGCGAGCCGCCGCGGAGCCGCCTGAAGCGATGCCCTGGGGCACGTCCCAGACCACCACCAGGCCCTGCCCGTCGTACACGGGAGCGCCCAGATAGCGCGAGATCTCGTTGAGACGAGCGGGATTGAGCGGCTGATTGTCAACGGAGACAAACATGACTTTACCGGCGCCCAGCTCTGGGAGGTAGTGGCCGAAAGCCAAGACGGTCTGCTTGCCATCGGTATCATGTATGAACGCTTCAACCGCCTTGTAAGCGGGATCTTCCGTTGAATACCCATAGCTATTCGATGATACCTGGACGTTCGATGTTACCAGTCCATAGCTGTTTGAATCCGCGAGGATACCCATGACCTCGCCAAAGCTGTAGTCCCGCCCGTAGAGGACGAGCGTCCGCTCATGCGCGATGTAGCGGGGTACGACCTCATCGGTTTGCAGGATGCTTGCCGCCTGGGGCGTCGGGGTGGACAGCGATGGGATGAGCGGTAGCCAGAGAACAGCCACAAGCGCGAGAGCCGCGAGGTTGATTCCAATCCCGGCATTTCGCCAGATTGGTTGAGAGCGCGCCCGCGCCTGCTTCACATACTCGTCAACGCCCATGATGACGAGCATAAGCGCAAGATACTGCGCATACAGCCCCAGACGCGCCGGCATCGCATTATGCAGGAACGGCGCGTGGAAAATGAGGATCAGGATCCAGGGCAACGGCACATACATCCGCACACCGGCGATTTGCAGAAACGGGCCAAGAGAGAGCGTTATCATGGACAGCGCAGAGAGCGAGAGGATACGCGCGCTGGGTTTGCCCCAGCGGCGGAAGGCATAGACGATGGCCAGGATGATGAGCGGAATGGACAGATATCCATTCCACTCCGTCGCATTGCCTGAAAACCGGGCAGTCAGCATTGTCGTTTCGGCGTTGTGCGCCAGATACAGCGATGAGGGCGCTATGAGCGAGAGCAGATCATTGCTATAGAACCCGGCCGCATTCGCGAAATCTATGGGATGCGCGCCTTGCCCCTGAATGAAGTTGAACAAGCCGGGGATGACAAGAAAGAGCGGCGTGACGACGCCAGGCAAAAAGCGCACGTTCATCAGGCGTAGCGTCAGGCGAACGGTCAGCGCTCTGGCGCACAGCCATGCATAGACGAATATGATAGCGACGCAAAGCGTCAATGTCAGGAATGTTTCGAGGGATGTGTAGAAGGTAAGCGCTAGCGCCAGTCCGGTCAGCAGGCCAAGGACCCAGCCGGGGCGGCGCTCGGACTTTATGGCCCTGACGATACAATAACCAACCGCGAAATGTGGGGCGATGAACGCGAGATTTAGATGGCCCATTTCCTGCACAGTCAGATAGGGCAGGAGGCAAAACATCAGGCCACCTATTCCGGACATCAGGCTCCCGATATTGAGTTCTCGAAGCGTTAGCTTGCCGAATATGAAGATGAGGACGTAGTTCATCACGATAATCAGGTTAAAGGTGAAGACCGCTCCAGCGATTGGGTAGAGCCAGCCAAACAGCAGGCCTATCGTGGGCACGGAGGTGTAATCCATGATGTTGATGGCATGGGGATAATTGAACGCGTCTATCACGAAGGGGGATTGGCCTTTCGCGATAGCCCGCCATATCCAGCCGATGAACCACATATACAGGCCTGAGTCACCAGAACCGCCAAAGAAGCGCGTAGAGGAAAAGAAAGCGGGGCCCATGACACCATGAAGGAAGAGATACAGCGGCGCCAAAGGGACTAGCCACTCCAGGACGGCTGGAAGGGCGCTATTGATGTTGCCGCGGCTCGACATGAAGGCGCTCACTTGTGTGTGATACCGCGCGCGGCGGCAAATCATCAGCAAGACTCCTGCTTTTAAGACTGACGCGGGACAAGTTGCCCGGTAACCACGTCCTGGCGCGTCTTGACGGCGGTTTTCTCTCTGTTGCGCATGGGCGGCTTGCGCCGTCGAGGCTTCTGGATGACGCAGTTCATGCCTTCAGCAATGTCGCGGGGTGGCGCGGTACAATGCATGCGGCGCGCTGGCTGCCGCGCTGGAAGCCTGCCGATGGCGTGTCTCGCTGAGGCGGGCGAACGATAACCTGTGATGGCCGCTGGCGTCGCACTCCGCCTGGGCGCTGATTTTGCTTTAATACGGCTCCAACGCCGCCACCCCGTTTGCTGAGTTCCTGCTTCTGGAGGGCTATATCTGTGCAAACGCTGCTCAGTCTGCATTTCCTGATGGTTCCCCTGATCCTCGCCGCGGGCGCGCTAACGCTGATCGCGGGGATCACGCTGCTCGTTCTGCGGCGCGGGCTGAGTGACGCGGATGCTCCAGGGTCTGGCTCTGTTCCGCGCTTTACCCGCATCTTCCGTGTCCTGTTGTGGGTGACGGCTGGACTGGGCGCCATTCAGGCGCTATTCGGCGGGCTGATCTATCTGAATGGTGGGCGGCCAGAGGATGCGCTGCACTTCGTCTATGGCGGCATTGTGCTGCTTGCCATCCCGGTAGCCTACGTCTATAGTGACCAGAAGCGCGTCCGCCGCGACCTGATCATCATGGTGATCGCGGTGATCGCGGTGATTGGCGCCGCCGTGCGCGCCCTGATGACCGGCGGCGCGCTGCCACAGTAGTCAGTCGGGACGGTCACACGAGACTGGGGCCATATGACAGCTTGCCGGGGTATTCGCGGCGCGACGACCGCGAGTGGCAACGACCGCGAGGCGATTCTCTCCGCCACGCGCGAGCTGCTGGCGCGTCTGGTCGAGCGCAACCAGTTCGCGCCTGAGGACATCGCCGCCATCTTCTTCACCGTCACCGACGACCTGGACGCCGAGTACCCCGCCATGGCCGCGCGCCAGCTTGGCTGGACGGAGGCGGCGCTGCTCTGCGCGCGTGAGATCCCCGTCCCTACCGCGACCGTACGCTACTGTATCCGCGTGCTGGCGCTGGTCAACACCGACCGCAGCGCCGCCGAGATCGTCCACGTCTACCTGCGCGACGCCGCTACACTCCGCCCTGATATTTCCGGAGAGTGACTCCAATGACGGTGGGCGCGGGTCCCGTCGAGGTGGTCTACCGCCTTTTCACCCGCCCCAGGCAACTCCGCGCCTGTCGCCTGCTAGTGCCGGAAGTGGCGCTGGCCAGTGAAGAGCATGGCGATGCCGTATTTGTTGGCCATCTTGATCGAGTCCTCGTCGCGTTTGGATCCGCCGGGCTGGATGATAGCGGTAATGCCAGCCTTGGCGGCGACCTCTACGCCGTCGTCGAAGGGGAAGTAGGCGTCGGAGGCGAGGACGGAGCCGCGCGCCCGGTCGCCCGCGCGCTCGATGGCGATCTGCACGCTGTAGACGCGGCTCATCTGGCCGGCGCCGGCGCCGACCAGCATCAGGTTCTTCGCCAGCGTGATGGCGTTGGATTTGACGTGGCGCACGGCCTTCCAGGCGAAGAGCAGGTCGGTCACCTCCTCCAGCGTGGGCTCGCGCTCGGTGACAACGCGCCGCTCGATGTCCATATCGCCCGCGATGTCAGCGGTCTGGATCAGCAGCCCGCCGCTGATGCGGCGCACGTCCATGCGGCTGAGGTCGCGGGCGCTGGCGGCCAGGGTGGAGGGCGAGGCGGGGGCGACGGGCGCGCCGGTGGCCAGCAGGCGGATATTCTTCTTCTGGGTCAGGATGGCGAGCGCGGCGGGGCTATAGGCGGGCGCGATGACGCACTCGTAGAACAGCTGCGAGACCTCGCGCGCCGTCTCCTCGTCCACCTCGCGGTTGAAGCCGATCACGCCGCCATAGGCTGAGACGGGGTCGCCAGCGTGGGCGCGGGTATAGCTCTGGACGAGTGTGTCGCCACAGGCCAGGCCGCAGGGGTTGGTGTGCTTGATGATGACCGTGGTGGGCGCCTTGAAGCTGGCGGCGGCGGCGAGCGCGGCGTCGAGGTCGAGCAGGTTGTTGTAGCTCAGTTCCTTGCCATGCAGCAGCCGCGAGCCCGCCACCGTGTAGATCTCGGTGGTCGCGCCATTCTGCCCGGCGGGCGTCTCGTCGGCGCGCTCGTCCAGCCCACCTGACGCGCCAGCCCAGCCGTAGAGCGCCGCCGACTGGTGGGGGTTCTCGCCATAGCGCAGCGTGCGCAGCCGTCGCAGGCCCAGCGTCACCTGCTCCGGGAACGGCTCGGCGTCGTCAGACTGGCGGCGCAGGTAGCTGGCGATAGCGGTGTCGTAGAGCGCGGTCGTCTGGAAGGCGATCACCGCCAGACGGCGGCGCGTCTCCGGGCTGATGGATTTCAGCGTTTTCAACTCGTCCAGCACGTCGTCATAGTCTTCAGGACGCGAGACGGCGGCGACGGAGGCGAAGTTCTTGGCGGCGGCGCGCAGCAGCGTTACTCCACCAATATCTATCTTCTCAAGGGCCTCCTCCAGCGTCACGCCGGGCTGGGCGACCGTCGCGGTGAACGGATAGAGGTTGCAGACCACCAGATCAATGGTCTGGAGATTGAGGCGCGCCAGCTCTTCCATGTGGGCGGCGTCGTCGCGCCGCGCCAGGATGCCCGCGTGCACGGCGGGGTGCAGCGTCTTGACGCGCCCGCCGAGGATCTCCGGGAAGCCCGTCAGCTCGGAGATCGAGCGCGCGGGCACGCCCGCCTCCGACAGGACGGTTAGCGTCTTGCCGGTGGAGAAGATCTCCACGCCCAGGCGGCTCAGCCCGGCGGCGAAGCCGGCCACGCCCTGTTTGTCGTCCACACTGATGATGGCGCGCATACGCTCGCTCCTCTATGCACAGTCGCGGCCATGACTGGCCGCGGCGCCCGAATGATGGGCGTGAAAGCCCTGATTTTACAGGCCCGCCATGACCGCTTTGCAGATCGCGCGCAGGGTCGGAAAGACGCCTTCGCCCGTAAGCGCCGAAGCGGGAAAGGCCTGGACACGGCGGCGGTTCAGGTAGCGGTCGAGTATCTGGACCGGCACAGCGTTGGGCAGGTCGCGCTTGTTCCACTGCATTACGAATGGGAATGAGCCGAGGTCGCGGCCCATCCGTCGCATGTTCGCCTCCAACTCCAGCAGATTCTGGAAATTCTCCTCCAGCTTGTCTGGCGAAGAATCGGCGACGAAGACGATGCCATCCACGCCATTCAGCACAGCCACGCGCGTGCGCTCGTAGAGCACCTGGCCTGGCACGGTGTAGAGCGCGAAGCGCACACGGAAGCCGTGCACCTGGCCCAGATCGAGCGGCAGAAAGTCGAAGAAGAGTGTGCGCTCGCTCTCGGTGGCGATGGAGAGCAAGTCGCCGCGCGCGGGCCTGGGCGCGTGGGCGTGAATATACTGGAGGTTGGTGGTCTTGCCGCAGAAACCCGTGCCGTAGTAGACAATCTTGCACTGGATCTCGCGCCGGGCGACGTTGATCAGGGCCATGCGCCGCTCACTCCCACGTTTCGCTCTGTCGCCTCAAACACCATTGTCACAATCGAGATAACGCCCGCTTGCTGTATCTCCGCTCCTTTGAGGAGCGTGGACAGGTAGGTGAGATCGCCGTCAGTCTTTGCCGTCAGTCTTTGAAGAGCAGGTCTATGGTGTCTTCGACTTCACTGCGGAAGCGCACATCTACCACCTGCTGCCGCGCCTGCGCGTTACCCTGGCGCACACGGTCGAGGACGCGCTCGAGCTCCTCGCTGGCCTTGCGGGCCAGGATCTTGACCAGGCCGACGTGGGTCTGCTTCTCGAAGATGACGACCAGCAGCCAGTGATCGCCGATCAGGTTGGTGAGGATGCTTTCATTCACGCCTTGCTGGAGGATGCTGCGGAAATCGCGCTCGCCCAGAATCTCGGCTACCTGGCGCGAGGACGAGAACGCGCCGGCCAGCAGCGCGCCCAGCGCCACAAGGTCGCGCTCGCTCGGATCGCCCTGCGCCGAGATGACCTGTCCGCTCTTGTCGAGCAGGATGGTATGGGTGGCGCCAGTATCAGTGTTCAGCCGCCCCAGAATGCGCGCGATATGCTCCAGCTCGCTCTCGGATACTACGAGATTGGTGAGTTGCTCCATGCCGCATCCTCATGTTTTGAGTGGGGACGTCTCCGCCGGCGTCGGGCGCGTGTTGGTGTCCATTATACGGCGCCGGACGCCAGAAGCGCGGCCTAGCCCTCCTCCCTGGGCATAACGAGCGTGAGATAGCGCGGCGGAACGGCCTCCACCAGCCAGACGCCGTTGTCTGAGCGGTAGAACGCCGCCCCGTCGCGCGCCATCTCGCCTGAGGCGACCGCGAAGACCACTGGACGACCGCGCCGCGCGCCGACCTTGATCGCGGTGGGAATGTCTGGTGAGAGGTGGACGTGGTGGCGACGCATCTTGCGCAGCCCCTCGCGCTGGATCGCCTCGACCGCTCGCGCGCTTGTGCCGTGATAGATCGTCTCCGGCGGCTGCGTCGCGGTCAGTTCCAGGTTCACCTCGACGCTATGTCCCTGGCTGGCGCGGATGCGCGTTCCCGTCTCGTCATAGGCGAAGCGCCGCTTGTCGTTGTTCGCCACGATCTCGTCCAGTTCGTCGCGGGTGACACTCGCGCCGGTGTATGCGCTCAGACCGCGCAGCAAGCCGTCTACCGCGACCCAGCCGCCGGGACCGAGCGTCAGCCCCGCCAGTGATGGCTGGTGGCGCAGAACGCGGCTGAGCAGCTTGCTCCGCCGGACAAGCGCTCGCTCATCCATCAGGCCCACTCCTGGCGCGACGCCATGACCCGCTCCGCGATCCGCAGCGCGCGGTCAATGTCCGCCGCCTCGACGCCGTAGTGGGTGACGGCGCGGATCGAGCCGGTATCGCCGGTGGAGAAGAGCGCGCCCTCCGCTTCGGCGGCGGCGATGAAGGCGGCGCTGTTGGGCTGGCCGTCGGGGCCGAGCGCGTCAAAAAAGAAAATGTTGGTCTCGACAGTTTCCGGCGCGATGCGGATGCCTGGGATATTGGCCAGCCCTTCCGCCAGGCGGCGCGCGTTGGCGTGGTCGTCCGCCAGCCGCTCGACCATCTCCGTCAGGCCAAGGATGCCAGCGGCGGCGATGATCCCCGCCTGGCGCATGCCGCCGCCCAGCAGCTTGCGCCCGCGCCGCGCCTCGGCGATGAAGTCGCGCGAGCCTACCAACAGCGAGCCAACGGGGGCCGCGAGTCCTTTCGAGACGCAGAACATTACGCTATCCACCTCGGCGGCCAGCGCGCTCGCCGGGATGCCCAGCGCGACAGCGGCGTTGAAGATGCGCGCGCCGTCCATGTGGACGGGGACGCCACGCTGGTGGGCGGGCGCGGCCAGCTCGCGCAGAGTCGCGGGCGAGAGGACGCGCCCGCCGCACATGTTGTGGGTGTTCTCGATGCAGAGCAGGCCGGTGCGCGCCTCGTGCACGTCGTCACCGAGGAAGGCGGCGGCCAGTCGCGCGCGGTCGAGCGCGCCGTCGGGCAGCGTGGGCACGACGCGCGTGGGTGAGCCATTCAGCCGCGCCGCGCCGCCCACCTCGTAGAGGTAGGTATGCGCGCGGTCACCCATGATGATCTCGTCGCCGCGCCGGCAGTGGGTGATGATGGCGAGGGCGTTGCCCATCGTGCCGGACGGAACGAACACCGCCGCCTCTTTGCCCAGCTTCTCCGCCGCCAGTTCCTCCAGCCGGTTGATCGTCGGGTCCTCGCCATAGACATCGTCACCGACCTCGGCGCGGGCCATCGCCTCGCGCATGGCTGGCGTGGGCTGGGTGACGGTGTCGCTGCGCAGGTCAATCGCCGGGCGCGCGGGCCGGGTTATGGCTTCCGCGCTGGCGCTGGTCGGGGTTGCGGGCATCGGGTTCGCTCCTTCTGCTCCCCTCTCCTACCGGGAGAGAGGCTGGGGTGAGGTCGTCACGCTTCGTCACGCTTCATCGCCACGCCAGCGGCTGGCGTCGGGCAGGGCTTCCTCGAAGCCCAGGACGGAGAGCGCGCGGCGGGCCATCAGGTCGGCCGCCTCGTCCATTGTTTGCGGGCGCAGGTAGAACTGCGGCATGGGCGGGACGATGCGCGCGCCCAGCCGCGCCAGCGCCAGCAGGTTCTCCAGATGGATCACTGAGAGCGGCGTCTCGCGCGGGACGATTACCAGCGGGCGGTTCTCCTTGATGACCACATCGGCGGCGCGCTCCAGCAGGTTGCTGGAGGAGCCATGCGCGATGGCGGAGACGGTGCGCATCGAGCAGGGAATGATGATCATCCCCGCCGTGCGGTAGCTGCCGCTGGAAGCTGGCGCGCGGAAATCATCGGGGTTGAAGACGCGGGCGTGGTAGCGTTCTTTCCACGCCGCGAGGTCATCGCTGATCTGGCGGCCCAACTCGTCGGGCCAGACCTGGCGGCAGGCCTGGGTGTAGGTGATGTGCATCGGGACACCCAGCTCTCCCAGCGTCTCGACCGCTCGCACGGCCAGCATGACGCCGCTTGACCCGGTGATGCCGACGATCACTGGCGGACGCCGCGCGCCTGCCGCCGTCATTTCCCGCTCTGCCGCCATTGGTATGAGTCTCCTCTCACGGCCCTGAAAGACCGTGGCGCGTGGCGATCATGCCTGGTGCGCCGGGCGCTGGCCATGCGTGGCCCTGCCTTCCGCTACACCGCTCCCCGCTGAGTGTACCGCGTGGGCGGCGGTTGGCGCTAGACGGCCTCTCAGGAATATCTAACCGCCTGCTCAGAGCATGCTCAGCCGTGGCCACTATGCTAGGCCTCGGTTTTGGAAATGGGAGCGGCGATGACAGCCTCGACGCCGGGATGATAGGCGCGGGCGGCGGCTCCCAAGAGATACATGCGTGAGGAGACTTCAGAATGGGTGTACAGACACACGTCCGTAGCGGTCGGTCGCTGGCGCGACGCGCTGGCTTGATGCTCGCCATCCCCGCGCTGGCGCTGACCATCGCGCTCGGCGGCTGCCGCGCGGGCAACGCGCACGCCACGAATGGCGGCGCGTCAGTCAGCCAGAGCGCGAGCGGCGCGTCGGGCGCGACTTCCACCGGGTCAGGTGGGTCCACTTCCAACGCCGCGCTTCAGCAGCTTGAGAGCATTGACAACCAGAACCAGAATGACCAGCAGCAGCTCAATTCCGCGCAGCAAAACGCGGGCGTGAACTACTCTACCCAGTCGAGCGCCATCCAGCCGTAAGAGCGGCCTTCCCCTGTTGTGATCCACGCGGGCGCGATTAAGGCGCCGCGCGTTTTCTGGAAAACCCTTTCCCGCGAAGGAGTCATGGATGTTCAATAGCATGCTGAGCCGGGCGCGCTGGAGCGCGCGCGCCGCCGCTGTCGCCGGTGGCCTGGCCCTGCTCATCGCCGGCGCCATCGTTCCGCTGTCGGGCTTCGCCGCCGCGCCGGCCAACCTCTGCGCCGCGACGGACTACCAGTGTGTCATCAGCTATGGCGATAAGGCCATCGCGGCGCGCCAGAACGCGCTCTCCACGCTCAATAGCCGCGTGACCGAGCAGTTCACGGACAAGCGCGTCACCGCCAGCGACAACGCGACGCTGACCGGCGATATCTCCACCAACGAATCTGGCCTGAGCGCGCTGAAGACCAAGCTGGACGCTGATACCGACGCTACCACCGCTCGCGCGGATTTCCGCTCTATCTACACCGCGTTCCGCATCTACGCGGTTGTGCTGCCGCGCGACTATCATGAGCTGTGGTTGGATATGGTCATCCACAAGGACGGGCAGCTCGTGAGCAACGAGACGCTGATCCGGGACGCGATCAACGGCGCGCCCGCCAGCGTGCAGACGCAGGCCAACCAGCTCTTCAGCGACTACCAGACGCAGGTGACGAACGCGCAGGCGCAGACCGCCGCCGCGCTGCAGATCCTCCCGCAGCTTACGGTGAGCGCGTTCAACGCCAACCCAACGGCCTACAAGACGACATTCGGCAGCTATAAGACGGACATCCAGACGGCGGCGCAGGACACCAGAGCGGCTATCTACGACCTGCATCAGATCGTGCGGCTGCTCAAGTCCGCTTCTTAATATCGCGGACACAGATTACCTGAAGGGGCGCGCTATTCGGGCGCTCCCGGGATGTTCCGCGAGGGCGCGCGTCAGAAGAGGTGACATGACGCGCGCCCTCGCTGTTTCGCGCGTTACTCTGCGTCGCCCGTCTCAGCCGAGCGTGGCGAGGAGCGGCTTGAAGAAGGCTTGCAACGCGGCCTGAGCTTTGGCCGCGCTGGGCTGGTCAGCGGAGACGGCGACGACAGTCACGGCGGGGCCGCTGGCTGGCTGGAGCTGGCCCGCGATGATGGTGGTATAACCTTTCGCGGTCTGCTCCACTGTCACGACCAGCGCGCCGGAGCCGATCTGGCTGGCGGACGCATAGGCGGAGGCGCCGGTGTTCGCGCCGACCAGCAGGGTGAAGATTTGCCGCTGGTCATTCGGGCTGGCTAGCGGCGCTTCGGTAAGCGCGCTGTAGAACAGCCCGAGGCTCTGAACGGTCGCGGTGGATTGCGCCGGGTCGCTGGCGAACTGGAAGCCTGCAATATGGTATCGCGCCAGATAGGCGCTCATGCCCGGCGCGCCGCCGACCGCGTGGTACACAAAGGTCAGCGCCTCGGAATTGCCGGACACCAGGTCGTTGTTGATAGAGCTGGGCTGTTGTGTGGCAAGGCCCAATCCGTAGTCCGCCACGAGCGTGATGGGGATGATCTGCTGGCCGAGCGTGATGGTCATGCCAGCGTTCCCGCTGCGATACGTGTAGCCCGACGCGGGAAAGTAGAGCGTCGCGGCGAAGCTTGCGCCCGCCGCGCTGGCGCCACTGGCCACCGCTTGCGAAAGCGCGCCCAGGTCGCCGATGGGCTTGGCGCCGCTCCCAACCGGCGTCCGCAATTGCGTGGCCAGCGCCCAGCCGGATCCACCCGCCGCTTTCGTGGGGCCTGCCCAGCTTATCTGCGCCCAACGCGCGCCATTAAGCGTGGCGTAGCGTGTCACCTGGACGGGAAAGCCCGGTTCGAGGGTTGCGATTGCCGCGCTGGCGCCGGGCGCGCTCACGACATGAACCGTCGCGTTCGTGACCATTGGCCGCGCATTCGCCAGGGGCGCGTCATACGAGGCGGCGCCGGAGATAAAAGGCAGCGCGGGCGAGGAGACTGGGAGTCTCCAGTACCCAAACAGTTGCCCGGCCAGCGTCAGCGGGACCGCTCCGGTGAGCAGCGCCAGAAGCAGGATCCAGAGCGCCATGCGCAGGCCCGCTCTTGTCGCGCTGGTCGTCGGAGGCGTCGCGGCTGGCGGCTTTCCAGCGCCCGTCGCATCTGGCTTCGCCGCCTTTGACTTCGCCGCCGGAGCGGGCCGCAGGGAAGCTTTGCGCGCTTGCGCCATGTACCCTCCTTCCGCGACCACCCACTCGGACACAAGGGAATTGACAGGCGGCCCGCGTCCCATTCGCGTGTATTGTAACATCACGCGCATGGCAAGGGGCGCGTGGCGCGCAAACCGGGCGCTTCCTCACGTGGTTAAGATGATAACGCTGTTGGCGTAGTCTATGGTCACCGAGCTGAATGCGCTAAGGACGTCGGAGCCGAGCAGGCCCACAATCCCGGCGCTGCGCCGCAGATCGGAGAGCGGCGCGCTGGTGATCGTGCGGGCAGGCAGCGTAGCCGCTCCCATCGCCCATTTGCTGACCGTCACCGGCGTGACGCGCTCTGTTCCGCCAACGCCGCTGATATCCTCTGGCGGGCCAGCTACAGGCAGCCCCAGCCGCTGTGCGAGCTGAAGATCAATCAGCGAGAGGCTCGCTCCAGTGTCGAGCGCGAATGAATATGGCCCTTTGCCATTGATGGTCAAGTCCACGACTACCAGTGTCGAGCCATTGGCGCCGTGGCGGATCCGCGCGGGGACGGTGATACTCTTGCCGTTGGCGCTGACGCCGGTGAACGGCATGGTGAGCTGGGGCGTGGCGCATCCCGCCAGCGCCAGCGTCAGAACGAGCGCAGCGAGCGCGCGCCACCAGCGTGTGTGTGTGTTTCGCATGCTCCGCGAGCGTCGAGCCATCGCGGGCTCTCCTTCCATGAATTGTGCGCGCCTGACATCCCCATAAGACTACCACCCCGGCGGATTTGCGCTTCTTCGCCATGACTCACCGCCTGGCTCGCCTGGCCCAGAGAACGTTTCTGGCCGCCAGCCCGCGCGTTCAGACTCTGGTATACCTCAAGATCATACCGCCGGGGTGAATCCCCCGACCTTGAGGCGCGAGAGGCCAGCGCCAGATACAGAACGCGCTGTCCTACGGTTGTTCTCGCGATAGAGGGGCGCAGCGGCGCGGGGCGCAAAAAAACGGCGTTCAGCGAAGGTCGCTGAACGCCGCGTGGAAGGGTGGGTCAACCAAGAGGTTCGAAGCGCGCCTGGAAGAAGCGCAGATACTTCGGCTCAAATGTCATCCGCAGCCCGCGCACGTCGCGCCGCTGGCGATAGACCTCCGCCACCGATTCGGCGACGACATCCATATGGGACTGCGTGTAGACCCGTCTGGGGATCGCCAGCCGGACTAACTCAAGCTTGGGATAGTGGTGTTCGCCGGTCTCCGGATCGCGGCCAGCCGATACGATGCCACGCTCCATCGAGCGCACGCCGGAATCCAGATAGAGCTGGGCGGCGAGCATCTGCGCGGGGAACTCGTCCTGCTTGAGCTGCGGATAGAAGCGCCGCGCGTCCAGATAGACGGCATGCCCGCCAATTGGTGTGACGATGGGCGCGTCAGCCGCGAGCAGCTGGTTGCCGAGATATTCGACCTGTCCCACGCGAGCGCGGATGCTGTCGTCGTTGACCGCCTCCTCGATGCCGCGCGCCATAGCCTCCATATCCCGGCCAGCCAGACCGCCATAGGTGTGCAGCCCTTCGTAGACCACGATGAGGTTGCGCGCCTCTTCGAAGAGCTCCGGATCGTTCAGCGCGAGGAAGCCGCCGATATTCACGAGCGGGTCCTTTTTCGCGCTCATCGTGCACCCATCCGTATAGCCGCACATCTCGCGCAGGATCGTGGCGACAGGCGTCTCCGCGTAGCCCGTCTCGCGCTGCTGGATGAAATATGCGTTCTCGACGGCGCGCGCGGCGTCCAGGATGACGCGGATGCCGTAGCGGTTCGTCAGCTCACGGACCGCGCGCATGTTCGCCAGCGAGATAGGCTGCCCGCCAGCCATGTTGACGGTGGCCGCGAGGCTCACATACGGGATGCGCTCGGGGCCAACGCGCTTGATAAGGGACTCCAGCTTGTCGAGGTCAACGTTGCCCTTGAACGGGTGAACGCTGGTGGGGTCATGCGCTTCGTCAATGATGACGTCCTCGAATGTCCCCCCGGCGAGCTCCTGATGCAGGCGCGTAGTCGTGAAGTACATGTTGCCAGGCACATAGTCGCCGGGCTTGATCGCGATCCGCGAGAGGATATGCTCCGCGGCGCGCCCCTGATGTGTCGGCACAATGTACTTGTAGCCGTAATACTTCCGCACCGCTTCTTCGAGGTGATAGAAGTTCCGGCTTCCCGCGTACGCCTCATCACCGAGCATCATTCCCGCCCACTGGTAGTCGCTCATGGCTGAGGTTCCGCTGTCAGTGAGCAGATCAATATAGACATCGTCGGATTTGAGCAGGAAGGTGTTGAATCCGGCTTCGCCGATAGCGCGCTCGCGCTCGGCGCGACTCATCACCCGGATGGGCTCGACCATTTTGATCTTGAACGGCTCGGCCCACGACCTCCGCGTCGTACTGTCCATCGCTGGCACTCCTGGCTTTCGCCATTGTTTGCGCGCACAGTGAAGCGCGCTGTCCGCGCATACGCTATTTCATGAAAGAAGTGTACCCTGGATCGCTCTCTACACGTGAAAATGCTGGCGTTTTCGCAAAAATTCCATATAATTATTGGCAATACACCATTGGAAACGAATATTGTTCAGCGCAAGTGAGAGCGGGAAGCTTCCATGTCAAAGAAACGTCAGACGCCAATCGCGGAGCGCCCATTGGATGAGATAGATCGCGAGCTGCTCGCGCGGCTGCGCGATGACGCGCGCGTCTCGCTGGTCACCCTCGCGCGGCAGGTCCATCTGTCGCACGCCTCCGTACACCAGCGTGTCCGGCGGCTGCTGCGCGCGGGCTATGTGCGCGGCTTCCACGCGCGGCTGGACTTCGCGCGGCTGGACTTGAGCCTGTGCGCCTACATTGGCATCCACGCGCAGCAATCGGCGTCGTTTCGCGCGCGATTCATCGAGAACCTGCGCCGGATGCCGGAGATAGAGGAGTTATCGTGGGTCACGGGTGACTTCGACGCGCTGGTGAAGGTGCGGGCGCGCAATCCCGCGCACTTGCAGCAGGTGGTTTTCCGGCTCATTGAGGCGGGCGAGCCAAGCATGCGCACCCGAACGCTGATCGTGCTTTCTGAGCCACTGTGGAAACCCGGCCCGGACTTCGAAGCGGTCATCATGCCCGAGCCGCAAGGCTGATTCGCCGCCGGTAGTCACCGCCTGGCGCGAAGGCGCGCGCTATTCGGTTTGCCAGGTGAGCCTTGCGGCCACACATGGCGTACAATAGATAAAAAGTCACGAGCAGGCGTCTCGCAAGCGCTCAATCTCAGGACAGCGCAGGCGCATGACTGTCGCCTCGCCCAGGTGGAGCGAAAGGACTGGAGCGGGCAAGGCTCGCGAGGCGTAACGGACGGGAGGGAAATACACCGGTGACGGACGAGATTCAGTCAGTAACCTCTGACAGCGACGCGCCGATGGACACGCTCGATGGCGCGAGCGCCAGCGCGTCCGCGGAAGCGTCCGTTGAGCGGCATTCACCGGAGGAGAACGCCCCGTTTTCCCAGCCGGCTGTCGCGGACGCGGGCGGCGAGCCCGGGGCCGCGCCGCAGCCTCCGGTAACGGTTCCTGTGATCCATGAGGAGCCTTCCACCAGGCCTGACACGATGTCGGAGCCTTTGACTATCGTCCGCGTCAGCGACCCAACTGACGCGCCGCATCTGGCGCCACCTGAGCCTTCCGCAGCGCCAGGATACGACATCTCCGCCCTCATCCCGCCGGCTATCGTAGCGGCGCCCGCCGCGCCAGAGGCGCCCGCCGCGCCAGAGACGCCTGTGGCGGAGGAAGCGCCCGTGGCGGAACCTCCCGCAGAGGCGGCGCCTGAGCGGGCCGAGCAGACCATGCCGGCATCCCAGCCAGAGCCTGTTTCGCCTGCCGCCGCGCCTGCCAGAACGCCGGTGGTGGCGCGGGACGACGCCGGCTTCACCCGCTATTACGCCGTGCGCGCGCATATCGGGCCGATCGCGTTCTCGCCCAATGTGGCCCAGGTGGCCTACATCACGAATACATCCGGCCAGTTCAACATCTGGCGACAATCGGGCATGGGTGGCTGGGCTTCGCAGGTCACGACGTTTGAAGATGAATCGGTACGCTCGCTGATCTGGTCACCCAGTGGCGACATTATCGCCGCCGCTGATGGCGTGGGCAACGAGCAATATGATCTCTTTACCATCCCGGCCACCGGCGGCGCGCTCAGCTACCTCACCGCCCGCCCCGACGCGCAGTACGAGCTCTCCGAGGAAGGTCTCTCTCCGGATGGGCGCTACCTCGCGTTCTCTGGCAATGACCGCGCGCCAACTGATAGCGATGTGCTGATCCGCGACATGACGACTGGTCAGACGCGCCGCGCGCTGGCCAACGGGCGCTTCAACGTCGCCATCAACTGGTCACCGGACGGGCGCTATATTACGGTCATGGATATCCGCAGCAACACGGACATGCGTCTGTGGCTGCTCGATACGCATGATGACTCGCTCATCGAGGTCCTGCCGAGTCAGGGCGAGCGCTATATCGCGCCCGGCCCCTGGCTGCCCGATAGCTCTGGCCTCTATATCATCACCGATCACGGGCGCGACTTTAAAGGCATTGGCCGTTACACGCTGGCGAGCGGTGAAATGGAGTGGGTGCTCGCCGCTGAGTGGGATGTCGAGCAGATCGCGCTGAGCGCCGACGGGCGACGCATGCTCTGGACGCTGAACGAGAGCGGCAGGAGCCAGTTGCACCTGCGCGACGGCGACCAGGCGTCGCTGCGGGTCTCGGGGTTGCCGATTGGCGTCATCGAATACATGAAGCTCTCGCCCGATGGCCAGAAGCTGGCGCTGCGCATCAATTCCGCCAACGCGCCCGCCGAGGTCTACATCCTGACGCTGGGCGCCGTTGGCTCGCTGACCACGCCGCACCTGCGCCGGCTGACATTTGGCATGCTGGGCGGGCTTGACCCTTCAGAACTGATCGCGCCTGATCTGGTCCACTATCGCAGCTTTGATGGGCGTGATATTCCCGCCTGGCTCTACCGCCCGCGCGGCGCGTCGGAGAGTCAGCCCGCGCCGGTGGTCATCTCGATCCACGGCGGACCTGAAGCGCAGGAGCGCGTCGAGTACCGCGCCTTCTACCAATACCTGCTCTCGCGCGGGATCGGCGTGCTGGCGCCCAACATTCGCGGCAGCACAGGCTATGGGAAGACGTACCAGAAGCTGATCCACCGCGACTGGGGCGGCGCCGAGCTGCGCGACATCCAGGCGACGGCGGAGTACGCCCGCGCGCTGCTCTGGGTGGATGGCGCCAGGATGGGCGTCTACGGCGGCAGCTTTGGCGGCTTCGCCACACTCTCCGCGATGACGCGGCTGCCGGAGTACTGGGCGGCGGGGGTGGATATCGTCGGGCCGAGCAATCTGCTGACGTTCGTGCGCAGCGTGCCGCCGACCTGGCGCCGGATGATGGCCGCCTGGGTGGGCGATCCCGATGAGGATGCCGAGATGCTGCGCGAGCGCTCGCCGATCACCTGGGTTGAAAATATCCGCGCGCCGCTGCTCGTCCTGCAGGGAGCCAACGACCCGCGCGTGGTGAAGGCCGAGTCCGACCAGATGGTAGAGCGGCTGCGCGCTATGGGGCGCGAGGTGGAGTATGTCGTTTTCCCGGATGAGGGCCACGGCTTCACCAAGCGCGCCAACACGCTGCGCGGCTACCGCCTGGCCGCTAACTTCTTCCAGCGGCGTCTTATGGGCAGGTAGCCGGCGGCGGTTGTCCAGACGGGGACCAGCGTCGCGCGGCTGTGTCGCTATTGCGCCACCGTGCGGGCGAGGGCGCGGCGCAGGCGCGGGATGCGCTCGAGGTAGGCGTCTTCGGGCTGGCGGTCGGAGCGCTTGGGGGGATCGCCCATCTCGACATGCCACCTGCGGAAGGCCAGCCCGGTTTCCGTCTGGAAGAGCGCGCGGGCGAGCAGATAGGCGCGCAGGCCAAAGCGCAAGCCGTATTCACGCTCGACCATCGAGCGCAGCCGCGCGTTCTGCGCGAACAGGTACTCGTCGGGCGTCACAGCGCCAGTGAGTGTCTCGGCGGCGAGGTACGCGCGCACAGTGGCGGCTTCGCGCCGGAGCGCCTGGAGGGTAATGTTCAGCAGCGCCAGCGTGACCAGGAAGAGCGGCGCGTAGGCGGCGAGCGCCGCGACAGGAGGAAGCGCGCCTCCCAGGCGTCCGAGCGGGCCAAAGCTGGCGCGTGTCCGGGCGGCGCCGGCAAAGGCGGCGACGTATGCGATGAAGTCGAAATAGGTGTGGAGGATGATAGCGCCCAGCAGCCCGCCCAGCGGCGCCAGCCAGCGCGCGTAGCGGTCGCGCGTCTCGCGGATGTAGCCCAGGCCCGCGCCGAAAAGCGCCGTGAAGGTAGAGTGAGTTAGCCAGCCCAGCGCGATGCGCCCAATGATCAGAAAGCCCAGCTCGGCGCGAGGCGTGACAGCGAAATAGACGATATTTTCGACCATCGCGAAACCAGCGCCGATCAGCGCGCCATAGATCACGCCGTCGGTGACGTTGTCGAGTTCATCGCGCAGCGCCAGGAGCAGCAGCAGCAGCCCCGCTCCCTTGACAAGCTCTTCCGTGACGCCAGCCGTCGCCGCCTGGGCCGCCGCCTGCGCCAGCGCGAGCGCGCCAGCGCCGGAGACCGCGCCGAGGAGGGGCGCCAGCGCGCTGGAGAGCGCCCGCTCGATGTAGAGCGCCGGCGGGATGGCGATGATCGCGCCCCACAGGAACGCCGCGATCATCATGATCGGTGGCTCGCGCTCATAGCGGTCGAGCGCGCTGACGACCAGCGCGACGCCCAGCGCGGGGGCGATGGGGATGGCCAGCGCGGTGAGCGCCTGCCGCAGACCGCCATTCGCGAGCGCCGCCTGTCCGGCCAGCGCCGCGACATCCAGCGTCAGGATCGCGCTGGCGAGGAAGATCACCAGCGCGATCGCCAGGAGCGCCCACCGCGCGCTGCGGCTCAGCCGCCCTCGCAGCGCGAATTGCAGCGTGACGCCGGGGCTGAGCGGGTTGAGTGGGGGGCGTCCAATGCTGTCCCCGGTAGTTTGGCTGGCGGAGCGCTCTCCGGCGCGAGCTGGCGTGACGAGCGGCGCGAGGAGCTGGAGGCGCGAGGAGCCAAGCTGAATGGTCTGGCCGGGCCGGACCCGCCCGCGCGCTCCGGGGGCGATCTTCACGCCGTCCACCCGGAGCGGATTGCGCTGTGAGATATTCTCGATCCACCAGCCGTCGTTCTCCAGTAGCAGGCGGGCGTGCTGGCGTGAGACGGCGGGATCGAGCAGGTTGATGGCGTTGTCGAGCGCGCGCCCGATGGTCGTGACGGGCAGCGTGACAGGATAAACCGTTTCCTGTTCACTGCTGAGCGCGGCGGTCGCTACCGGCTGGTAGAGTGGCATGGTGGGATGGGCCGGGCGCACAGAGTGTGGCCCAGGGACGCCGGGCTGGACGGCATCGCGCTTTTCCGCGAGCGCGGGCGGAGCGGGCGGCATGGCGCGCAGCGCCGCGAGCGTGACGGCGCTCAGGGCGACCTGCGCGGCGCTGATAGTGGCTTTGCGTGATATGACCCGCCCCACACCCTCGCTCCACGTCTTAATTAATCCCTGTAAATCCGGCGTTATTGCGCATAATTTCGCCGCGCGCGGCCAGCGGCGCTATCGCACTCTAGCATATCGCGCGCGGGTTGTATAGCGCCGCGGCGAAGCTGGCGGGCGCGTGACGCGCTCTGCTGGCAGGCGTGGTTAGGCGGCAAGGAGCCGTGGCCGCCGCCAAAAAGGAGGCGCCGCGCTACGCCTCGCCGCCTACATCGGTGGCGGCGGGGCCGCTGGGTGGCGGCAGGGCGGGCGCGGACTTCTCGACGGGGTGCTCTTCACGATAGCGGCGATAGTACCCCTTGAAGAGATCGTTGATCTGTTTGGAGGAAAGCTGCTTGCCGCGCTCGAAATACTCTATGGCGACCTGCCCCAACGCATACGTGCCGCCCGCGGCGATGGCGCCGGAGATCAGGTCGCCGCCGAAGGGGGCCATTTTGGCGACTTCCTCGGCGAGGTAGCGCATGGCCAGGCCACCCGTCACCGTCGCGACGAGTTCACGCAGGTGCTGCGCGCTCACAGGCTCGCCATAGACCGCCGCGATGCGCAAGGTCATGCGCACCTGATTGCTCAGCAGAATGGGGATGTCTACCAGGGGGATAGGCTGGAGCCCCGCCGCCAGGCTAACGAGCGTCGCGGCGCGCACCAGCTTGTTCGCCGCCTTGCGCCGGTATTCGGGGAGCAGGCGCCCCAGCATCAGCGCCGTTTCGGGGCTGGTGTTGATGAGCGCCGGAATAAGCTCCTCCGCCACATTGTCGCCTGTCTGCGCGGAAATGGGCGTCACGTCGGTGACGTGCAGGCGCGCCGCCACGCGCGCCGCCGCTTCGTCCACATCGCCGGGAACCAGATCGCACTTGTTGAGCGCCACCACGAATGGCTTCTCGCCATCGAGCAGCCGCTGGATGATTTCCGCGTCACGCGGGCGCACGCCCTGTGTCGCGTCAATCAGGTAGAGGACAGCGGTGGATTCCTGGATCGCCTCATCCTGCAAGCTGCGCAGGTGGCCTGGGGTGTCTATCAGCGCGAAAGGCCCAAACGCGCCGCGCACAAACCCCGTCGTGGCGCCCGCCTCCGACGAGACGAATGAGCGGTATTTGCCTTCGAGCGTGTTGAAGAGGGTGGACTTGCCAGAGTTGGGCATGCCGATAATAGCGATCTTGCCTTCCAGATCGCCCGCGATCTCTTCCTGCGCGGCGCGCCAGTCCACCGCTGACATGAACTTGCGGATGGTGGCCAGATTTGAGGGCACACCCGCTAGCAGCGAGAGGGCGGACGAAAGCGTGAAGAGACCCTTCACCCGGTCGCCGAGTTTTTCATTTTTCCGCCTCTGCGCCATATCGTTTGTTACCCCCGCTGCCGCATGTCGCGCGTATACAGAACTCCTGATGTTTTATAGCACGCCATCCGCGCTCCCGTCAGCGCGCTCGCGGTTCGCCGTCCACGCGCGCCGCGCGTCGCTCGCCGCGCGCAGCAGCGCCTCGAGCGCCGCGCCATCACCGCTGGCTACCGCCGCGCGCAGCCCTTCCAGCGCCACGGTAAAGGCGTCGAGCCGGGCGAGGACACGCTCGCGGTTGGCCAGCAGGATGTCGCGGCCCATGATCGGGTCTCCCGCCGCGATACGTGTGGTGTCGCGATAGCCGCCCGCCGCCAGCGTAGCGACGAGCGGCCAGCTTGGGTCCTCAGCCAGCGCGTGCGCCAGCGCCGCCGCGACGGCGAGCGGCAGGTGGCTGGCCCCGGCTGCCGCTTCATCATGCGCCGTGGCGTCCATCACCAGCGGATGGGCGCCCACCACGCGCGCCAGCGACTCCACCCGCGTCAGCGTGTCGGGCGCCGTCTCTGGCGCGGGGGTGATGACCCATCGCGCGCCAGCGTACAGGCTCGCGTCCGCCGCGTCAATCCCGGCGCGCTCAGAGCCTGCCATCGGATGGCCGCCGGCGAAGCGCGCGGGCTGCGGCAGCAGCGCCCGCGCCCACTCCACCACAGGCCGCTTGACACTGCATATGTCGGTGATGGCCGCATCCGGCGCGAGCGTGCCCCACTGCGCGCCAATCTCCGCCAGCAAGCCTTCCGCCGCCAGCGTAGGCGCGGCGATGATGACCAGGCTGGCGCCGCGCAGCGCCTCCGCGACGCTGGCGTAGGCGCGGTCAACCGCGCCGCGCGTTCGCGCCCGCTCGGCCACGCTTGTCGCTGGATCGTAGCCCGCGATAACGCTTTCCGGCCATGCCCGCTTGAGGGCCAGCCCCAGCGAGCCGCCCATCAGACCCAGCCCGAGGACAGAGATCCGCTCCGGCGCGTCAGGCGCGTCTCGCTCCATGCGCTTTGCCTCCCCTTGTCCGCGCTTCATGCTCCATATGGTACGAACGAGCGTGGGTAACGGGTGGCGCGGGCGACAAATGGCGGCAGGCGGCGAACCGCCTGGAAGACGAATCCGCCGCCTGTCATGACTATTTGTCTGATGGTGTCCGCGCCGTCACTGGTGGAGCGACGTGCGGCAGGGGCTTTTGTGGGCGCGGACCTGGCTCTGGCGTCTGCGAGGGTCGTTCATCCACCAGCCGCAGCGCCTCGGCCAGCGCGCGCTCCAGTTGTGGGTCAGCGCCGCGCGCGTAGTCTTGCGGCGCGTTGTCCACCTCGATGGTGGGGTCCGTGCCATAGTTTTCGACGCCCCAGCCTACATCGCGGAACCAGAAGCTGAACTCCGGCTGGGTAGTCAGCGTGCCATCGGCCAGCGCGATGTATGGGCTGATGCCCACCACGCCGCCCCACGTGCGTTTGCCCACCATTGGCCCCAGATTCAGCATCTTGAAGGCGTGGCTGAAGATGTCGCCGTCGGAGCCCGCGTTCTCATCGGTGATTCCGACGATCGCGCCGCGAGGCGATTCAATGAAGTAGGGCGCCGGACCGCTCCACCGCTGGAAACTGTAGCCCAGGCGCGGGCGCATCAGCTTCTCCAGTACCAGACTGGAGACATTGCCGCCACCATTCCAGCGCACATCCACGATCAGGCCTTCGTGGTCGTACTCCTGGGCGAAGTAGCGGTGGAACATCGCGAAGCCAAACGGGCTCATGTCCGGCACGTGGATGTAGCCGACGCGCCCGCCGGAGCGCTCATGGACGAGGCGGCGGTTCGCCTCCACCCAGTCAATGTAGCGCGCCTGGAAGTCGCTCCCCAGCGCGCGGACGGTGACGGCGCGCGTCTCCTCGCTTCCCGCTGGGCGCACCAGCAGCTCGACCTCGGCCCCAGCCTGGTTGACGAGCAGTTGCTGCGGGCCGCGCTCGCGTGTGACGCGCTGGCCGTTGATGGCGACAATCGCGTCACCTACCGCGACGTTGACGCCCGGCGCCATCAGCGGCGAAGTCGCTTCCGGGTTCCAGGTGTCGCCGCGCGCAATGCGGGCGATAGTGTAGGAGCCGCTCGCCTCGTCGAAGCGCCAGTCGCAGCCCAGGCTGCCCTGTGCGTAGCGCGGGCGCTCGCGATACTCGCCACCGAACTCGTAGGCGTGGGACGAGCCCAGCTCACCTTGCATCTCCCAGATCAGGTCGGAGAGCTCGGCGCGCGAGCCAACGCGGTCTACCAGCGGCTCGTAGCGGTCGCGCACAACCTCCCAGTCAATGCCGCTCATGTCGGCGCTCCAGTACTGTTCGCGCTGGAGCCGCCACGCCTCGCGGTACATCTGCCGCCACTCGGCGCCGGGCCAGACTCCGACTTTGACGCGGTCGAGATCAATCCAGCCCGACGCGCGCCCTGGGCGGTCGCCCTCCGGCCCTTCCGAGGGTTTGTCACCCGCGCGAATGAGGCGCAGGCGGTCGTTGGAGCGGTAGAGCAGCATCCTGCCGTCAGCGGTGATGGCGAAATCACCGATCTCGCCGGTAAGCTGGTCCAGCCTGCTATTCTCGAAGCGATAGACGTAGAGCGCGCCGTTGCTGGGTGGCAGGAGTGACGTCCAGCTTTCGTTCAGCGTGCCCTCGACCGGCGTCGTGGTAAAGACCGCGCCACCGGGGATGCCCGCGATGCGGCTGTAGCGCGCCTCCGAGACGGGGAAGCGCACGATGCGGGCGCTGATGCCGTCGAAGTCAATCTCAACTGGCTTTGGGTCGTCGCTGTCTGGCTTTTCCGCGCCATCTTTGCCATTTTGCGCGGCGACTTCGCTCATCGCGGTGATCGCGCTCTCCGTTTTCTCTTTCTCATCGCCCTCCAGCGCGGGTGGCAGCGGGGCGAAGGGAGAGCGGGTATCGCGCTTGAGCGTGATGAGATACGGGCGCATGCCCCTGGGGAAGCTCATGTCGAAGAGCAGCTGGTCCTGCACGGGATCGAAGTCGCGCGCGGACAGGAAGTAGAGATACTTGCCATCCGGATCGAAAGAGGGGGACATGTCGTAGCGTACCGGCTCGGTGACTTGCCACGTCTCGCCGGTCGCCACACGCGCGACCTTGATCGCCGTCTGCCGCCCGTTGATTGCGAAGCTATACGCCAGCCACTCCCCGTCCGGCGACCAGGCCAGGCCGAACTGGTGCATCGCGTCTTCCTCGCGGCCGTGATCGGTATGGTCCATGAGCCGCATCTCGCCGCTCTCTACGTCCACCACGATGAAATCGCCGCGATGATTGGAGAGCGCCACGCGCGTTCCGACCGGCGCCGCTTCCAGCTCCAGGACATGGCCAGTGTCGAGGCTGTCAAAGACGCGCGGCTCGCTCACGCCATCAACTGAGAAGGTGGTCAGCCGGGGCTCGCCGCCGTTGTCAGCGATGGCGGCGATGCGCTTGCCGTCGGCCAGCCACGTCACGAGGCGGTAGCGGGTCCCTTCCGGATCTCCATGCTGGGTGACCGCGCCCTCGAATGCTCCCATGCTGAAGAGCTTGCCGCGGGTGGTCAGCGCCACGCGGTCGCCCTGCTGGTTTGGCGCGCTGGACTCCAGCCAGCGGCCAGCGGGGGTAAATTTGCGGGCGCGCTGCGCTCGTGTGCCGGTCAGGGCCACCTCGATCTTGCGGCCGCTCGTTCCGTCGGGCGTGAGGGTGTAGAGATCGCCGCCAGCGTGATAGACCAGGGCGCGCCCGTCGGTCGTCAGGCCACGCGCGTAGAAGTCGCGCTGGTCGCTGTGGCGGCGCAGGTCGTCGCCGGAGGGCAGGCAGGAATAGACGTTGCCGATGCCCTCATGATCGGAGATGAAGTAGACCCGGCCATCCACCCAGCAGGGATAGGCGATGTTGCTCTTCAGGTCGAGCAGACGGTGGAACTCGCCTGAGCCGTCCGGATCAATCCACAAATATCCGGCGGTGCCGCCGCGATAGCGCTTCCAGTGGGCGGGCTCGTCGGTGTTGCGGCCCACGATGGTGGCGCCATTTGGCCCGAATGCGACCGAGTGGGCGGGACCCCACGGCAGCGCGCGCGAGAGGCCGCCCTCTGGCGAAATCTCGTGCAGCGCCCACCAGCGTTGCATGGGCTGGAAGGCTGGGCTGGCGAAGATGATCGCCGAGCCATCGGGCCGCCAGCCTGCGATGCGCGCGCCCGCGCCGTTGTAGGTCAGGCGCCGCGTCTCGCCGCCGTCAACCGGCATGATGTAGACTTCGTTCGGCCCTTCGGTTTGCCCGGTGAAGGCGAGCGTCATTCCGTCCGGCGAGAAGCGCGCGTTGGTGACCTCAGCGACGCCAGCGGTCAGGCGTTCGGCGCGACCGCCATCGAGGCCGATCATCCACAGATCATCCTCGGCGGTGAAGACAATCCGGTCTCCATAGATGGTGGGAAAGCGGATATAGCCAGCGTGTGCCATAACGTGAAAGATCCTCTCTTATGCCCCTCTGAATGGCGCCAGACGTGACGGCAGGCGGGCGTGTGACATGGTGTGAGCGAGAGCAGGTGAAAGCGAGGCGGTGGTATGGAGCTTACCCGGTTGGACTGTACCCACGCAAGCCGGCGTGTGTCAATTTGAACCACGACGCTCATGAATTCTGTCCAGGACCCAATGAGTTCACCCGCCTGATTCGGCTCATGGCGCGGCGCCAACCGCCCGCCGCCGCATATCAACAGCGTTTGGCGCCCCGGATTTTGGTCAGGGGATCTTGCGGGACCAGAACGAGCGTGATAAGATACTATGGCTGTCAGGACTGTGGCCAATGCGCTTCAGCCCTCACATATTCCCGGATCGTCTAACGGTAGGACAGCTGACTCTGGATCAGCCAGTCGTGGTTCGAATCCACGTCCGGGAGCCTCATCGAGAGCCGGTCTGCCAGACTGGCTCTCTTTTTTTATTCTCCGCTTCACTTCTTTGCCCCCATAGACGCCCGGAACTTCCGGCAACCGCGCCGCCAGATGGAACAGCAGAAAGACAAAGGCGAAGGCGCCGCGCGCAAACGCGCTAGGGCGGGCGCCGCTCGATGGCGATGCGGACAGAGAGATGAGGACACGATGGAAGAAAACTTCACGCTTACGACGTTCTACGAGTCATGGAAAGCGTACCAGGAGCATATCAAAGAGTCGCTCGCGCCGCTGCCCGTTGAGCAGCTTGCGCTGCGCGCCGCGCCGGATCTGCGCTCCATTGGCGAGAACGCCGCGCACATCATCGGCTGCCGCGCCGGATGGTTCATCTATGTGCTGGGCGAAGAAGACGCGGAGGTGAAAGCGTGCGCGAGCTGGGACGAGCCAGGCGCGCCCGCCCGAACGGCAGACGAGCTCGTGCAGGGGCTCGACCACACCTGGCGGCTCATGGCCGGTTGCCTGGATCGCTGGAGTCCCGCCGATATGCGACAGACCTTCACTGACGAATGGGATGGCGAGAAGGTCGAGTTGCCGCGCGCCTGGGTGGTCTGGCATGTGATGGAGCACGATCTGCATCACGGCGGCGAGCTCTCCCTCACGCTCGGCATGCATGGTCTTCAGGCGAACTTTCCTGGCTGAGATTTCACGGAACGCGCACACGCTCCGCGAGTCTTTCTGTGGCGCCTGAGTTGCGCCAGACCTCCTCCAGAGACAGCCTCAGCAATCACGTGGCAGGCTGCCTCTGGAGGAGGTAACGCTATGAACACATACCCATCTTCCCCCGCGTTTCAGCGCATGCGGGATAACTGGGGCTGGTATCTGGCTCTGGGCATCGCGCTGGTGGCGCTCGGCGTGATCTGTCTGGTGGCGGCTCCGGCGGCCACTGTCGCAACGGTCGCGCTCTTTGGGATTGTCACCTTGATAGCGGGCGTTGTGATCGCTCTCTCGGCCATCTGGGCAGGTAGCTTCTGGGGCGCGCTCCTGCGCGTCGCTGGCGGTGTATTGTTAGTCATCGCGGGGTTCTACCTCATCACCCGGCCTTTTGGAGCCGCGGCCGCGCTAACGATTGGCATCGCGATCTTCCTGATGGTGACTGGCGGCGTCCAGATCGTGGGCTCGTTCATTGAGCAGGGCCGCGGCTGGGGCTGGGGTGTCGCGTCGGGCGTGATCGGCATCCTCCTGGGCATCCTCCTGTGGGTGGGCTGGCCAGTGACCGCCTATGTCGCGATTGGGATCTTCGTTGGCATAGACCTGCTCATCAACGGGTTCTCGCTGATCGTGGCGTCGCTCTCCGCTCGCACCTATGGGCTTCCCGGCGCGGGCGCGACCCCCATGGCCTAGCCGGGGGCCTTCATCCGCGCTCATGACCTTTCCCTCAGCGGACAGCGATGTGCTACAGTCTGCGGTGGGAGGCGCTAGCGCATGCGTATCAGCCAGAGCGTCCAGATGTGGCGTGTCGTTGTGGCGGGCGCCCGCGCGCTTTCCGCCGCGTGGCCGTGGTACGCCGCGTGGCTGCGGCTGCTGCCAGTGGATATCTGGCAGCTTGTGCGGCGCGAGACGCTGGCGCGGAGGATCATGGAACAGACAGCGCGGATAACCGGGACGGCGGCAGAGGCGCCCGGCGCCCAGAATGGTCATGAGCCAGAAAAGAAGCCGCCGCGCGTTCAACGCATCCTGCTTGTGCGGCACGGACAGGCGACATTCAACATCGAAGGACGGCTGCCAGGCCAGCTTCCCGGCATCGAGCTGACCGACGAGGGGTGGCGGCAGGCGCATCGCGCGGCGGTGGCGCTGGCGGGCCTGCGGTTGAGCGCCGTTGTCAGCAGCCCGCTGGAGCGCGCGCTGGAGACGGCGCGCGTCATCGCGCGCGGCTGGGCGCTGGACGTGCGTGAAGACCCGCGCCTGATGGATACTGATGTGGGGCCGTGGGCGGGACGCAAGATCAGCGACATCGCCAGGGACGACCCTAACTGGACGGCTTTCCTGCGCAAGCCCACCGAGCCGCCGCCTGGGGTGGAGAGCATGGCCGCCGTGCAGGAGCGCGCGACGGCGGTGATTGAAGAGTTGCGCGCTGACCCAGCGGCGGGCGATGATGTGGTGGTGGTCGCGCATGCCGATGTCATCAAGCTGATCGTCGCGCGTTATACGGGTGTCTCTATCACGGGCGCGCTCTCAATCGTCATCGCCAACGCCTCGATCAGCGCGCTAGCCTTCGTCGAAGAGCGCCCGCCCGCGCTGCTGGCCGCCAACTGGACGATGGCTCCCGACTGGCTAGTCACGCCTGCCCCGAAGCCCGCGCAGCCCGATGGGGCCGCGCCAGCGCCGGTGAGCGCGCAGGAGACAGATAGCGCCCAGCCAGATGTGAACGAGCGCGCCGGGCCGTAGCCATGCCGCCAATCGAGAGGAGCTGTGAGCGCGATGTCAGATACGACCGGCCATCCCTACAGCGCGGAGATCGGGCACGCCCACCTCAAGGTGCGCGACCTCGACCGCGCGGTGGCTTTCTACGAGCGCTTTCTCAAGCTGCGCGTGACTGAGCGCGTTGGCGATCACTACGTCTTCATGACTGGTGGCGCGCGCCACCACGAGATCGCCTTGCAGCGCGTCGCGCCTGACGCGCCCTCGCCCGCGCCGCACGGAACCGGCCTCTATCACGTCGCCTTCGAGGTCCCCGGCAAGCGCGATTTCGCCGCCGCCTACACGACGCTGATCCGCGCCGGCGTCTCTGTCGCCCCGGTAGACCACCTCATCAGCTGGGCGATGTACTTCGACGATCCCGACGGCAACGGGCTGGAGATCTACTGCGACACGCGCAGTGATCATGATGAGCGCCCGCTCTTCTGGCGTGGCGTGAACGTCGAGCTGCCGCCAGAGAAGATCCTCGCCGCGCTGGTGGAATAGGGAGACCCCGCTAGCGCATGCGGGCGGAGAAGCCGCGCCAGGAGGCGATCAGCCCGTCGCGGAAGGTCATGAAGCTGGCGCCTTCGAAGACGCGGCGCTCACCATCGGCGTCGCGCGTGTAGCTCCAGCGCCACTCGGCGGCGGCTTCCATCTGGTCCGGGCGAGTAAGCGCGCGCAGGACGGTGAACTCCGCATCGTGGTGGCTGGCGGCGAACTCCGCGATGAAGCCCTCAATCGCCGCCCGTCCTTCGAAGTGGACGGGTGGCTCATCGTACATGGCGTTGGGGGCGAAGAGCGCCGCGGCGCCCGCCGCGTCGCCCTCCGCCAGCCGCTGGCCAAAGACGCGCAAGATTTCCTCTGGCGTCATGCCCGCGCCTCCTCCTGACGACGCTTCCTCTCCTGAGAGGAAAGGGAGCCGGATGGTGAAGCCCGCCTACCGCACGTCGAACAGCGCCTCGCGCTCGGCGGTGGTGGCGAACTCCGCGCCGCCGCGAATCAGCTCGACGACCTTCTTGCGACCTTTCGGGCTGCCGATGAAGACCGCGCCGACGAGCCGGCTGTCCTTGAAGAAGAACTTGCGGTAGTCCATGTTGCCCTTGTCGCCTGGCGCCGTGCGCGAGAAGGAGGTCAGCGCGGGATTGTTGGACTCGGCGATGCCCATCACGGCGATGTTGGTGTTGAAGAGCGGGCTGGTGTAGGTCGGCACGTCGTTATAGGCCTCGCGCGCGCCGGCCATGTTGCGCGCCACCAGCCGCCCGTGCGCCATCGCGTTGTCCCAGGTGCCCATCGTATGGTGGGTCCCGATCATCTCATCATAAAACTCGGCCACGTCACCGGCGGAGTAGACGCCCGGCACGTTCGTCTCCAGATAGGCGTTGGTGACGATGCCCGACTTGCGCTCGATGGGCGTATCCGCCAGGAACTGATGATTGAGCGTTAGCCCCAGCCCAACGCCAATGATGTCAGCCTGATAGCTCTTGCCGGAGGCGGTGACGACGTGCTGCGGCTGGCCGTTGGCGGCCACGACCTCGGCGATCTGCTCACCATGCACGACATCCACGCCGTGCGCCTTGGCGATGGAGTCCACCAGCGCGCCACCTTCGGGGTCGAGGGTCGTGCGCAGCCAGTAGGGGCCGCGCATCAGCCAGGTGACATGCACGCCGCGCATGTTGAAGCCTTCGGTCAGCTCATAGGCGATGAAGCTGCCGCCGGAGGTGACGGCCGTCTTGCTTTCCAGCGCGCGGGCGATCAGCGTGCGGGTGTCGTCCAGCGTGACGAAGTTGTAGATGTCCGCCACGCGGTCCACGCCGGGGACGTTCAGCCGGTTGGCCCAGCCGCCCGTCGCCACCAGCAGCGCGTCGTAGCGCAGCGGGCCGCCCTTGTCAAGGTAGATGACGCGCTCTTCCGTGTCCACGCGGGTGGCCAGCGTCTCGGTCATCAGGGTGATGCGCTGCTGCTCGTGCCAGGCGAAGTCGCGGATGAAGACCTTCTGCTCTGGCAGCAGGCCCTGGAGGTAGCGCGGAAGCGAGACGCGGTTATAGAGCGGGTGCGGCTCGTTGGTGATGAGCCAGATGTCGCAGGCAAGATCGTTCTTGCGTAGCTCCTGCGCGCAGGTGGTGCCCGCGATGCCATTGCCGATGATGACGTATTTCTTGCCGACTTCCGCAGCCACTGGAGAACTCCTCACCCACCCCCGGACGGCAATGTCAGCGGCCGCCGCGGGCGCTTCAGTCGGCGCGCGGGAGCGCTGCCCCCGCCGCGCCGCGAACGCATGGCGTCATCGCGCCACGGCTAGTGTAGCACACGGCGCTAGCGGCGCCTGTCCAGGCGCCCCGCGCGCCGGCCTTTCAGGGCCGAGCCTCACGCCACCCCATTGCGGGCGAAGAAGTCGCGGACAGCGGAGAAGTAGATGTCTGGCTGCTCGATGAAGCTCTGGTGGCCCGCGTCAGGCACGATCAGCAGCTCGCCGCCTGGAACGCCGGCATGCAGGTCGCGCGCGGCGCGCGGCGTGCACGTGCGGTCGAATTCGCCGGTGACGACCAGGGTTGGCCTGGTGATCTTGCCCAGCTGGTCCTCGTACTCGATGGGATACTCGTTGGTGGCGAAGTAGGCCAGGACTTCGGGCGCGTAGATCGCGCGCCCCCGCTTCTCATCTTCCGTATAGCGGCGGTAGGCGTCGCTCCGCGTCGTGGCGAAGTGGAAGGGCATCTGCATCGCCATCAGCCGCGCCACATCCTCCTGCGTTTTCGCGTGTGGCTCCAGCGCCCAGGACCGCGTCACCTGATCACGCAATTCCACTGGCTCGAAGGTCGCCAGATTACGCTGGATTTCGGGGGCGGTCTTGGTGAAGCTGGCGGTACAGGCGGAGAGGACGTAGTGCGACGCGCCGCCCTGCTCGATGGCGTGCGCCAGGGCGACGAATGAGCCGAAGGAGTGGCCCAGCACAGCATAGCGCGCCAGCCCCAGCGCCTCCGCCAGTCTGGTCACGTCCAGGGCGAAGCGGCTCAGCGTCAGCGTCGCCGGGTCCACGCGCTGCGAGCGTCCCTGCCCGCGCAGGTCAATGTAGAGCAGGCGGAAGGTATCGCTCAGGCTGTCGAGCCAGGGGCTCATCTCCGTGTGGTCGAGCCCTGGCCCGCCGTGGATGACAAACAGCGGGTAGTTGCGCTCGTCGCCAACCGGGAGGACGAAGACGCTGGCGCCGTCAATTGGGATGTCCAAGGCAGGCTTCTCCTGTTCAGGTATGGGAGAGGCGCGCCCTGAGGCAAGCCGCTCAGGGCGCGATGCGCTCGCAAGCCGCGACGCACTCGATGTGCGAGGTGTAAGGGAACATATCCACCGGCTGCACGGTGGTCAGGCGGTAGCCGGAGTCGCAGATCAGGCGCAGATCACGGGCGAGGGTGGAGGGGTCGCATGAGACGTAGACCAGCGTGCGCGGGCCAATCGCCGTCAGCTCGTTCAGCGCGCGGGGCAGGCAGCCAGCGCGTGGCGGGTCCACCAGGGCGATGTCCACGCGCTCGCGCTGCCGCCGCATGACGCCGATTACGCGCTCCAGCACCCCCTCGTACGCCCATACATTGTTCAGGCCGTTGAGCCGGGCGCTTTCCCGCGCGTCAGCGACGGCGCTCGGCTGCGACTCGATGGCGATTACCCGCTCCACGCGGTCAGCGAGGAAGAGCGAGAAGAGGCCGACCCCGCTGTAGCCATCCAGCGCGACATCGCGCGGGAGCGGACGCAGCGCCTCCATCGCGCGCTCCACCAGCACGGGCGTCTGGGTCGGGTTGACCTGGAAGAATGAGCCAGCGGAGATGCGGTAGACGTGCGTAAGCACCTGATCGTGCACGAAATCCTGCCCGGCGGTGATACGCCCGCGCCCGACTGGCAGGCCGAGGATCACCACGCCCGCCAGGCCAGGGACCGCCATCCGCAGCGCGCTCGCCACGGTGTCGGGCCCGCCTTCGCTCTCGAATGGAGCGCCAGGCCGCGCCTCGATGGTGAGCAGCGCGCCACCGCTGCCGCGATACGAATGCCCGCCCGCCATCGCCAGCGGGCCGGACGACTTCTCGCCGGGCGCGCCGACCGCCACGCGCAGCGTGAAACGCTCGGTGAAGTCATACGCGCGCGCGCCCCAGCGATCGCGGATCCACTGGCGTATGAGCTGATATAGAGTATCAAGCTGCGGATGAACGATGGGGCATTCCGGCATGTCCAGCACGTCGTGGCTCTCGGCGCGGCGGAAGCCAATCGCGCCATCAGGGGCGATGGCGAACTGCGCCACCGTGCGATAGCGCCAGGTGTCAGCGGACGTGGGCATGCCAATCGCGGGGAGAACGGGTGGCTCGCTGAATTTGCCGATGCGCATGAGGAGCTGGCGGACGATGCGTGTCTTCCAGGCGACCTGGGCCGGGTAGGCGATATGCTGCCACTGGAAGCCGCCGGAATCGCTCAGCTCCGGGTAGCGCGGCTCCACGCGGTCAGGCGACGCCCGCAGCACCTCGAGCAGCTCGGCGCGCGCGTAGTTGGCGCGCTCACGGATCAGTCGCACGCGCGCCCGCTCACCGGGCAGCGCGCCTGGCACAAAGACCGCCCGCCCTTCGTAGCGGCCCACAGCGTCCCCGCCATAGGCCAGATCGGTCAGGTCCAGCTCGAATTCTTGCCCGCTGTCAGGTCCGTCAGCGCCAGGGGCTGGCGCTTCAGCCATTCTTCCACCCCGCCAGTCACGCTTTTCGGGGCCGTCCTCACCCCGCATGCGCTCATCCCACACACGCGCCTTCCCCTCAATGGGCGATCCACGTCGCAACCACATCGCTCCGCCCCAGCGGCCCGCCCCCCGCGGATCCCGCCAGTCTCTCTTTGCGATAATACTAACACATATGCGTGAACGCAAGATTAAAGCCGGGCAGGCGCCATGTTATAGCGTGATGGAGCCGAACGTCATACGCTATGCGCGACACGCGCCGCCTGAAGACCCCCGCGGGACCGGTCGCGACCGAACGGGCTATATCCCGCGCGCTGGCCTGTCACGCGGTGGAATACAATCCCGTATAGCATGGTGAATATGGCATGGACCCCGCGCTCGCGCGTCGCGGCTGGCGTCATCCGCGACGCGCGAGCGTGGTGTGTGGCGAGAGGAGCTTTGCCGCAATGGAGCCGGAGCAGTCACACTATGTGGGTACGCCGCCAGCGGGCGAGGACGCGGGCAAGCCCCCTGAGATGGACGGCGCGGCGGCCCAACCAGGCGAGCCGCGTGGCGCGCGGATAACGAAAGGCCCGGCGTCTGGGGGAGCGCCCGGCGGCGCCGCCACGTCCCAGGTGGAGCGGAGCGCCTGGCTCAGGGACGATGACTACTGGCGCACCGTCACCTACATGGCGGCGACCGGGCGGCGTCCCAGCGCCCGCTCCGCGTCGCGTCCGCTGTCGCCCCCAGAGCGCTTCCGCTCACCGTCTCCGCTGCGCAGCGTCGTGGTCCTGATACTGGTAATCGCGCTGATCATCCTGATCTCGGTTGGCGTCATAATCGCCGGGAACGTGGCCGCCGCTCATATCACCATCCCGACCAACATCCCCGGTGTCACCCTGCCCACCGCTACGCCAGCCAGCCACGCGACCGCGACGCCTGTGGCGACGCCGAAGAAGAAATAGCCTCCGCTTTCCGGGTCGCTGGAGCCGCGCGTGATATACTGGGGTAATCAAACGGGCATGCGTGCGGCGCGTGGCGAACCTGACGGGAGGGCGCGCGGGATGATGGACCGAACCGGGCGGGCTGGCCTGCCAGCGCGGGCGGGCCGCGCCAGCGAGACGGATACGCGCGGCGTGGGGCCGCTGGCGCGCGGCGGAGCGGACATCGGCAAGATTGTCCGCTCTGAATCGCATGTCCGCTATACCTGCCAGATCTACGCGCCTGGCGAGACGGCGACGCCGCCCGCGCCAGAGGACTACGCTTTCGGCTCCTTCGTGCGCATCCCGCTGCGAACCGGCGCGCCCTTGCCCGACGCGCTCATCCAGCCATCCGGCGATACGCTGCCCGGCCACGCTCCGGCGGAGTCCTGGGCGGTTGGGCTGATCTACGACACGATCCTGATGAATCCCGCGTTCGGCGCGATGGGACCGCGCCTCTCCAATGACGCGCAGGTCGAGCTGTTCTCGCCGGACTACGTTACAGAGCGCGCGGCGCTGGTATTGGTGCTGCTGCTCGGCGCTGTCGAGCGCGGCGCGGACGGGCGGACGCGGGTCAGTCACGGCGTCCCGGCGCTGGCGCCCGATCTTGGCGCGGTGGTCTCGCCGCTGGGCGATGAGGCGGTGCGCGCGTTCCACTATTTCGCGGATGAGGGCGCGGACGCCGCCGGGTCCGCTGGCGCGCCAGGCCGCCCCTACCTCCACATGGGCTACCTGCCGCACGCCGTCCAGCTGGACAACGCGCTGCTGCCGATGGCGCTCCTGCGCGTGATCGAGCGGCTGGAGACGCTCTTCCCGGAGCGGCGGGCGCTACTCTCCATCGTGCGGCGTAATTTCGCCTGGCGGCTGAAGGTGCAGCCGGCAGGGTAGAGAACGCGGACCTCACCCCCAACCCCTCTCCTACGAGGAGAGGGGAGTCTCGTTTCCCCTTCTCCTAATGAGGAGAGGGGGCCAGGGGGTGAGGTCGGGTGGCGGACGCATAGGCGACGTGGGTAAACCGAGTAGAGGTGATGTCATGAGACAATCCGGCTCCGAGCGGCCCGCCGAGCGTGGCGCCGCGCGCCAGAATGGGAGCGCGCCCGCGCCCGCGCCCGCCGCGCCGATTGGCATTACCAAGGGCCCCGGCGAGACGATCCACGAATACACGTTCATCTCACGCGACGAGAGCCGCCTGCTCAAGAATGGCGAGTACGTCTACTACCTGCTGGAGGGCGATGGCGCCAGCGACGGGCGCGAGCCGCGGCGCGTGCTGGGGCGCATTCTGCGGCGTGAGCCGGTGCAGCTCTTCCCCGATACGTTCCTCTCCGAGCCGGGCGTCTCGCCGTCGGAGGTGGCGGCGCTGGTGGGCTACGACCAGCGCGCCAGCGACCTCTTCGAGCTGAGCGTGGCGATCATGGGCTACTACGACCACCGCCTCGGCTCGTTCGTCAACCCGTGGATACCGCCCAGCTCCGGCACGCCGATCTACCTGGCGGATGACGCCTGGCTGGCCACCGCGCTCTCGCGCAAAGCCCCCGGCGACGCTGGCGGCGCGCATATCGGCTCGCTGCTGACCCGCCCGGAGGGCGCCGTGCCGGTTGTCTTCGATGTCAAGGACCTGGTGAGCACCCATCTGGCGATTATCGCCAGCACCGGCGCGGGCAAGAGCTACCTCGCCAGCGTGATCGTCGAGGAGCTGATGCGCCCCTACAACGGCGCCGCCGTGCTGGTGATTGATCCCCACGGCGAGTACACCTCGCTCCAGGATATCGCCAACCACGATGAGTTCGGCGACGGCGAGACGGAGGGCGCGGCCCTGAAAGGCGGCCGCGCGCACCCCCGCTATCGCGCCGCCACGCGCATCTACAAGCATGATGAGGTCAAGGTGCGCCTCTCGACGCTGACGCTGGGTGATCTGCGCTACCTGCTGCCGGGCATGACCGACAAGCAGCACCACTTCCTGGGCCGCGCGTATGACAATCTGCGCCACGCGAAGAAGGGCGGCCAGCCCTGGACGGCGGACGAGTTGAAGAAGGCCGTCAGCGAGGTGGCGCGCGACAAGAATGAGGAGAGCGGCGACGATAGCGGCAACAGCACGGTCGCGGCGCTGCACTGGAAGATTGACGAGCGCTTCGGCGACAACAACATGGTCTTCGACCCGCACTTCCACCTGAACCTGCGCGAGGCGCTGAAGCCAGGGCAGTGCACGGTCTTGCAGCTCAACGAGGTGGACGAGCGCGACCAGCAGGTGATCGTGGCGACGCTGCTGCGGCGCATCTTCAACGCGCGCGTGGATACCGAGCGCGGCAAGTCGCATGAGGGCGCCGAGAACTATCTGGACTATCCCGTCTTCGTGCTGGTGGAGGAGGCGCACCACTTCGCGCCGCATGGCGATGAGGTGGTCTCGACGCGCATCGTGAAGCAGATTCTCGCCGAGGGGCGCAAGTTCGGCGTGGGCATGGGCCTCATCAGCCAGCGGCCCGGCAAGCTGGACCCCGACGCGCTCAGCCAGTGCCTGACGCAGTGCATCATGCGCATCGTCAACGAGGTTGACCAGCAGAGCGTGCGCGCCGCCGTTGAGGGCGTGGGCCGCGAGCTGCTGGACAGCCTGCCCGCGCTCTCCAAGGGGCAGGCGGTTATCGGGGGCGCGGCGGTCAACACGCCAGTCATCTGCCGTGTGCGCCAGCGCATCACCCCGCACGGCGGCGAGAGCAAGGACGCCCCCGCCGAATGGCGCGCTTACCACGGCGCGCAGGCCGCCGCCAGCCGCGAGCGCGACTCCGCCATCCTCCACCGCGACGCCCGCCCGTTCAGCATCTACAAGGGAGAGGACTGACCCCATCCGGCCTTCGGCCACCTTCCCCTCAGAGGGGAAGGCCCTGCCGAGGGCGAGCGCCCGGCGAATAAATTCGCGCCTGAAGGCCCTCCGGGCCACAAGGTCCGCCTTCGCGGACCCACGTTGGCGAGCGAGGACCTGCGGAGGCAGGTCTTGTGGCGGCGTGAGCCGCCTTGAGGCGCGGTTTCAACCGCCCGCGCCACCCCGCGCTCGCCCGAAGCATCGCTTGCGCTCGCCCGCGCCCCCCG
>JAKAIY010000245.1 GCA_021814145.1 Chloroflexota bacterium
GACCAACCATATCGTGCCGAGTGGCATGCCGGGCTACAACCCCGCGCTGGTCGGCCCGGACGGCACGCAGAACCTGTCGGGCAACACCCAGCTGGCCAACCAGCTGGCCGCCGCCTACGCCACCTCGACCGGCTGTGGCACGGCGACGGACTTCAGCAAGTGCCCCAAGGTCACGCTGACGATCACGTCGGGCAGCACGGATACCCAGAATGAGGCCGCCGCGGCGCAGCAGATGTGGCTGAAGGCGATGCCGGGCTACCCGGTCTCGATCACCTCGATTGACTTCAACACGCTGCTGCAGGACCTGTCGGCGCACAAGGTCCAGTTCTGGGCGATCGCCTGGATCGAGGACTATCCGGACCCGCAGGACTGGCTGTCCACCAACCTGACCTGCTCTAGCGCCTACAACGCGGGCTACGCCTGCGATCCGGCGGCGGACAAGCTGATGGCGGAAGCCGACGCGAACCCGAATCAGGCGCAGCGCCTGCAGCAGTACCAGCAGGCCGAGCAGATCCTGGTGAAGGAAGTTGGCTGGCTGCCGCTTGACCAGGCCACCAACTGGTGGGAGACGAAGCCCTATCTGATCGGCTTCACGATCACCGCTGGCGGTCTGATCCCGCGCGAGTCCTGGCAGAACATGTACATCCAGGCCCACTAGTGGGCGTCTAGCGAGTCGCACGAAACCTCTACCCGAGGGATTACGGTTGGGCGCGCGCCGTTGAGCGCCACACATCACGTCGCGTCGCCCCGCCGTCACGGTCTCCGTCTCATCGCCAAACGCGCCATGTTCAGGGCAGCCTGACCAGGCGCGGCGGCGGCGAGGCGGGGCCGCGTGTTTTAATTCCGATCAGCACGCCTTATAAAGACGCCGCTTCGCTGGCAAGTCGGGCGCGCGCGAGCCAGAGGCCAAGCGCCGTGACGGCGTTGGCGCCGCTCGCTTCGCTGGCGAGCAGGCATATGGTATAGGCTTCATCGAGCGGAAGCGTGCGCGCGCTCATGCCGCGCTCGGTACTTTCCCTCCTGGCTGGCCCCTCCGTAAGGTCGCGCGCGAGGAAGAGCGCGCTGCGTTGCGTCGTGACGCCGGGGCTGAGATAGAACGCGCCCAGCGTGTCCCAGCGCACGGCGGTGACGCCTGTCTCCTCCAGCAGCTCGCGGCGGGCGGCGGCGAGGGGCTCCTCTCCCGGCTCAACGCCCCCTGTGGGAAGCTGCCAGGCGCGCCGCTGGATAGGATAGAGGAAGTCTTCAACCAGCCAGACCCGGCCATCATCGGTAAGCGCGACGATGGTGACGTTATCGCCTGGGTCCACGACGCCATACAGGCCAGGGTTCCCGTCTGGGCGCGTGACGCTGTGCTCCATGACCGTCATCCAGGGATTGCGGTACACGACACGCGAAGCGCGCGTACGCCAGGGGCTGCCTGGCGCATCGGGCGCGGGGCGCTGGCCATCACTGGGCATGCGCGTATTCCTCCTGGCGCTGGGGCCACCGCCTGTCGTATGCGCCGGATTCCCACCTGACACGCTCTGCGTGATAGCTCCCGGCGCGCTTCAGTAGAATAGTCTAGCGGGCGCTCCTATCCACGGAAACTCATAATTAATACCTAGGATTTTTATGCGAAGCCTCGCAAAATCGCGACGTAGTCAAGGTAAGGCGTATGTCAGGCGCACTCCGAATCCACCATGCGGCGGTTGAGGAAACGCGCGGCCCGTCCGCGTTTTTGGATGGTGTGGCGACCCGGAATCGCACGGACGCGCGTGGCTCCCCTGACTCGTCCGACGCCTGTGGCGTCACCAAGATTCTGGCGTAGTCGCGCAACAACACGCCGGAATCCATCCCGCATCCAGGCGGCGAGCGGCGCGCTCGCCGCCCGGGTGTGAAGCTAAAGGCGGGCCATGCGCTAGCGCGCTGGACCGCTACCGGCTCTTCGGGTATTGCTGTCTGGCGCGGCATACGCGCCAGGCGCGACACCCGTAGCGCGGGCGCATCTGGAAAACACGTTGATCGCTTGCTCCACTCTCACTGCCTGAAATTATCGCTTATGCGCCATGAGCGCGCCAGGCGACCGGCGCGCGGGTGATGGCTGGGGACGTGTAAAAAGGATACGCCTGCGCTATGGGTTTGGAGGAAATTTCATGCGACTGGGCGCACGTAAAGCCACGCTGGCCAGCGTTTTCACGCTGGCCGGCAGCCTCGCGCTGCTGCTGGCCGGCTGTGGCGGCACAAACACTACCGGCGCTCTTCCCGACAGCCAGCAGATCGCTCGTTTGCAGCTACCTGTGGGTGATGTGAAGTCCCTTGATCCGGCGAACGCGACCGACCTCTATTCGGGCAGGGTGATCGAAGCTGTTTACCCTGGACTGGTCGTGCTCGACCAGAACCTGAAGGCGATCCCGTGGGCGGCCACCGCGCTGCCGGCGGTCAGCTCAGACGGTCTGACCTGGACCTTCTCGCTGCGCCACGATCTCAAGTGGAGCGACGGCACGCCGATCACCGCGCAGACCTACGCGTTCTCGATGGACCGCGCGGAGAACCCCTGCAACGCGTTCGGCGCCTCGTACTATCTGTACGCGATCAAGGACGCGGCGGACTTCAACAGTGAGACCTGTGACACCAACACCGGCAAGATCACCGGCCCGATCCAGACGCTGATCGGCGACTCGATCACGACGCCGGATGACTA
>JAKAIY010000115.1:0-4253 GCA_021814145.1 Chloroflexota bacterium
ATGGGCTGACCGTCGGCCACCGCTCGCACCAAGCGTTCTTTCAGATCGGTCGAATAGGCGCGCATGCCGCTCTATCCCGCATCACTCGTGCCTGTCTCTGCTTTTCGTAAGTTGCTCTATTATGTAAAATAGCAAAACGTCCCCTCCCCTGGAAGACATGATGAGGGCAAGGCCAGGAACATCCGGGCCTCGCCCTCAATCTGTCAATGCGCCAGAATGTGATGAAGCGCCGCGTTAATCGTGGTCTGGCGGCCCCATGATCTCCATGTGATACTTCGCGGCGAGCGCCATCATCTTGCCGAAATCGGGCGGCCCAGGCTGCGCGCCCTCCGTGGCGGGCTCGCCAGCCTCGATGAAGAACCGCTCCACGCCTGCGGGCATGTTGAACTGCAGGATTCGCGCGGGCGTCTCGCTGGTCACCTGGAATCCATGCGCGATCTCTCGCGGCAGAAAGACGAACGCGCCCGCTCCCGCGACCAGCGTGCGCTCGCCGCAGTGGAACGTCAGCTCGCCTTCCAGGATATAGAATGGCTCGTCTTCGTTGTGATGGATATGCGTCGGGGTGGCGAAGCCGGGGGGAAGCTCCTGCTCGATAAGGCCGAACGCGTCACCGGTGGTGTCTCCTGTCGCTTTTACGGTCATGAGCGTGCCAAGGAACCAGATAGGCTCGCCCGCGTCATGAGCGACCACGTATGGCTGGGACTGAGCGTCACTGGGGTCTCGCATAGCTGCTGTCTCCTGAAAGAATTGACAATACCGACGGTACTGTCGGACTTAGCGCGATCATGTTATAGTAACCCTGGTTGACCAAATAGTAAACATTGTTTCCTATCCTGTCAAGGAGGAATGTGTGGAGTCGCGCAAGCACATGGGCCAGTTGCTCTGGGCGCCATATCGGGCGCATCTGCTTCGCCTGCACGAGGCGCTCGCGGCGGCAGGCTACCCCGATATCCAGCCGGCGCATGGCGACAACCTCTTCCGTCACCTGCGTCGCGAAGGGTCACGGATCACGGAGATCGCGGAGCAGACCCAGCTAACGAAGCAATATATCGGCCACCTGGCGGACTACCTCGAGGAGCGGGGGTATGTGGAGCGCACGCCCGACCCACTCGACAGCCGGGCGAAACTGGTGCGGCTCACCGCCAAGGGGCGCGAAGTGGAGCGGGTAGCGGAAGCGGCGCTGCAGCGATTGGAGGAGGAACTGACGGAGCGCCTTGGCCCAGAGCGCATGGCCGCGCTGCGGGCGCTCCTTGAGGAGCTTGACGCGGCGCTCAAGCCCTGACGGGGCTCACGCCTGGCGGGTTTTCACGGGCCCCCAGCGCCAGTCCGCTCCACATCAGGCTCAGCGCCGGTTCGAGGACGGCAGCAGCCGCGCCAGCCCCTCCAGCAGCCGGTCTACGTCGCGCGGCGCGTTGTAGGCCTGGATGGAGACACGAATGAAGAACTGGTCGCGCCATTGGGTTATTGGCGCCTCGACCTGGCGCTCCTCCCACATCCGCCGCTTCAGCTCATCCATCGCCTCCACGTCAGCGATGGGCAGCGGCGCGGCGAACATCTGCGCCCACCAGTCCGGCGAATCGGGCGCGATGTGCGGCAGGCCAGTGAGCGCGCCGATGCGCTCGCGAGCCTCACGGGCGAGGCTGTGACAGGCGGCGCGAACGGCGGGCCAGTCATGTTCGCGCTGGTAAGCGATGGCGGTGGGGACGCTGAGGTAGGCGGCTGGGTCGTCGGTGCCAATCCACTCGAAGTAGTCCTGAAACGGCGATCCGCTGGGATTGCGGGACTGCCAGCCCCAGCTCACCACCAGCGGCTCCAGCAGCGGCTGCCGCTCCGGTCGGGCATAGAGGAAGCCCGCCCCGACAGGCGCGCAGAGCCATTTGTGGCAGTTACCCACATAGAAGTCCGCGCCAATTTCCTCCAGATTCAGGTCTATCTGGCCGGGGGCGTGCGCGCCGTCTATCACGGTGAGGATGCCTTCGTGGCGCGCACGCCGCGCGATCTCCGCCACCGGAAAGATCAGCGCGGTGGGCGAGGTGATGTGGCTCACCACGATCACCCGTGTCCGCGCGGTGACGCCCGCCCATAGCGCCTCGATCATCGCCTCCGGGGTGGTCACGGGCAGCGGGATGGGCTGTGTGCGGAACTGTGCGCCGCGCCGCTCGCAGACGAACCGCCACGTCCGCTCCACCGCCCCGTACTCGTGGTCGGTGGCCAGGACCTCATCACCCGGCTTCAGATCGAGCGACCGCGCGATGATGTTGACGCCGTGTGTGGTATTGGGAACAAAGACGATGTTGTCCGCCCGCGTTCCCGTATAGGCGGCCAGTGACGCCCGCGCCCCGGCGAGCAATTCTGTGATGCGGCGCCCCAGAAACTCGACAGGTTGCGCCTCAAGCTCGCGCTGCCAGCGCTGATAGGCCTCGAAAACGGGCTGTGGCCGCGCGCCAAAGCTGCCATGATTGAGGAAGGCGATGTCCCGCCGCACGAGGAACTCGCTCCCTTCCGCCACGACTGGCGCGGACCTGTCCTCAGGATCGTTATGCGTCAACGGACATCCTCCCTCAAAAACAGAGCTCATGGCACCAGGAATGCGCGCGCTTGCTGAAAGGCAGCATACCACCAGCGCGTCGCCTGCGGGCGCCCGCGAGCGGCCGCAAGAGGCGCCGCCGCTGGATAGCGTATACTAACAAGCGACATGGCCCCACGCGCGTAAACGCGCGGAGCCGCCTGGAGGAGTTGAGAGCGTTAATGCGGCGCAACGGCGCGCCGCGCGGGCGAAGCGAGGGCTGGATATGACGACCGGGCAGACGCCGCAAAGCGAGCGGCACAACATGACCGACTACCAACAGGCGCGACGCGACTTCAAGTGGGAGGTCGCGGAAGACTACAACTTTGCGATAGACACTATCGGCAAGTGGGCGCGTGATCCGGAAAAGCTGGCGATGCTCTGGGTTGGCCCCGATGGGAGTGAGGAGCGCTACACGTTTACCCACTTCGATGAGCAGAGCAGCCGCGCGGCGCATGCCTTTGAGAAGCTGGGCATCGGCAAGGGCGATCGCGTGCTGCTGATGCTGCCGCGCGTGGTCGAGTGGTGGGAGACGATGCTCGGCCTGATGAAGCTCGGCGCCATCGGCATCCCCTGCACAACGCTGCTGACCCCCAAGGACATCGCCTATCGCGCCGAGGTGGCGGAGGCGGTAGCGTTCATCTCCGACACCAGCGGCATCGAGAAGCTGAGCCAGGTACGCGCGCAGTGCCCCACGCTCCGCGTCGTGGTCTCGGTTGGCGATCCCGGCGAGGCCGCGCCAGCAGGCTGCGCAGGCTATCACCCCATTGTGGACTCCGCCGCGCTCACCTGGTACGACCGCCGCACAGTGGCCAGCGACCCCTGCCTGATCTATTTCACCAGCGGCACCGTCGGCTACCCCAAGATGGTCGTCCATACCCACGCCAGCTACCCCGTCGGCCATACGCTGGTCACCGGGCGCTACTGGCTGGACCTGACTCCCGACGATCTCGTCTGGAATCTCTCTGAGATGGGCTGGGCCAAGGCGGCGTGGTCCAACTTCTTTGGCCCGTGGGGCAACGGCTCGGCGATCTTCGTCCAGGACGCGCGCGGCAAGTTCGACGGCAAGGCGACGCTGGAGATGCTGGCGAAGTACCCGATCTCAGTCTTCTGCGCGCCGCCCACCGCCTACCGCGTGATGGTGCAGGACGACCTGAAGAGCTACCACTTCTCCTCGCTGCGCCACTGTGTCGGCGCGGGCGAGCCGCTCAACCCGGAGGTGATTGACTCCTGGCGTGAGGGAACCGGCCTGACCATCCGCGACGGCTACGGCCAGACAGAGACTGTGCTGCTGGCGGGCAACTTCCCTCCGCTGGAGGTGCGCCCCGGCTCGATGGGCATGCCCTCGCCCGGCTTCGACCTGGCGGTGATTGACAACGATGGACGCGAGCTTGGCCCCAACCAGGAGGGCGACATCGCCGTGCGCGTCAAGCCGGAGCGCCCGCTCGGCATGTTCCGCGAATACTGGCGCAACCCGGAGGCGATGGAGCGCTCGTTTGTTGGTGACTGGTACCTCACCGGCGACCGGGCCTATCGCGACGCCGACGGCTACTTCTGGTTCGTGGGCCGCGCCGACGACGTGATCATCTCCGCCGGCTATCGCATCGGCCCGTTCGAGGTCGAAAGCGCGCTGGTGGAGCATCCGGCGGTGGTAGAGTCGGCGGTGGTCGCCAGCCCTGACCCGACA
>JAKAIY010000115.1:4263-12073 GCA_021814145.1 Chloroflexota bacterium
TCGTCAAGGCGTTCGTCATCCTCGCCCCCGGCTACCAGCCCTCCGAGGCGCTGGCTACCGAGCTGCAGGACTACGTGAAGTCCGTCACCGCGCCGTACAAGTACCCGCGCGAGATCGAGTTCGTCACCGAGCTGCCCAAGACGATCAGCGGCAAGATCCGCCGCGTCGAGCTGCGTGAGCGCGAGCGCCAGGCCAAGCAGGGCGAGTAGCCACACGCACGCTCTATTCCTGCGGCCAGGCAAGCCTGAACCGGCTTCCTGGCCGCGGGTCATCTTTCGCGCCAGAGCCAGCATACAACCAGTTCGTCACTGGCGCCGCCCGTACTCATGTCAAGCAAGATGCTCGCTGGGCGCGCCGTATCCCATGTCCGTGAGAGAAGGAACCAGGATGTGGAGCCGCGCCCACTGTAACACCCCGCGTAGTCCCCTGTGTGAACCAGAGGGTGCGCCCGCCAGAGGCGCTGTCTCAGGAGGCTTCGACATGGCATACGTTAGCGGGAAGCGCGTGGGGACGCTGGTAGAACTGATGGCGCTGGCGCTGGTGAGCGCCCTGGCGCTGGCGGCGTGCGGGACGGCGACCACCAGTGGAAGCGGTGGCGCGTATGGCGGGACAAGCCCGACCAACACGCCAGGCGCATCCGCCCAGATCAACCTCACCTGCGCGCCTAGCGCCATTGTCTGCACAAAGACTGTGACGGTCAGCGGCAAGACGGAGACTGTGCTGGCGAACTCCGCCGGCATGACGCTCTATTACTTCACGCCTGACACCGCTACGACCATCGCCTGTAGCGGCGCATGCGCCCAGACGTGGCCGCCGCTGACCGCCAGTGGGAGCGGCGTCACGGGATCGGGTCTCTCCGGGACACTCACGACGCTGAACGGCGCGAACGGCAAGCAGGTCGAGTATAACGGCCACCCGCTCTACACCTACGCGGGCGATCACGCGCAGACCGACGCCAACGGCGAAGGCGTCGGCGGCAAGTGGTTTGTGGCTGTCCCCGGGCTGGCGACCACGGGCGCGCCCGCTCCCGCGGCGTCACCGACATCAGGCGGCTACGGCGCGGGCGGCTATTAGCCGCTCAGCGAGATCGGGCGCCACGCCGAGCGGCCCCACCCGCCAACAGCGCTGAAAGCTGGGGCCGCTCGCTATGGAGACGGAGCGTGTCACGCGCGCCCACAGCGAGGAAAGACGCCGGGCAGCGCCGCGTTTATTCCACCACGACCGCTACGCGCTGTATCGCGTTGTTCGAGAATCCCCCGCTGTTCCAGCTCGCATCGAGTGGCTGCGTAAGCCCGGTTTCGTCTGTGGCCCGCGAGCAGAGATCGTACGCGCCGGGCGCCGCCTGCCACATGAACGTCCATGGGCGCCAGGCGTATGGCGAGGCCTCGGGCGCTTCGCCGAGCTCAGCGAGCCGCCACGAGTGGCCGCCATCCACGCTGACCTCGACCTGAACGACGCGCCCCTGCCCCGACCAGGCCCGGCCACGCAATGGACACGGCCCAGGCGAGAGGTATCGGGTCCGCGAGAAAAAGTCTGGGATGCCGGGTGGCTCCATCAGCGAGCGCGGCAACATCCTCGTGACCGGTGTCATGGGGCCATCTTCAGTAGTCTGGATCTGGTAGGCGACAGCCTGCTGATAGCCACGGAACGGCTCGGCCAGCGCAGTGACGCGGCTCAGCCACTTGACGTGGGTCATACCATACCATCCGGGCACGATAAGGCGTAGCGGGAATCCGTGCTGCGGAAGCAGCGGCTCGCCATTCATCGCATACGCCAGCAAGACATCCTCGCGCAGCGCCTCGTCGAGGGTGAGGCTGCGCTGATAGTCCTGAGTCTCTCCGTCCTGAACGCCACGATCCAGCCCGGTAAACAGAATCTCGACTACATCGGGCCGCAAGCCTGCCTCTTTGAGAATCGGCGCGAGAGGCGTACCCGTCCAGATGGCTGTACCCACGGCTTCGGTGATCCACGGCTGGCTCACAGGTCGCGGCTCAAGCAGCGCGCGCCCGTTGCCGGCGCACTCCAGCGTGACGGGCAGGGAAACGGCTGGCCGTGATCCAAGCGCCTCCAAACTGAGCTCAAGCGGCCGCTCGACCAGGCCATCCACCGAAAGCCGCCAGCCCGCGACATCCACGGAAGGAATGTCAAAGTGAATCAGCAGGTAATGCAGTCCCGCTGGTGTAATGGGATACCTGAGCGCTTCCAGCGGCATGGCGTGATTGCGCGCCGCCAGTCGCAGCTCTTCGAACGTGATGGACCCAGCCGCGATCTCCTCAGGCTGTGGAGGTGTCTGACGCGCCATGGATGTTATCCTCCTCTCGAAGCCGGGATGAGCGCGCGGTAGCCCGGCGCCCATGACCCCAGCGCCTGGCGCCATCCTGCCGCATACGTCCTGCCAGATGTGGCCGTTTATGGGCTCTTGGGGGAGTAGGGCGACACATCGGGGAATCGAAAACCGTGTTCTATTGAGTGGGCGCGAGCGTGAAATCGTAGCGCATGGTGTAGTAGGGTGTGTTGACCTGGCTGCCATCAGGCGCGGCGCCCGCCTCGTGACGCGCGAACGGCGTAATCAGCGACGACTTCACGCCAAACACGGCGTCCGAGTCGAGATAGGGATCGCCTTCCGCGAAGACGTGCGTCACCAGGGTCTGATAGCCCGGCGCGGTAATCATGAAATGCACATGCGCCGGGCGCATCGGGCTGCGGTTGGCTGCGGCCAGCAGGTCACCCACAGGGCCATCTTCGGGGATGGGGTACGCCGATGGGCGCACTGACCAGAAAGCGTAGCGCCCGTCGTTATCCGTAAAGAGGTGGCCGCGACCGCGCGGGGCGGGCAGGCCAGCGACCTGCACATCGTAGTGGCCCTCGTCATCGGCCTGCCAGACCTCAACGCGCGCGTTCGGGACCGCCTCGCCCGATAGCGAGCGCACGTATCCCTCCATATAGCAGGGCTCGCCAGGAGCGCCGTTGGCGATGTTGTCGCCGAGGGCGAAGCGCGGCGAGTTCGCGACGAAAAACGGGCCGAAGACCGTGGACTCGGTCGCTCCAGCGGGACGCTGATTGTTGATGCCGATCACCAGCATCGAAGCGCCCAGCACATCGGAGAGCAGGATGAACTCCTGCCGCTGGTCAGTGGTGATGTGGCCCGTGCGCGTCAGGAACTCGACGCCCTTGGCCCACTCCTCCTCGGTTAGCTGGACTTCGCTGATGAAGGCGTGCAAATGCCGGACGAGGCTCTGCGCGATCTGGTTGAAACGCTCCGAATCGCCGTGGGCGAAGCTTCGCAGCGCCGCCTCCGTCAGGCCGGCGCCGCTCAGGTTCCGCGCGGTGGCTGGCTCCATGGGGTCGCGTGAGGGCATGTCGCTTTCTCCTCTTCAGGCGGGGACACACGCTCCAAATTCTGGAATGACGCACGCTTACGTCTGCTGTCATTCGCTCACTGAGGCGCCCGGGACGCGCCACGTTCGCCCAGCCATTCAGCCACCCGGCGTCGCGTCGCGCTTCACACACAGGTAACCGGTGTAGATTCCTGCGGGGCTGTGCCGCTCCTCGCTGATCTCGAAACCCGCGCGTTCGAGCGCAGGCTTGAGCAGCCAGCTAAACGTGCCGTACTCCCCGCGCGGGCGCTCCTCCACACTCTTCGCGCGTCCATATAAGCGCCACACGGCGCCGCCCCCACGCCTTCTCTGCGCTACTCCGCGATGTCGAGCGGCGGCTCGGCCACGCTGGCGGCGCTACAGGCGTGCGCGCCAACCTCCCGGCCCGTACAGGGCGAGGGCAGGATCAGCCCGCGCTCGGCGAGTCTGCCTTCGACGCTCATGGCGCCTCCTCTCCGGCGCTCTCGACCGCGACCGTCTGGGTCCAGCCGGGATCGGCGAGCGCGGCGGCGGCGGCGGCCTGCTCGGCTTCACGCTTGTTATGGCCCTGCCCTACGCCAACGCTGACCTCGCCCAGCAGCGCCCGCACCGTGAAGACCCGCTCGTGCGCAGGACCCTCCTCACTGATCACCTGATAACGCGGCGTCACACCCAGCCGCCCCTGCGCCAGCTCCTGCAAGCGCGACTTGGCGTCCTTGACACGCTGGTGCGTGATCGCATGCTCGGCCTCCTCGCGCAGCAGCGGCTCCAGCCACGCGCGCACAGTTTCCAGCCCGGCGTCCAGATACAGCGCGCCGATCACCGCCTCGAAGGCTGAGGCGATCAGCAGGTCACGGTCGCGCCCGCCGGTGGCGTCCTCGCCACGCCCCAACCGCAGCAGCGGCCTCAGCCCTATGCGGCGCGCCAGCGCCGCGAGCGTTGACGCGCGCACCAGCGCCGCCCGCAGCTGCGTCAGCTCGCCTTCTGGCGCGTCAGAGCGCATCTGGTAGAGCAGGCTGGCGCTCACCAGGGCCAGCGCCGCGTCACCCAGGAACTCCAGCCGCTCGTTCGAGACGACCCCCGGCCCGGCGAACTCGTACGCGTAGCTGCGGTGTGTCAGCGCGTCCACCAGCAGTTTGCGGTCGTGAAAGGTATGGCCAAGCGCCACCTCCAGCGCCGCCAGCGGATCAGCGGACGCTTCCGGCGCTTCTGGTGTTTCCGGCGTTTCCGCCGCCTCTGGCTTCTTCGGCCTCTCTGATGACGCCACGCGCTGGCGCGCGCCTCCCGCTGGCGCGGACATACGCGCGGGAGTCTCACGTCCGCCGGGCGTCTCCGCCACAACGATCAGCCCCGCGCCCGCCTCGGCCCGCCCGATGACGCTTGCCGCCGCGCCTTCCGCCCGCAACGCCGCCAGCGTCTCATCCAGTCGGTCTGGCGCGATGGCCGCCAGCAGGCCACCGGAGGTCTGCGGGTCGCACAGCAGCAAGCGGTCAACAGGACCTACCGCACCCTCGTAGACCACGTGCGGGGCTACAGCTTCCTGGTTGCGCCCTGTCCCGCCCGGCGTATGACCCGCCGCCGCCAGCGCCCGCGCGCCTGGCAGCCAGGGAATGCGCGCCAGGTCGAAGCGCAGCGCGACACCGCTCTGCGTCGCCATTTCCAGCGCATGGCCCAGCAGCCCGTAGCCGGTGATGTCCGTGCAAGCGTGAACGGCTGGCTCCATCGAGCGAAACGCCCGCGCGGCGGCGGCGTTGAGCGTTGTCATGCTGGTGACAGCGGCGGCGAGGCCAGCCTCGAACTCCGCGCCGCTCGCGCCGTTCTTCAGCGCCGTGGTAATTGTCCCCGTCCCCAGGGGTTTCGTCAGCAGCAGCGTGTCGCCGGGCCGCGCGCCACCCTTGTTGAAGATGCGCCGTGGGTGGATCAGGCCAATCGCTACCAGGCCATACTTTGGCTCATCGTCGGTAACGGTGTGCCCGCCCGCGACGGTGGCGCCCGCTTCGCGGATCTTCTCCGCGCCGCCGCGCAGGATGTCCGTCAGAATGCTGGCGTCGAGCGTGTCGGGGAACGCGGCGACATTCAGGGCGAGCAGTGGCGTCGCGCCCATCGCGTAGAGGTCGCTGAGCGCGTTGGCGGCGGCGATGGCCCCAAACGTCGCGGCGTCATCCACGATTGGCGGGAAGAAGTCTAGCGTCACGACGATCGCCTGCTCGTCACTCAGGCGATAGACAGCGGCGTCGTCCGCGACACCCAGACCCACGAGCAGGTCAGGGGACGCGCCGGCGAAGATTGGGCTGAGTGGACGCAGCACGTGCGCCAGGGCGTCAGGGCCCATCTTGGCCGCTCAACCCGCGCAACTGGCGAGTGTCGTCAACCGCACCTGTCGTCCTGGAGCCATGATTCCGCCTGCCCTTCGCACACAACGCCCGCGCATTCGGGGCCAACGGCATTGTACGGCCCACAACGCGGAAGCGTCAAAGGGCGGCAGGAGCGCTCCACCGCCCAAGCCGCTTGCGTTGCCTGAAAACGATGTGGGTTGGCGCTCACCCGCGCGCATCACGCATACTGGTTGGGGAATTCCGCGCGTGAAGATCATCCGCTGACTGATGCGGCGCGCATGGTGAATATCCGATACTGTATGCCGCGCGTGTAGCGCTCCAGATGAGGGGCGGGCGCGTGAGAATAGACCTCGCTCATCAGATGCGAGAGAGGGAGAATCCGTCATGGCTGACACCAACGCCGAGTCCGAGATCGTCAAGCGCATGCGCGCCGACCTGACCGAGGCCACCCGCCAGCGCGACCAGATTCGCATGGACACGATCCGCATGGCGCTGGACGGTTTCACGCAGGAGGAAGTCGCCCGCAGCCGCGCCGCGCTTACCGACCTGGACCGCGCCGTGATCCTTGACAAGCAGATCAAGCAGCGGCTGGAGTCCGCCGAAATCTTCCGCAACGCGGGCCGCGCCGAGCTGGCGGAGAAAGAGACGCGCCAGGCGGAGATCCTGCGCGCCTATATGCCCGCGCGCATGACCGACGACGACATCCGCGCGCTAGTCGCCACGCTGATCGAGAAGCACGGCAAGGAGTTCAAGGCGGTCATGCCGCTGGCCAGCAAGGAGACCCGCGGCCGCGCCGACGGCAAGCGCGTCAGCGAGATCGTCCGCGAGATGACGGCGTAGGCGCGCGTGCGCCAGCGGGAGGGAAACGCGGCATGCGCGGCAAGGTCAAGGCGACCGTCAGCGAGGCGCTGGCCCAATTGCCGCTCCCCGCCACGCCCAAGTGGCCGCTGGGCGTGTGGGATGTGGAGACGCTCAGGCATGGCAGCATGAGCGTCTCGCTCTTCGCGCCCAAAGAGACGGACTTCCAGACGCCACACGAGCAGGATGAGCTCTACATCATCGTGACGGGGACCGGCGAGTTCGTCTGTGATGGCCAGCCCTACGACTTCGCGCCGGGCGATGTCCTCTTCGTCCCCGCAGGCGTCGAGCACCGCTTCACCCGCTTCACGCCTGACTTCGCCGCCTGGGTCGTCTTCTACGGCCCCAAGGGCGGCGAAGCGGCGGCGGAGAATTAAAAAATCTCTGGATTGCTACTGCTTGTCTATGACAATCTTACGGCGATGACCGCAAGGCGTGGGCGCCGCACATTCAAGCCACATGTCTTTGCGCTCTGTGCGTGGGCGCATGGGGCCAGCTCTGCACTGATCGCATTCTACTTCGTTCAAGGCATGTGTCTGCGCTAACTGCTGTTCAGTAACATTTTGTAGAAATTGGCAGGAAGGTGATTGCCTATAATTGGAACATCCATAGAAGGCGCCATACCTACCCCACCTCACGCCAAGCATGCCACCACAATTTGGGCAAATACCACCCCGGCGAGGAAGATCATTGTACGAGACTTTGAAATCCGCGCCCCATTTCGCAGGATCTGCGCGTACAGAGACGTTGACGATCTTACCGATTGCCTGCGCGATAGCTCGGGAAGAAACGCGCGCCATGAACTCAGTTGTTCCAGCGTGTGATAACGGATTCAAACTGCCCCAGTATGTGATCTCGTCGTCAATGAATACTACTTTTTCATGCATGCCAGACGACGTCCGAAACGTCACGCCAGCGCTTTCTATCACGCGTCTTGCCTCAACATCTACAGGATCCCCTCCTTGATCTTCACTTGCTATTACCGTCACCTGTATACCGCTTTGTGTTTTCTTGCGCAGTTCCTCAATCACTTTGGAAGTGCGGCCCCATGATAGTGTCCAATTGAGTGTGGGGATTTGAGGTCGGTTGACGAGATCGGCCAGCAGGTGATTCTCATCGGGTAGATGAAGAACCCGTTCGAGGAGGATCACGGCATGGCCGACAAGACTAGCATGGCACTTGAGGAACTGCTGCGCAAGGCGCAGCTGAGCGACGACGTGGACTTCTTGCACGAAGGTATTCGGGTGTTGGCGCAGGCGC
>JAKAIY010000116.1 GCA_021814145.1 Chloroflexota bacterium
GCCAGCGCTGGCGGATCAGGAGCGCCTGCCCGCCAGCGCGGAAGAATTCGCCCGCGACGCGCTCGCGGGTGACAGCTCTGGCCACGACTGGAGCCATATCGAGCGTGTGCGCCGCCTGGCGGGAAGTATCGCGCGCGAGGAAGGAGCGGATGCGTTTATCTGCGAGCTCGCCGCGCTGCTACACGACATCGCCGATGACAAAATAGCTGGCGACGAAGCGACTGGCCAGGCGCGTGTACGTCACTGGCTGGATACACATGGCGCCGTTCGTGAGACGAGCGCGCGTGTGATGGATATCATCGCTACGATGTCCTTCGCAGGCGGAAACCGTCCGGCAATGACGACCCTGGAGGGCAAAGTCGTGCAGGACGCCGATCGCCTCGACGCTATTGGCGCTATTGGCATCGCGCGCGCCTTCGCCTATGGCGCGACCCGGGGACGGGCCATGTATGACCCCAGTATTCCCCCACGCGAGCGCATGTCACGTGAGGACTACCGCTCACAGCCGGCGCCAACCATCAATCACTTCTATGAGAAGCTTTTGCTGCTGAAAGATCGTTTGAATACAGCGCGCGCCCGTCGGATCGCCGAAGAGCGTCACCGCTTCATGCTCGCGTATCTCGACCAGTTTTACGCGGAATGGGAAGGTCGCGCATAGCGTCAGACGCTCCGTGACGCGTCGTCTGCCAGGGAGGATGGTTTTCCGTGCCAAACAACAAACACACGCCGACGACGATTGTCGCGCTGAGCGCCGAGCCGCTGGATGTTCCCTTGCTGGAGCCATTCACCATCGCTACCGGGCGCGTCACCGCCGCGCGCAATGTGCTGGCGCGCGTCCGTCTTGCCAACGGCGTCGAGGGGATCGGCGAAGCCGCGCCATTCCCTCCCAGCGGTGGCGAGACGCAGGAAACCGCGCTGGCGGCGATTGGGGGCATGCTGCCTGTCGTCGAAGGCTACGATGTGGCGCAGTGGCGCACGGTCGCCCGCCGTTTGACCGCCAGCTTCGAGCATCAGGCTTGCGCCCGCGCGGCGGTTGAGGCGGCGATGCTCGATGCGCTTACGCGCTCCTGGGGCATACCGCTCTATAAATACCTGGGTGGCGCGGTGAGCGAAGTGGAAACAGACATCACTATCCCGATCGAATCACCAGAGCACATGCGCGACCTCGCCCGCCGCTACGCGGAACGAGGCGCTTCTGTGCTCAAGATCAAAGTTGGTCTGGATGTGGATGACGATTTGGATCGGGTGCTCGCTGTGGTGGAAGGCGCGCCCGATTGCGACATTATGCTCGATGGCAACCAGGGGTACACCCCAACCGAAGCGCTCGACCTGCTGCGCTCGCTCGCGCAGGAGGATGTGACGCCTGTGCTGTTCGAGCAGCCCACCCACCGGCATGACCTCGACGGCCTCAAATACGTCACTGAGCGCGCGGGCGTGCCCATCGCGGCGGACGAAGCGGTTCACACCGCTGCGGACGCCATACGCATCGCGCGGATGAGCGCCGCCAATGTCATCAACATCAAGCTGATGAAGTCTGGTTTCTCCGAGGCGCTGGATATCGCGGCTGTCTGCCGCGCCGCCCATATTGAGCTCATGGTGGGCGCGATGATGGAGTCCCGGCTTGGCATCATGGCGTCCGTCAGTCTGGTCGCGGGCCTTGGTGGCTTCCGCTATATTGATCTCGATACTCCCATGCTCCTTTCCTCCGATCCTTTCCTTGGGGGCTATATCCAGCGCGATATGGTCTATACCCTGGACCCGGCCGCGCCTGGCATGGGCGTTGCCCTGGCGGAGCTCACCGAGGAAGAGGAAGAAGGCGGCGAAGAGGAAGAAGGCGGCGAGGTGTAGCGCATGCGCATCGTGGTGGCGCGGGCGCTTCCCTGGTCGGCGCCGTTCTAGACGCCGCCCCTCTTGCCATGCGCGCCTGCTCCGGTGGGTTGGGATAGGGCCGCGTGAGGTCCTCGAATAGGTGGTAGATCGCGGTTTTGCGAAAGCGTCGAGCGGATTAACACGCATGTATGGATCCGCAGCGATGGTTACATCGCCTGACTCACCGCAGCTCAGGCCACCCGCGTGGGATTGCGCCAAGCGCGCTGAACGCGCGCTCCGCAGCCATGCGCGCCCGCCTGATGTAATCCTGACCGATTCCCGCTGGGGCCAGTATACGCACAAACCGTTCTGGTGGAGGCTCGTTCGCTGGACCGAGGATAGTTGAGTTGACCTGTGACGCGGCTAGCGGCAAGGGGCGCGCCTTGCGAGATACGGCATATAAGGCCACTAGCTCATTCGCACGTAATCCTGATTCCGCCGCGATTTGCTCCTCTAGCGCCAGCCGTTGCCGCCAGCTCCTAAAGAGCGCCGCAATCTCGCCTTGCTCGGGGGGCGCGTCCGCTTCCCAGATCACCTCATACGGGTCTTGCGTCAATACCCGCTCAACCAGCGCGCGCGACGATGGAGAGCGGCGTAGATGTCGCAACGCGTCCGCATCGGTTTCATCGAAAAAGCTGTCGTCCAGCAAGCCATCGCGCGCTGTCAGGTCAATCGCTTTACGAAGCATGGCATGCGCCGCCACATTCCAGGCGTCTGACTGTAAAAACTGGAATACGACCGCTCGATTGGCCTGCCACCGCAGCGCCTCGTCGCGCAGGTCATCCGCGAGCGTCACATGCGCCGCTGAGTCCGCTCCGGTCGTCACTCGCAGTCCGCGCGCGAGCGCCAGACCGTCATACCCCGGCTCGCACAGGCCCGCCGCCAGCGCGAACCGCGCCACATGATCGAGGTTATCGTAGTCGAGCAGCCCATTCAGCAATTCTCCGCGCCCGTCAGCGCTTTTGCCCGTGATGAGCTCACGCGCCTCGTCTGGATCAAGCCAGGCCACCAATCGCGCTGACTGCCCCTGTGACCGCGCGACCACCTCGCGTAGGAGCGCCGCCGAACGCTGCTCGTGATTCAGGCCAATTCGCTCGATCATCAGCGGCTCGGTCAGATGGGAGAACGGTCCGTGGCCAAGATCGTGCGCCAGCGCCGCCGCCTGTAGCGCGCGGTCGCGCGGTCGCGCCAGCCGGGCCAGATAATACACGCCGAGGCTGTGCGTGAGCCGTGATGGGAATGGCCTCCCGAAGAGCGACTCACCAGGCGCATCGGACAGTGAAACTCCATCCAGCCGTTGAAAAAGGGGGGATTCCAGCAACGACTGCGCCCATCGTGAGACGGGTATCGCGCCATAGAGGTCGTCCGCGATGACCCGATAGGCCCGCGCCAGCGCTGGAGCGCGCCCTTCTCGTTCCTCGCTTGAAGCGTCACCAGCGAGCACGCCGTCTTCCCATTCATCATCCTGGATGTTGGCGTTCACCGCCTTATCCCATGATGTGTCCCCGGCGGGCATCTCCGCTCCCTTCATCACCAGCGTTCTACCTTGGCGCTGGCTTACCTTGCACGATAACAGAGCGCCCCCACAATCGGCAAGTATGCCCAAATGGGAGAGCGACTATAACGCAGGATTCCCATCAGTGGCCACGGAGGCTGCTCACCACCGCGCTTCCAGAGTGATGCGGCGCCTCGGTGAAATCCGTGTTCGCGCCTTCAGATTCGCAGAGAGCGCGAGCGGCTCATCACCCATACCTGGGACCGCTTTCTCCGCGCGATCTGATATGCTCAGGGATGGATCTGGCTCCGCTGGGCATCGTGCCTGGATGAGCCCCAGCCAGCGTAATCATTTATCAGAAATTGGAGTATGCCTCATGGCGTCGGCTGTGCGTGTGAGCTCGATGGCGCTGCGCCTCTTCTGGCTCATCAACCTGGCACTGGGAGTTTACGTGGCCTATATCGCTGTCGGAGACGCCAGGCCATGGGTCATTGCGCATGTCTTTACAGGTGTCCTGATCGTCGTTCTCTTATGGTTCCTTGGTGTGGCGCAGGCGCTCGTCAAGGGGGGAAGCCTGGCTCTGACGGTCGCCACATTCGTGGTAGGTCTCGCGCTCGCGCTCATTGGCATCGCGCAAGTCGCGGTCACAGGCGGCGCTGGCCTGTATATATTACAGGGACTGCATGTGGCGCTCGTCCTGTCCGCTATTGGCCTTGGCGAGATCTGTTCCGCTCGCTATCGTAAGGCGCTCGCCACTACCCAGCCCTCCTAGCGCAACGCCTCTCCCCATATTGTTGATAGACACGCGCGCCGCCTTGTCCTTCCGCGTGGAGGATCAGGGCGGCGCGTTCAGTTTCTCCGACCTGCCGCTTCCGCATCGCCCCGTGGCTGCTTGATAACTTCACTATCGGCGATTTGATCGCCAGATGAAGATGGCACTGGCGCCTAGGCGCGCCTGTGCGGAAAGGGCGGTGGCACAATGGACCAGAACACAACACCTTCCGGTTACTCACAGCAGCCTCAGTATCCTCCAGCTCCCCAGCAGGGTGGGGGCGCTCCACAGCCGCCAGCGTCGCGCATGCCGCGCCTGACGCGCAATCAGTGGATTGGGGCAGCCGCGATCATTCTTGTGATCGCCTGCTGCGCGTGTGGCGGCATTAGCGCGGCGATGAACAATAATAGTAGCCAGAGCGCTAGCGGCGCGACCAATTCGGCCAAAACCCAGCAGGCCACCAATACTCCGGCTCCGACTCCAACAAATACTCGCGTCCCTACCTGGACGACCATCCAGACGTTCACCGGCAACGGCATCAAGACGACACCGACGTTCACTGTTTCTGATAACTGGCGGATCGTCTGGAGTTGCACGCCATCGTCATTCTATGGTGGCCAGTACAACGTTATCGTGACGGTCTATGGCAGTGATGGCTCCATGGAGGACCTGGCAGTCAATACTATCTGCAAGTCAGGGAACACAGGTGATTACACTGAGGAGCATTCCGGCGGTCAGGTGTATCTCAACATCAACAGCGAAGGGGCCTGGAAAATCCAGATCCAGCAACTCCAATAGCCGCAGACCGCCAGTGTTCTTTGTTCGCGAGCGCCACTCGTCAGCGCCTATGTCATTGACGCGGACATGCGCTAGCTCCTGCTCGAAGGCTGAATGCGTAACCACGCTCGCACGATTATCGCCTTGAGGAACAGCGCTTCATGCGCCATCTGGCCGTTGGCGAGGTTTGGGCCAACATCGGTTCCTGGCATAGGATCGTGTCCACCGGAGCTGGCGTCCAACGCTGGCTCCGAATCTTTACCCTAACCTGTCACGACAGGGCGATAAAGTTGGTTCTTCTGGTGACGCTGTCAGCACATATGTGTCAGATTCGGCGCGCTTGCCTGCGGCTCCGTCATTCGCGAGCCCCGGAATTTAGGCCAAGGCGGGCAGCGGCGCTATGGAGGGCCGAACCGCGCAAGGCCTGTCCTGCCTCCATCGTGGGCTACGTTGCACAGCGCGCTCGCGCAGGCGAAGTATCGCGAGGCGCGCGATACGGATAGCGCGGACCGCTGGCGAGATACCGGCAAGCGGAGACTGATTACGGCTCTCGCATGGACGCGGCCTGAGTCTCAGGGATATACTGCTTGGGCGCGCCCCCGCGTCGCGCTGATATATATCTCATTGACAAATCGGGAGAAGAACCCGCATGACATCGCATGACGCCGCCCCCCAGGACTTCATTGCCCAGTTCACCGCGCTTCTCAAACAGGCAGCGGCGTCCTATATCCGAGATGAAGGTTTGCCTGTCGAGGTTGACACGCTACCCTTCGATGTGCGTCCCACTACCCAGGCCAGCTTCGGAGATTACGGCATGCCCGCGATGCCCTGGTCAGCCAAGACGCGCCTTGGCCGGCCACCGATGGTCATCGCCGAAGCCCTGGCCACCCGCCTCCGCGCGATGGAGCATCCCTTCATCCGCGAAGTAAGCGTCATAGCGCCTGGTTTCCTCAACATTACCCTTGATCGCCCCAAGGTTGGCGCGGAGATCATCGCACGCGTGCGGGAAGCGGGCGCCACCTTCGGCCAGAGTCAGGTGGGCGCGGGTATCAAGGTCGTCATTGAGCATACCAATATCAACAGCAACAAGGCCGCACACGTTGGGCATTTGCGCAATTCCTGCATCGGTGACACGATCGCCCGGGCGCTGCGCTCTCAGGGCTATCAAGTCGAGGTCCAGAACTATATTGATGACACTGGCGTGCAGGTCGCCGATGTTGTCGTTGGCCTGACTCTCCTGGAGCGCGGCGAGCTGGAGATTGAGGGTGGCCCGAAGCAACTCCCGGATGAGTCATTTGATTACTATTGCTCGCGGGTCTATGTCGCGATTGGAAAGGCCTACGACACGCGGCCTGAGTTGCTGGAGATGCGTCGCGCGGTTCTGCATGGCATCGAGGCTGGGTCTGCCGCTACCCCAGCGGGCGAGCCTGATTACGCCGCGCGCGCCGCTGACCTCTCCACCAAAATCGTGAAAGCTCATCTTGGCACGATGTCGCGGCTCAACATCTTCTATGATCTGCTCACTTGGGAGTCGGCCATCCTCAGCGCCGGCCTCTGGCGGCGCACATTTGACATGTTGCGCGAGAGCGGCGTCCTTCGAAAGCCCGACTCTGGCCCCGCCAAAGATTGCTGGATTCTTCCCTTTGGCGATGGCGAACCGTCCACTGAGGAAGGCGACCACACGGCGGACAAGATCCTGGTGAAGAGTGACGGGACGGCCACGTACACCGGCAAAGACATCGCCTATCAGCTCTGGAAGTTCGGCCTCGCCGACGATCCGCGCATTGGCGTGCGCTTCCACTTCGTTCCCTGGGGTGTGCAGGCTAATGGCCAGGAACTCTGGACGATGCGCGCGGCGGTCAGCGCGAAAGAGGCGCGCAAAGAGGCCAAGCCTGCCCGCTTCGGCCATGGAGACCGCGTTATCAATGTGATTGACACCCGCCAGTCCTATCCCCAGCAGATCGTTTACGAGAGCCTGCGCCGTCTCGGATATACCGAGCAGGCGGAAAACTCCCGGCACCTCGCGTACGAAGTCGTCGCGCTCTCGCCAGCCGCCGCCGCCAGCCTGGGCGTGGATATCTCCGACGGGCGCGCGTCCTATGCGATGTCTGGCCGCAAGGGCATCGAGATCAAGGCGGATGACCTTATCAACCTGGCGATTGATCGCCTGATGAGCGCTCGTGAGGGTGAGGCTGATGGCGGCGTGTCGCGTGAGACCGCCGCAACGCTGGCCGCCTCGGCGATCCGCTACTTCATGGTGCGTTTTGACCTCCAGCAGATGATCATCCTCGATATTGACCAGGCGCTGCGCTCGAATGGTGATAGTGGGGTCTACCTGCAATACGCTCATGCCCGCGCGCATAGCATCTTGCGCCGCCTCGCTGAGCTGGGCTATGCGGTTCCCGATGCGCTCACCGCGCCACCAGACGCGCTCGACCAGAGCGAGTGGGACCTGCTGCGCCACATTGACGCCTGGCCACGTGCGCTCGCTGAGGCCGCCGCGCTGCTGGAGCCGCATCGCATCGCGAGCTACGCTTTCGATCTTGCGACGCATTTTAACGACTTCTATGATCACACGCCCCCTGTCGTGCGTGAGACGAACGAGCGCGCCAAAGCTTTCCGCGCCGCGCTCGTCCGCGCCACAGCCCAGACGCTCTCCAACGCGCTCACCATCCTTGGCTTCACCCCGCTGGGACGCCTTTAAGCGCAGCCAGGTGGCCACGCCTGAAGGGGAAGGAACTCTGAGGAGCGCCCCGCCACCATGCCCGTGACTTGGCGAGGACAGGGCTAGAGCGTGCGCTATCTGGCTACAGCACACGCTAGCATCTTCATTGGCGCGTCGCTGGCTGTGCAGGAGAGGCTCTGGCGCTCGATGCCCGGCGCAAGCGCAAGCAAAGCCCCCGCTCCCTGATTGGAAGTGGGGGCTTCGTTGTGAGGCCAGCGCCTTATCGCTGCGCCGCTTGCCCTGCCTGATGCAGCGCGCGCAGCGTCAGCGTCCGTGTCAGGTGCGCCCGATACTCCGCTGAAGCGTAATAGTCGCTCAGCAGATCCAGGCCCTCAGCGGCGTGGGTGCTGGCTTCAGCGACGGCTTGCGTGAATGGCTGCCCTGTCAGCGCCTGCTCAACGCCCATCGCTCGCGCCGCGTGCGTTCCCGCGCCCGTAATGCCGACTCGCGCCTCCTGGCAAACGCCATTCGGGTCAAGAACCACCACAGCCGCTATGCCTACTACCGCGTACCCGCTGGCGGGATGTCGGTGCTTGACATAGGCTGTGCCAGTGCGTGGCGTGTCGGTCGCCTCGAAGCGCACCCAGGACAACAACTCTGAGGGCTGAAGCGCGGTCGTCAGCATATCCGTGAAGAAATCGCGGCTCGCGATATCGCGCTCACCGTTTGGCCCGACGGCATGCATCCGCGCGTTCAGCGCCAACGCCACCGCAGGCAAATCGCCAGCGGGATCAGCGTGCGCCAGGCTGCCGCCAATCGTGCCGCGTGCGCGTACCTGTGGGTCACCCACCTGCCGCAGCGCCTGGATCACGAGCGGAACCTTGCTCTGCGTGATGGGAGAGTCAATCGCCTGGAAATATGTCGTCATCGCCCCGTAGATGACACCACTGCCATCAGAGCGAATGCCACGGAGCTCCGGCACCTCCCGCAAATCAACGAGTGTGCTGGGTGAAGCTAGCCGCAGCTTCATGAGCGGCAGCAGGCTCTGCCCACCGGCCAGCGCTTTTATCGCGCCGTCACTGCCCTGCAACAGCTTAATCGCTTCGTTCAGGCTGGTCGGAGCCTGATAGTCGAATTCGGCGGGAAACATGATGTGTTACCTCCTCGTCGCTACTCAGGCTCAGGCGCCCGCCACTCCGCCGCTGCGCGCCGCCTGGATCGCGCGCCAAACACGCTCTGGCGTCAGTGGCATATCAATGTTTTTGATCCCAAGCGGCGCCAGCGCGTCACATACCGCATTGACCACCGCTTCGGTAGAGGCGATTGCGCCGGTTTCGCCAACGCCCTTCACGCCTGTCAGATTGTGCGGGCAGGGAGTCTCGGTGCGTGCTGTCTCAATGTGCGGGATCTGCGTCGCGTTTGGCACTGTGTAGTCGAGCATGCTGCCCGACACCAGATTGCCGTTCTCGTCATAGATCCCGTGCTCGTACAGCGCCTGACCGATGCCCTGCGCAACGCCGCCGTGAACCTGGCCGTCCACGATCATCGGGTTGATGACTTTGCCCACGTCGTCCACGGCGATGTAGCGGAGGATCTTGACTTCGCCCGTCTCCTCGTCCACCTCGACCACGCAGGCATGCGCCCCGAAGGGGAAAGTGAAATTGGTTGGGTCGTGGAAGTTGCTCTCCTCCAGTCCTGGATCCATGCCTTCAGGCAGGTTCCAGGCCACGTTCGCCATGAGCGCGATGTTCTGGATGGTCATCATCTTCGCCGGACTACCCTGCACGTAGTATTTCCCGTGGTCGTGCACGATATCTTCCGGATTGGCCTCCAGCAGGTGCGCCGCGAGCTTCTTCGCTTTTTCGATCACCTTCTGGGTCGCCTTGAAGATCGCCGTGCCGCCTACCGCCGTTGAGCGGCTGCCATAGGTGCCCCATCCCATTGGGATAGCGCTCGTGTCACCGTGGATGACCTCGATGTCTTCCACTGGCACGCCCAGTTCCTCCGACACGAGTTGGGCGAAGGTCGTCTCCTCGCCCTGGCCATGAGGACTGGTGCCTGTGAGCACGATTACTTTGCCTGTCGCCAGCACGCGCACCGTCGCTGGCTCCCACAAGCCACCCTGGAAGCCCATCGCGCCTGCCGCCTTGGACGGTCCCAGGCCGCAAACCTCCACATAGGTGGAAAGTCCAATGCCCAGATGTTTGCCATGCTGGCGCGCTTCCGCTTGCTGCTGACGGAAACCCTGGTAGTTCACCATCTGCAGCGCCAGGTCGAGTGTCTTGTCGTAATCGCCGCTGTCGTAGATGAGCGTCCCCGCGCTGGTGTAAGGGAATGCGCTCGCTGGAATGAAGTTCTTGCGGCGCAGCTCGACCGGGTCCATCTTGAGCTCGCCTGCCAGCAGGTCCACCATGCGCTCCATGAGGAACGCCGCCTCCGGCCGCCCCGCGCCGCGATAGGCGTCCGTCGCTGTCGTATTTGTCACCGCGCCATACACATCGCAGGCGTAGTTCTGGATCGTATAGCAGCCTGGCACGATCAGCGCGAACAGCCAAGTGGGTACACCAGGCGCCGCCATAGAGAGGTACGCGCCCATATTCGCGTAATTGACTACGCGAAGGCCGGTCATCTTGCCGTCGCGCGTGGCGGCCAGCTCCACATCAATGATTTCGTCGCGGCCATGTATCGTCGCGACGTAGTTTTCGCGCCGATCTTCCGTCCAGCGCACGGGGCGCTCCAGCTTGCGCGAGGCGAAGATCGTCAGCGCGTCACCCGCGTAGAATGGAATCTTGCTGCCAAAGCCGCCGCCCACATCCCGCGCGATGACCCGAATCTTACTTTCGGGTATACCCTGCGTCACGGAAATCTGGAATCGGACGATATGCGGGTTCTGCGTCGTGTTATAGAACGTCAGCTCGCCCGCTCCGGGGTTCCAGTCGGCGACCGCCGAGCGCGGCTCCATCGCGTTAGGTATCAGCCGCTGCTGGATGAAGCGCTGCTTGATGAGCACCTCGGCGGCCTGCGCCGCGCCGTCGGGGTCGCCATTGCGGAACTTCCAGTGGAACACCAGATTGTTCGGCACATCATCATAGAGCTGCGGCGCGCCTGGCTTGATCGCTTCCTCCTGATTGACGATCGCGGGCAGCTCCTCGTACTCGACTTCGATCAGGTCAAGCGCGTCGTCCGCGATGTAGGAGTCTTCAGCGACCACAACCGCTACCGCGTCACCTACGAACCGTACCTTATCAGACGCCAGCGGCGTATATACCGGCACTTTGAGGTCCGAGTCGGGAATCAGCCAGGCGCATGGCATTGGCGCTACGCCTTCAAGGTCCTGAGCGGTATAGACGGCCACCACTCCGGGATGCGCCTTGGCCTTCGAGGTGTCAATCCGCACGATTCGGGCATGCGCGTATGGACTCCTCAGCATCGTCATCTGCAGCATGCCCGGTAGCTTGAAGTCATCAGTGAACTGGCCCTGGCCGGTGATGAGGCGGGGATCTTCACGGCGCTTTACCGTAGCGCCGAACATGCGAGTAACAGCCATCGCCTACTCCTCCTCTCCGCCCGGAGAACCCGCGCCTACCGGCTGGCTTGCGCCGGCGCGCATCGCCGCCGCCGCGCTTTGCACAGCCTCAATGATGTTCTGATACCCTGTGCAGCGACAGAGATTACCCTCAAGCTGCTCGCGAATCTCTTCCTCAGTGGGGTTAGGGTTGCGCTTGAGGATGCCAGCCGCCGCCATCATCATGCCCGGAGTGCAGAAGCCGCACTGGAGCCCGTGCTTCTCCCAGAACGCTTCCTGAATGGGGTGATACTTCCCATCCTGCGCCAGCCCCTCGACAGTCGTAATCTCAGAGCCATCAGCCTGCGCCGCCAGCACCATGCAACTCTTTACCGTCTGACCGTCCAGCATGATCGTGCAGGCGCCGCATTGACCTGTGTCACACCCAATATGGGCGCCGGTCAGGTCGAGGTTCTCGCGCAGAAACGTGATTAACAGGGTTCTGGGTTCAACTTCTCCAGTGCGTTCCACTCCATTCACCTTGACTCGAACTGACCGCTTCATCGCTTGTCCTTCCTCATCTGGCGCAGCGTACGAGCATCCGCCTCAAAGGGCCGGATGCGGCGTGTAAGATCCAGACAGCCAGACAACACGCCTGACTCGCGAGCGCTGGCGTATTGAGTGGTTAGATCGGATGGCTCTCCTCCCTGCTGTGGGAGGACGGGGCCAAGACAGTTCCGCGCTACTCGTAACACACTACGTGGACCTACATTAGCCGTCAGGCTGGTATCGCAAACAGCGCGCCTGATCATGCCAGAACGCGCTGAAAGCGCGCATTATGCGTTGATGGGCTGTTCAGGGCGCACAGAGGCGCTCTCGCGGTAGGAGGCTCAGTTCAGCGGCAGGTCGAGGCGAGCGTTTTCGCTTCAGCGCCCACGACGAGATCGGAA
>JAKAIY010000117.1 GCA_021814145.1 Chloroflexota bacterium
GCTAGTCTCGTCGGCCATGCCGTGATCCTCCTCGAACGGGTTCTTCATCTACCCGATGAGAATCACCTGCTGGCCGATCTCGTCAACCGACCTCAAATCCCCACACTCAATTGGACACTATCCCGCATCGCCTCGTAAGCATCACCTCGTAATTAGAACTGGCATGCGCTCGATACTTAAGCGGGAAAGTAGAGAACAGGCGCTTTGGCGAGATACGTCAAGGAGGTCATCAGGTTGAGAATAGTGGTGGCTGCTCTGCTGTACCTGTCACGGTTCTTCGGGATCGGAGCGATCGTGGTGGGGATCATCATCGGATTGGGTGAAGCGTTGTTCGCCCAATTTGTCTGCGTTGACTCGTGTCCGCCAGCATTGACTATTTTCCCGTGGTATTTTTCGAGCGCGTTGAGGCTCATCATGCCTACCGCTGCGCTACTCGTATTGGCATATCTCACATTTCTGGGCTATTGCCTGGCTACAGCGCAGACGCGACGCGCTCTTGCGCCTGCCGTGACACTCCTGCTCGGCGCTGTAGTGAGTATTGGCGTGATCTATGGGTATTCCCAACTCTTTCTCACCATGATGCCTCTGAACGACGGTTATCTCATTGATGGCCCAGCGCAAAAATGGACAGCTGGATTAGGGCTTACCATCGCTGCCTTTGCCTGGGTCTGGGCAGGCGTTCTCGTCTATCTCCAGCGGCCTCCAGAAGGCAGACGGCGTCAGCCACCGCCAAGCGCGACTCCTACGACGGCATCCTGAATACCCGCGGCGGCTATCACACCGCGCGACACGGGCCGCTTGACAGACGCCGCCGCCGCGCGCGATACTTCCCAGTGAAGGCGCTCGTGATGCGCCACCATTTCACACCGGAGCCTGATACCCCCATGCATACGGACATACGCGGCATACCCGCCCGGCGGGTCACGGGCGCGCCTGATCTCTCCGCGCGATCCAGCCGCTCACTGTGTCCGCTTCGCCCCGGCTGTAGCCACGCCCGCCGGTAGCACGCTCCCGCGCGCCGCTCACTCCTGAGCGAGACGCTAAAACCGCGCGGTTCCGGCGGGCGGTACTCCCCTGATGCGCCAAAATCGGCGCCCAACGAGCGTGACCGTGACTCTGCCAAAGACCGGCGTTCCCGCTTCACTGTGGTATCGTGGAGCCGGGCCACGCGCGAGAAGGAGAGCGATCCAGCATGCAGCTGTACAATACTGAATCAGGCCGTAAAGAGACATTCGAGCCGATGGGCGATGTGGTCAAGATGTATGTCTGCGGCCTGACGCCCAAGAACGAGCCGCACCTCGGCCATGCGCGGGTGTTCGTCGTCAACGACACCCTGCGCCGCTATCTCGCGTATCGTGGCTACAAGGTGCGCTACATCCAGAACTTCACCGACATTGACGACAAAATCATCGCCGCCGGCCAGCGCGAGGGCATCCCGCCCTTTGAGGCCGCCAAGCGGTATACCGAGTCGTACTTCCGCGACATGGGGCGCATCGGCGTCCAGCCGGCGGACGAGTTTACCTATGTCACCCAGTACATCCCGCAGATCATCGAGATGGTGGCGGGCCTGATCGAGAAAGGCCACGCCTACGTGGTAGATGGCGATGTCTTCTTCTCGGTGCCAAGTTTTCCATCATATGGACGGCTTTCCGGGCGCGACGAGAAGGCCATGCGAGCCGGGGCGCGCATCGAGGAGGACCCGCGCAAGCGCGACCCGCGCGACTTCGCCCTCTGGAAAGCGGCCAAGCCAGGCGAGCCGTGGTGGGAAAGCCCATGGGGCAAGGGCCGCCCTGGCTGGCACATTGAGTGCTCGACGATGGCGATGAGCGCGCTGGGCGAGCGGATTGACATCCACGGCGGCGGCTCCGACCTGATCTTCCCGCACCATGAAAACGAGATCGCCCAGAGCGAGAGCTACAGCGGTAAAGCGCCTTTCTCCCGCTACTGGGTGCATACCGGCATGCTGAGCCTGCCCGCCGCCGGTGACGGCCCCGCGCCGCAGGAAGAACTGGAAGAGGAGGCGGTGGAGGAGACGGAGGCTCACGAAGCCGAGGCCGTCGCCAGAGCGTCGCGCGGGGCCAGGGAGCTGGCGCCTGAAGTGACGAAGATGGCGCATTCCGGCGCGTTCGTCACCATCACCTCGACGCTGGCTTCGGGCGACATCCCGCCGATGGCCTTGCGGACCTATCTGCTGGGCCAGCACTATCGCGCGAACCTGGTCTATTCCGAGGAGCAGCTACGAGCGACGGTGGTGCGCTGGCGGCGCTGGGCGGAAACCCGCGCCAACACCGAACGGGTCATCCTCTGGGCTGATGGCCAGCGGATCGAGGCGGGCGCGGAGAACGGCGAGGCCGCGGCCCTGAGCGCGAGCGCCACAGCGGCCCGTGACGAGTTCATCGCGGCGATGGATGATGATCTGAACACCTCGCGCGCGCTGAGCGTCATTGATGAGCTGGCGCACCGCATCAACGACTACGCCACCGGACTGCGCGCGCACGAGCTCTCGCCGGACTCCGCGCCCGCATTGCGCAACGCGCTGGATACACTGATCGAGCTGACTGGCGCGCTGGGTATCTCGCTGGATGAGGAGCCCCGCGCGGGTGGCCTCACGGAAGCCGATCGGGAGGAGATCGAGACGCTGGTGAAAAAGCGTGACGAGGCCCGCACGGCGCGTGACTGGGCCACCGCTGATAGTATCCGCAAGGAGCTGGAGGAGCGTTTCAACGTTATTGTCAAGGACACGCCGCAAGGCGCTGTCTGGTCAGTAAAAGAAGGATAGCGTCGTCATGGCGGATTATGTGTGGGGGCGCTACCCCGTACTGGAGGCGCTGCGCTCGCGGCGGCGCGTGCATCGCATCATGATCGCGCAGGGGCCGCGCGATGCGGGGCTGACTCAGGTTCTGGACCAGGCGCGGCGCGTTGGGGTAGTCGTCGAGCCGGTCGCGCGGCGGCGGCTGGACGATATCTCCAAGGGCGCAAACCATCAGGGCGTGGTGGCGCTGGTCGCGCCGCGCCAGTACGCCGAGCTGGATGACATCCTGGCGCGGGCGAAAGAGCGCGGCGAGGAGCCGCTCGTCGTTGTGCTCGACGCCATCCAGGACGTGCAGAATCTCGGCTCGCTGATCCGCACCGCTGAGGCGGTCGGCGCGCATGGCGTGGTCATCCCGGAGCATCGCGCCGCCGGGCTGACGCCAGCGGTGGACAAGACCTCAGCGGGCGCGGTGGAATTTGTGCCTGTCGCGCGGGTCACCAATATCACCCGCACGCTGGACGACCTGAAGAAGCGCGGGCTGTGGTGTATCGGGCTGGAAGGCGGAGCCAAGACCCGCTTTGATCAGGCGAACCTGAAGGGGCCAATCGCGCTGGTGGTCGGCGGCGAGGCCAAGGGCATCAGCCGGCTGGCGCGTGAGCACTGCGACCTGCTGGTCAACCTGCCGATGCGCGGCCATGTCGGCTCGCTCAACGCCGCCGTCGCCGGATCTATCGCGCTCTATGAGATCTGGCGGCAGCGCGGATGGGTGATGCCCGCTGAGGCGGGCGTGGAGGGCGGCGAGATGGAGATTGGCGAGATAGAGGGCGGCGAGATAGAGGAGGGGGAATGACTTGCGCCGCGTGACCCGCTGGCGGTAGGGTTAAAGCCTGGGGAGGCCGGGAAGGCGCCGCGCCTCTCGCTGGGTGGTCGGAGGGCGCGCGATGGGACCTCACACTGTCTTTGTTGACGGCTACAACTATATTCGCAACACACCCGCGCTGGCGGAGGTCGAGCGGCTCAATATGGAGGCGGGGCGCGCGGCCTTGATCCAGCGTCTGGTATCACGCTACCGGCATACGCCGCATCAGGTGGTGGTCGTCTTCGATGGCGATGGGGCCAGCGAGACAAGCCATCCTGTCGCGGGCTTCGAGCGCGGACGGGTGATCTTCTCCCGGCGCGGCGAGAAGGCAGACCACGTCATCGTGCGCCTGGCCGCCGAGGTCTGCGGTTCCGGTCGCGAGGCCGTGGTCTACAGCAATGATCGCGAGGTGCGCCTGGAGTCTGAGCGGCACGGGGCGGTGACGGCGCGGGTGGATGATCTCCAGGATGGCGCGACGGGAGCGGCGGGCCTGCTGCGCAAGCGGTTTACGCACCAGCGGGCGGTGCGCCGTGAGTGGGAAGATGTGGACGCCGAGACGCGCGCGGCGGCGCGGAAGAAAGGAAACGCCCATCACGCGCCCCGCAGGCGTGGTCGTGGCCAGTGAGCGGCGCCCCCGCTGGCGGCGGACGAAAGGAGACGCTGGACTATGGCGAAACTGACGGCGGAACAGATTACGGCGGGCCTGGCGGGTCTGCCAGGATGGTCGGCGGAAGATGGCGCGCTGGTGAAAACCTTCACCTTCCCCACATTCCCGGCGGGCGTCGCGTTCGTTGACCGGGTGGCGGTGGCCGCTGAGGAGATGGGCCACCACCCCGACATCACGATCTCCTACACCCGGATCACCATGCGCCTCTCTACCCACGATGAGGGCGGCGTAACCGAGAAGGACCTCGCGCTGGCGCGGCGCATCGAGGCGGCGCGCGGCTGATTCGCCACATCCGTCCGCGACAAAGGCCCGCGAAGTTGCTATACTGGCGCGGTGAGCGGGTCGCTCACCTGGCGCGGGGCGTCCGCGCCCGCTGAACAGCCAGCGAGGTGATGTGTGGTGTCGCGGCGTGACGCGCCCGCTGTGGGCGCTGTGGGCGATCTGGCGGTGAAGGCGGGCGGCGGGAAGGGTGGGGCGGCGCTGCTGGCGGGGCGCGGGCGCTGGGCGGCGCAGATCGGGCTAGGGGCGGCGCTGGTGGCGCTGTGCGCGGCGTTCCACCTCTGGCGGATGGCGCAAACACCGGGCTGGGACCCGCAGGAAGGTTACAACCTTGATCTCGCCTGGAACCTCTTGCATGGGAGGCTGCGGCTCTTCGCGCTGACGCAGGACTTTGCCCAGCATTCCCCACTCTATTATTTCCAGCTTGCTCTGGCGATCCGCCTGTTTGGCTACGGCGTCACGGCGGCGCGGGCGCTGGCGGCGCTCTACGCGGCGCTCTCCTGCGTGGCGCTGCTGCTTGTTGGGCGGCGGATACTGGGGATGGAAGCGGCGCTGTGGGCGGCGGCGGTGTATACCGTCGCGCCGGTGACGCTGGAGAACACACGCTGGGGCTACAGCTACGGGCTGCTGGCGCTGGTCGGGCTGATTGTCCTATGGCTGGGCTGGGAGGCGCTGACAGCGCAGGACGCGGCGCGCGGGCGGCGCTGGCTGTATGCGGCGGCGCTGGCCGCGGGCGTGGCGGCGTACAGCGATTACGTGGGGATAGCATGGATCGCGCTCGTGGCGCTGGTCGGGCTGAAGTGGGGGTGGCGCCCCGCGCTGACGGCGCTGGGAATTGGCGCGGGGACGCTGGCGCTGGGGCTACTGGCGCTGCTGGCTGTCTCACCGGGTGTCTTCCTGGCGGACGTGGCCGTCACCGGCGGGCGCGCGGCGGGCGGGAATCCGCTGGCGCAACTGATCGTGCTGTTGCTCAACTACGAGCGCTTTCTCACAGTGGACGCCTGGCTGCTGCTGGGCGCCGCCGGGCTGTTCCTTGTCCGGCGCACCCCCGCGCGAGGCTACCTGCTGGGCGCCGTCGGGCTGCTGGCGCTGGTCATCCTCAAGGCGCGGACGGTGGGGCCGAGCCTGCATACGGCGACGCCATTGCTGCCCCCGCTGGCGCTCGGCGCTGGGGTGGCGCTGGCCGCTGGCGCTGGCGCGCTCTTCACCTGGGCGGCTGGCTGGCTGGCGCCCCTGGATGGCTGGCTAGCCCGCTGGCGTGGGGAGACGGCGAATGGAACGATGGCGCGGACGCCGCTCAGCCGCGCGCTGACGGCGCTGCTGGTGTTCGTGGTGATCGGGTCGCCACTGGCGATGGCGGGCGCGAGCGACGCGGTTGGCCTGGCGGGAACGCTGGCGACTCCGCAGGACGCGCTGCTGGCGACGCCACCGGACGCGACGGCGGCGCAGCGCTATATCCTGACACACGCGCGGGCGGGCGACCTGGTTCTGGCGTCGCCGCAGATCGCCTGGGCCTTCGATCAGCCTGTGGATATGAAGGGGCGGGCGCTGGGCATCGAAGGAGCGGACATCACGCAGACTGTGGCGTATGGCGGGCAGGCGGCGGCGTTCTATCCGGCAGGGCTCCCGCGCGACCGCTGGGCGTATGATGTCTCGCTGGGACGGGCGCGGTATGTGGTGGTGGATAATCTGGTCCGCGCGCTGGCGGCGCCCGGCCAGCTCCCCGCGCTGGCCCCCATTCTGGCGCGCGTGGAGCGCTGGCCGGCCGTCTTCCACAGCGGGCAGTATGTTATCTACGAGCGGCCAGCGGCGTAGAGGCTGCGGATAATGGGGCGCGCGACACGGAGTTACTGTGAGCGCGGGAGGCGGGCCGCGCGCCTCACACGCCGATGTCCTCGTTCCAGAGGGTCGGATTGGTGGCGATGAACTCGCGCATGAGGGCGATACAGTCGGGATCGTCGAGGATCACCAGCTCTACCCCACGCGAGCGCACATAGTCCTCGGGCCCCTGGAAGGTCTGGCTCTCACCGATGACGATCCGGGGGATCTGATAGAGCAGGGACGCGCCGCTGCACATATCGCAGGGAGAGAGCGTTGAATAGAGCGTGGCGCGGCGGTAATCAGCGGCGGTCAGGCGTCCGGCGTTTTCCAGACAGTCCATCTCGGCGTGGAGGATGGCGCTGCCCCGCTGCACGCGCCGGTTGTGGCCGCGCCCGACGATTTTGCCGTCAATGACGAGCACGGAGCCGATGGGGATGCCGCCCTCGGCTCGCCCCTGCAAGGCCTCCTCGTAGGCCGCGCGCATGAACTCGTCCACGATTTTATGCTCCCTTTCTGAGCGTGAAAGCAGGTCTGGTCGTGTTGAGCGCCGCCGAGAAGCGGTGACCGGCTCACAACTGGCGCAAGAGAAGGCCACCGCACGCGGGGCGCGATGGCCTCAGTATCTCACATGGGCGGACAGCTAGCGGCCGAAGCGGGCCATTTCCCACTTGCGCAGGACGTAGTACAGGATGCCCGTGACGATGATCGCCAGCGGGAAACCGATATCAGCGTCAGCCAGCATCTTGGCGAGCGGGCCTTCGAAGTTGATGGTCGCCGCCTGGTTCACGCCGAGCGCCGCAATGGCAAGACCAACCACCATCGAGACGACCGCGGCGATGCCGGTGGGCAGCTTGGCGGCGTTGGCGTAGTCCTGGACTGGATAAACGCCCTTGCGGAAGCGGTCCTCGAGGAAGCTGATGATGGAGTAGCCGCCCAGCCAGTAGGCGATCAGCAGCAGGAAGCCTTCGAGGTTGAGGTTGAAGTTGGCCTGAATCGCGAACGCGATCAGGATGTAGGCGATGGCGCCCACCAGCGTCAGGATCCAGCGGGGGATCCTCACGCCCAGCACTTGCATCGAGAGCGCGAAGCTGTAGTCGTTGGGCACGTTGTTGGCGATGGTGCTGAACGCCAGCAGCAGGATGACCACGCTGGCGACGACGCCCGCGCCGATGTTGCCCGAGATAAGCGTACCCGCGTCTGGCAGTGAGTCTTTCGGGCCGAGGCTCGTGGCGAGCAGCGCGCCGAGCGTTTCGAGCGCGATGCAGGGCACGGTGACGCCGAGCAGCGCATAGGTGAAGACCTTGCTGGCGGGAGTGCTGGCGGGCTGACGGCGCGTGTAGTCAGCGGCGTAGGAGGTCCAGCCGACAGCGAAGCCGAAGATCGCGCCCCCGAACGTCATGACGCTGGAGAAGAGCGCCATGCCCGTCACGGACGCGGGGATGGCGACATTGAAGTGCGGCGAGGCGGTGTAGAAGACGTACCCGAACAGCAGGAACATCGGAATCCATGCGAACCGCTCGTAGCGATGCACGATGAAGTAGCCGAAAACGCTGACGACGGTTGTAAGCGCCGCGAGGATCAGCAGCGCCACCCAGGACGGCAGTTTTCCGCCGCTCCAGGCGACCAGCAGGCTGGCGCCGATGATCGCGTTGACTGCGCTCCAGCCGATGCAGGCGATGGCGTTGAAGATGGCCGGGAGCTTGGCGCCTTGCAGACCGAAGGCGAAGCGTGAGAGCGGCATCTGCGCCAGGCCGGTCTTGGGGCCGAGGGTGCTCAGGAACGCGACTGGGAGCGTGCCGAGCACGTTGAAAACAACGATGACGCCTACAGTGCCCCAGAAACCCAGGCCGAAATAGAAGCTGAGGCTTCCAAGCGCGACAGTCGCGACGACTGAGTTCGCCGACCACCACAGCCACATCGTATCGAGCAGCTGGGTATGGGCGCGCTCGTGCTCCTCGACACGTTCGATGCCCGTGACCTCAAACCCGGTGCCGAGCTTGGCCGGGCTGTCAGTGGAGACGGTTGACATAGAGGTTGTGCGCTCCTTTTTGCGAGTCGCTCACCAAAGAGTAGCCGGTAAAACTACGGGACGATAAATCCGTGTTCCCCGCGAGGCTCCCGGGCCGCCGCCGCGGCCGTCTCCGCGCGCCCACGGCCGCTTTTCGCGGGCAATCGTGGAGCGCGACAATGCGCCAGGCGCGCGGGCGTGGAGGCGAGAAGGGAGCGGGAGTCGCCGGGGGATGAAGGAGGCCGCCGGAAACGTCGTGGAGAGGATGCGCCACCCCAGACGTCGCGGGGTGTGGTTTCCCGCGCGCCTTTCAGTGAGCGTTCTCTGCTATACGCCACCGGACGGTTTCTCCATTGTGAGGATAACCACGCCAGGCGATGAAAACGGCCCGCGAGCGCGCCGCCAGTAATCCAGGCCATAAAAAAACCCGGCCAGCATGCGCATACGGCCGAGTGAATGTGCCATCCGGGCTTTTATCCCCATGGTGTAGCGCGCTATCCCACCGCTTGCGCGGCGCGGGGATATTCCACGCCCGCATCGCTCGGTCCAGGCCGCCAGCGCGCATGAATGCTGACATAGCAGGCGCCAGCGCGGAACCCTTAGATGCGCATCATCTCGTAGTCGGGCGATTTGCGGTCGCCTGGCAGAAACACCTGGGCCATATTCCCAGGCATGTACGGGATGCCCGTGCGCCTTATGGGCAGGATGACCCTGCGCACAAGCGCACTGTATCACCCGCTTCACCAGCTCGTCAAACAGCCAGGCGGCAATATAGGAATGGGCGCGGCTTTGAAAGACCAGGCGCGCTCCGCCTCCAACGCTTCCCTTTGCGCAGTATTTGACGCTGCCCTCGCGCAACGCCTATACTCTTCCATGCGGGCCGCGAGGAGCCAGCGCGCGCGATTGGGAAGGCGCCGGCGCGAGACCGCCGTGGGAGGGCTATGCCGGCGCTCGTTGATACCCATACACATGTCCAGATGCGCCAGTTCGCCGCCGATCGCGCCGCGGTCATCCGCGCCGCGCTGGCGGACGGGGTCACCCGCATGGTGGTTCCCGGCGTGGATGTCTCCACCAGCCGCGACGCGCTGGCGCTGGCCCGTGAATGGCCAGGCCACGTTTTCGCCGCCGCCGGGACGCATCCCCATGACGCCGCCACGCTCACTGATGAGGCGCTGGTGGAACTGCGCGCGCTGGCCCACGAGCCTGAAGTCGTCGCTGTCGGCGAGATCGGGCTGGACTACTATCGCGACCTGTCTCCGCGCGGTGTCCAGCGAGAGGCCATCGTGCGCCAGTTCGCTCTGGCGCGCGAAGTGGACAGACCTGTTATCCTGCATAATCGTGAATCCCACGCCGACATGATCACGTTGCTCAAAGCGCATGCTCAGGGCTTGCGCGGCGTCTTCCATTGCTTCATCGGCGACCGCCAGATGGCGCGCGAGGCGCTCGACCTGGGCTTTTACCTGTCTTTCGCCGGTCCGGTCACGTACCCGAAAAATACCGAGCTGGCGGATGTGGCGGCCTGGGCGCCGCTCGACCGTATTCTGGTGGAGACCGACGCGCCGTATCTGGCGCCACAGCCCTTCCGGGGCAAGCGTAACGAGCCGCGCCATGTGGCGCTGACCGCGCGGCATATAGCCGGGCTGCGCGGTATCCCGTTCGAGGAGCTGGCGCGAGCTACCAGCCGCAACGCCGCCACGCTCTTCCATCTGCCCGACGCGCCCGCCGCGTTCGATTCCGCTGAGTGACCCCCGTGAGACTGGAGCCATCGCGCATGCGCCTGTTCAATACACTTACCCAGACCATCGAGCCGCTGCGACCGCGCGGCGAAGAGGTCAAGCTCTATGTCTGCGGCATCACGCCGTATGACACGACACACCTGGGTCACGCTTTCATCAACGTGGTCTACGATACGCTGCGCCGCTATCTGGAGTGGCGCGGCCAGCCGGTGCGCTATGTCCAGAACGTGACCGACATTGATGATGACATCCTGCGCAAGGCGCGCGAGGTTGGCACGACCTGGGATGAGCTGGGCAAGCGCGAGACACGGCGCTACGTGACCGACCTGACGGCGCTCAATGTTTTTCCGCCCACGCGCTACGTCCGCGCCAGCGGCGAGATCAGGCGCATGCTCGCGCTGATTGAAGCGCTGCTGGAAAAGGGGCTGGCCTACGAGCGCGATGGCTGGGTCTATTTCAATGTTAGCGCCGACCCTACCTTTGGCAGGCTGGCGGAAGCCGCCGGCTACGAGGGCTATGAGGCCTGGCTGACCACCGCCAACGAGCGCGGCAACTATCCCGATGACACGCGCAAGCGCGACCCGCTGGACTTCGTGTTGTGGCAGGCGCGGCAGCGCGGCGAGCCTGCCTGGGAGAGCCCCTGGGGGCCGGGCCGTCCTGGCTGGCACATCGAGTGCAGCGCGCTGGCGATGTCGTATCTTGGCCCGCGCATAGATATCCACGGCGGCGGTGGCGACCTGATCTTCCCGCATCATACCTGCGAGATCGCGCAGAGCGAGAGCGCGACCGGCGAGCGCCCTTTCAGCCAGTTCTGGATGCACTGCGCGATGGTCAGCCTGGATGGCGAGAAGATGAGCAAGTCGCTGGGCAACCTGATCCTGGCGGCGGACCTGCTCAAGGAGTACACCCCTGACGCCATCCGCACGCTGCTGATCTCCAACCGCTACCGCACACCGTGGGAGTATTTCCCCGCCGTGATGGAGGCCACCGCTGAGCGCGCCTCGCGCTACGCCGCCGCCGCGCACGCCACATACGCCGGCAGCCAGGAGGACATCGTCAGCGACGATGTGGCCCGCTGCGCTGTCCAGGAATTCACCGCCGCGATGGAGGATGATCTGGACACCCCGCGCGCGCTTGCCATTCTGGACGAGCTGGCCGTCGCGACGCTGGAGGCGCCCACGCCCGCGCGCGTCGCCGCGATACGGGAGCTGGGCGGTGTGCTCGGCTTCCTGCTCGGTGGCGTCAACCCGCCCGCTCCCGCCTGGGTCTCCGCCTACGAGTGACGCCCTGCCATAGCCAGGGAATGGGGGCTCACGTGGCCGTTCCGCGCTTTCTCACGCAGGTCCCGCTGTTCGACGAGCTGCGCGGCGAGCGCGCGCTTGCGCGCCCGTAGCGCCTGGAGGATGCGCCCGCGCTGCACAAGGCCGTGGCGGAGTCGCGCGACCACCCGCGCCCCTGGCTGCCATTCGCCGATCAGCATCAGAGCGTGGAGGAGAGCCGCGATGTCATCATGCGGTTCATGGCGCAGTGGCTGCTGCGAACCGATATGGCCGTGGCGCTGCTGGACTCCACGAGCGGGCGCTTCGTGGGTGGCGGCGGACTGCATCCGCGCGATTGGGACGCGCGGGTCTTCGAGATTGGCTACTGGGTCCGCGCCAGCGAGCAGGGACGCGGCTACGTCACCGAGGCCGTGCGCCTGATAGTGTCCAATTGAGTGTGGGGATTTGAGGTCGGTTGACGAGATCGGCCAGCAGGTGATTCTCATCGGGTAGATGAAGAACCCGTTCGAGGAGGATCACG
>JAKAIY010000118.1 GCA_021814145.1 Chloroflexota bacterium
TGCCACGTCGCTGAGAACCATCTCGCGGTCTACCGCCTGCCCCACATGTATCCAGCCTTGCCCCGCGGCGCTGATCGAGCCGTCACCAAGCAGATGGCCAAGCAGGCGCGCGAATGCGAGCGTGCGCTGGCGCTCACGCGGCGTATCCATCGTGAACGCCAGAGAACCCACATTCAGCTGGTAACCGGCCTCATCATTCCCTGGCTCATCCAGTGGGGTCTCCAGGCCAGCCACGACGCGGTCCTCGTTCAGCCGCAGCTCGTCCGCGCGTACCCAGCGCCCATCGGCGCAAAGGATCTTATGGTCCGGGGTGCAGACCAGCGTGCGCCCATCCTGCAGGACAAGCGAGACGCACTCGCGCACGCCCTGGTCCATCGTCTCTGTTTGCGCCGCCTGGCCCAGCCTGCCCTCGGCGGTTGGGGCGAACACCTGCGCGCCACCCGCGCGCGGCATCTGTTCGATGCGCGCCGATGTGCCATTGGCGAGTGAGACGGGCGTGCCCTCAGCAATGCATGTTGTGCAGCCATAGCCGACGACCTGGAAGCCCAGCGCCTCCAGGTACGGGATGAGGCCAGCGGCTTCGAGGTAGTCAGTGACAGCGCGGGAGCCTGGGGCGAGGCTGGTCTTGACGGTTGGCGAGACCTTCAGCCCACGCTCGACGGCGCGCTTGGCCAGCAGGCCCGCGCCGATCATCACCGACGGGTTTGAAGTGTTGGTGCAGCTGGTGATCGCCGCGATGGCCACTGAGCCGTGGGTCAGCGGCGCATCGCCGCCATCCGTCTTGACCATGACTACCGGCGGCTTCACAGCCACCGCCGCGCCACCCTCGCCGCTCTCGAAGCGATCCTTGTAGGCGGTGCGGAAGTTCTGCCTCACTCCGCCAAGCGTCACGCGGTCCTGCGGGCGGCGCGGACCGGCCATGCTTGGCTCAACCGTACCCAGGTCAAGCTCCAGCAGCTCGCTGAACGCTGGTGTGGGCGTCTCGTCGGTGCGGAACAGGCCCTGCTCCTTGGTGTAGCGCTCCACCAAATCCACCAGCGCGGCGTCGCGGCCCGTCAGCCGCAGATAGCGCAGTGTCTCGGTGTCCACCGGGAAGAAAGTCGCCGTGGCGCCAAACTCCGGTGACATGTTGGAGATCGTCGCGCGGTCGGGCAGGCTCAGCGAGCTGAGGCCCGTTCCGGCGAACTCGACAAAGCGCCCCACCACGCCATGCTGGCGCAGCATCTGCGTCACCACCAGCACCAGATCAGTCGCGGTGGCGCCTTCAGGCAGCGAGCCGGAGAGGTGGACACCAACCACTTCCGGCGTCAGCAGGTAGAGCGGCTGGCCCAGCATCACCGCCTCGGCCTCGATACCGCCAACGCCCCAGCCCAGCACGCCCAGGCCGTTGATCATCGTCGTGTGCGAATCGGTGCCAACCAGCGTATCAGGGAAGGCGACGCCGTCGCGCGTCTGGACGACCTTCGCCAGATACTCCAGATTGACCTGATGGACAATGCCCGAGCCTGGCGGCACAACGCTGAAATCGGCGAACGCCTGTTGCGCCCAGCGCAGCAACGCGTAGCGCTCGCCGTTGCGCTCGTACTCGCGAGCGACGTTGATGCCAAAGGCCAGCGTCGAGCCGAAGGCGTCTACCTGGACAGAGTGGTCAATCACCAGATCAACGGGAACGAGCGGGTTGACGCCGTTGGGGTCGCCGCCCATCTCCTTCACCGCGTCGCGCATCGCCGCCAGGTCAACCACCGCCGGGACGCCGGTGAAGTCCTGCATCACCACGCGCGCCGGGAGAAAAGGAAGCTCTTCCGGCTCGCCGGGAGCGGGCTTCGCGCCGGGACGCCACTTCGCCAGCGCCTCTACGTCGGCCCGGCTGACCAGGTCGGGATTGAGGTCATGCTGGCGCAGCGCGTTCTCTACCAGCACACGCACGGTGAACGGCATACGCTCGAAGCTGACGCCCAGCGCGCGGGCGAGGGTGTCCAGCCGGTAGAAGGCGACGGAGCCGCCCTGCGCCTCCAGTGTGGCCCGCGCGCCAAACGTATCGCGCGGGGGATGCGATGCGGACATGGTCTGCGCTCCTCTGCAATGATGGAATGAATGGAACGGCTATCCTCAGGGGGAGCGCGCCAGAATGGCGTGTCATCCCCGTTGATGACGGCTTGCCAGGACAAACGCGCTATACAGTTGTTGAAACAGGCGTCTGGCCGCGTGGCGTCACGCGCCAGATGAGCGCGGCGCGGCGCTCCCATAGAGAAAGTAGCTCGGCGTGGCGCGCAGTGTGGACTCCCAGCCCAGCCGCGCCAGCTCGCCGCCCAGCCGCTCAGGCGTATGGAATACCTTGACGATGCGGAAGCGGCGGCCATCGTTCAGGCTGCGTTCGACACTCGTCGCCTCAGACCCTTCGAGTTGGTGGTCGCGCGCGGTCGAGGACGGCTCGTAGCTGGAATCCACCAGAAAGACGCGCCCGCCTGGCGTCAGCCAGTCGCGCACGCGCGCCCAGAAGCCATCAAACCGCTCCGGCGGGACATGCGAGAGCCAGAAACCAAAAAAGATGGCGTCGAATCGCTCTGCCGGACTCCAGCTGAAGATGTCGGCGGTGATGTAGGTGACGCGCCCAGCCAGGGAGCCCAACCGCTCGCGATTGATCGCCAGCGTTTCCGGCGCGGCGTCGAGCGCGGTCAGGCGCTGGACGTTGGGAGCTAGGCGCCGCGTCCACAGCCCTGTGCCCGCCGCGATCTCCAGCATGCTGGCGATGGGCCGCTCGCGCAGGAAGTCATCCAGCGCGTCCGCGACCTCCGCGACCTCCGCGCGCCAGCGGGCGTTCGCCTCAGCGCCGTGATCGTAGCGCCCCTGCCGCAGGAACCACTCGTCATATTCGTTCGCGCGGGCGCGGTAGTAGGTGATCTGTTCTTCGACCAGCGCATCATGCGAGCTGTGCGAGCCATCGCGCGCAGCCATGTCGCCGCTCCTCTCCTCTTGCCAGCGCCCGCCCGGCGCTGAGCCGCCCGCCTCCCGTGTAGTATAGCCCACCACGCGAGCCATTCGCGGCGGCGTCTCGCGCCTCAGTTCGCAGTATAACCAGCCAGCCATTCGCTGGGGCGATGCGCTCTATTGGATTGCGCGATAGCGGGTGGGGGAAGAACGATCAGCGTAGCGCCCGGCTTGCCTTCATAGCGCCCGCTACGCCTTGTATTGGGCGTCTGCCTTTGGCCCGGAAAAAGACAGCGCCAAATACAAATCGTGCCGCTCCTGATCGTGAGTATACGCCACCCCATCGCAGCCGCGTTGTACGCCGCGAGCCTGTTCTTTTCAGACATGACGGTGGGACTCGCCGCCAGACCCGGAGAAGCGCCGCCGCGCCAGCCTGAGTGGCCGGACGTTCCTGCCCAGGATTGAGCTGGCCAGCGCTCAAATGTGGCGCGCCAATGTGGCTGATGGGATTTTGGGGACCAGAATCGCAATGCGCCTGCTCATGCCGATAATTGGTGCGAATTATGCTACCTGGCGATTCTATTTGATGGAATACAGGCGTTCTAACCCCGAAGTGGTCCTGGTGGCGAACAGGCTGCGCTGCGTGACGGCGCGGCGTATAATCTGCGCTAAGCTGGCTCATCCCGGTGGAACTGGGGAAGGCGCTCTATTAAGGAGGTTCATGTATGCCCTGGAAAGGCCGCCATATCATGCGCCGTCTCCCGCTTCGCGGCATTCCCGCGCTTCTCCTTCTCATCTCCGTTGGCGCCTGGCTGGCTTTTCCTCTCTCCAGCGCTGAGGCCGCCGCGCTCGCGCCCGCCATTCCCGCTGACGCTTCGTGCGCCCGGCTGGCGCAGGCCGACCCCACCGCCACCAACGGCCCCAATTGGGGCGCGACGCTGCTGCCGGGCCACGGCGCTCCCGGCGGCTGGTTTGGCGTCCCGGTCTGCGCCAACAGCGTGAATCAGGTCGCTCCTGGTGGCGCCAACCTGAGCTGTGACCGCGTTCCCGCCGACCTTGCCAGGACCGGCTGCGCGCCCGGAGCCGCCACTTCAGATGGCTATGGACTCACCTTCCAGTGCGTGGAGCTGGTGGCCCGATTCGCCGCCTGGGCCTTTGGCGTCTCACCCGCCGCCTGGCGTGGTGACGCGCCCTATCTGTGGCTGAGTGGACACCACCCCGCAAGCTTCAGCGCGTTCGCCAACGGCGGGACACACGCGCCCACGCCCGGTGATGTGCTTGTCTGGGGCTCGCTGAACCGCCAGGGGCAGCCCTGGCCAGCGGGTCCGGCGGGTGGACACGTGGCGGTAGTCGCGGCGGTCAGAGGCGACCGGATCACGTTTGTTGAAGAAAACATGCTCGGACAACATGGCAATATCCCTGAGGAGACCACCACGCTGACCGGGCGCGATGGCCACTGGACCATCGGCCCGACCTACGGAACCAATGGCGGCCGCGCGCTCTATGGCTGGCTGCACTCCTCACGCGATAGCGGCCATTTCCCCAGGTCCACTGGCTCCAGCGGCTCCAGCGGCTCCAGCGGGGCCAGCGGCGCTTCACCCGCCTCTCCGGCGCCGCTCCCGTCACTGACGCAGGACACCCTGGTGACCGGCGCGGGAGCGCTTGCCCAGCTCGTCTGGTCTGATACCCACACGCAAGACCGCCCGGCGGCCTCTGCGCAGGCCAGCGCCACGCAAGGGACACCGCCCCATGCGCTGGCGGAGAGCCTGGGCGCGCCGCCCGGCGCTCCGCTCACGCCCAGCCAGACGCCAGCGGTCGTAGCGCTGCCAGCGGGAGAGCGATATAGCTTCGCGCTCGGACAGAATGGGCTGCTCTACGCGGCCTACACGACGCCGGATGCGCCTGGCGCGCTCTGGCAGGCGCTGGGCGCGCCTCCCGGGATAACCCTCACCAGTGGGGCGACGGCGCTATGGGATGGAACCAACGTCATTGTAGGAGCGCTGGGTAGCGATGGCGCGCTCTGGATCCGCTCCGGCCCAGCGGGCATGCTCGATAGCTGGGTCAGTCTGGGGCGGCCCGCGAACACCATCTTCCAGGAGACGCCCGCGCTCGTCCGCGCGCCGGGATCAACCGCGCGCTCCGCCGCCGGATCAGCGGATTCCGCCGGAAACGTGGCGTGGCTCGCGCTGGCGATTGGGCGTGATGGCGCGCTCTATGAAACGGACGGCCGCGCGGATAGCTTCGCCCAGCAGACGCCTTTCCAGAGTTCATCGCAGGCTGCGGGATGGAGCGCCTGGGAGCCGGTGACGCTACCCGACGCCACCTCGCTCGATGGCGGGCTACTGGTCACGCCGGAGACCCAGGCGGCGAGCGCGGCCCAACCGGCGGACCTAGCGCCCACAATCCAGACGGTGGACGCGCTGGCCACGGACACGATGGGGCGCCTCTGGCTGCTGCGCCGAGCCGCGATGGACCAGCCGTGGCAGGCGCGCGCCATCTCCCTGCCGGATGCGAGCGCCACCCTGCTCAGCGCGTCGCTCACGCCAGGCGCATCGGGAAGCTCTCCGGCGCTCCAGGTCTATCTCGCTGGCCCGCAGGCAAACGCCAGCAAGGCCGCGACTCAGCCAGCGGGGCAGGATATCCTCACCACCCCGCTGTCGCTCAACACCGCAAGCGCCGGAAGCGCGCCCCGGTGGACATCGCTTGGCGCTACGCCATCGCTCGCGCCGGGCTCCTTCGTCGCGCTGGACCTTGGGCGTCATCTGAGCGCGCTGGCGATGGCGCAGGGCGCGCGGATCGAGCTCACAGGCGACCGGGCGGCCCTTGAGGTTCTTGCGCCAGGCGCCGGGGCAGTGTCCGCCGCTCCAGTGGGAGAAGCGGAGCTGGTGGCGTTCGGGCCGCTCGCGCCACCGCAGAGTTTCAGCGACACCTTCGCCGGGAATGCTCTTGATCCGCGCTGGATCGTCACTGGCGCGCCTTCCAGCGTCGCGGGGGTGACACCGGGCGCGCTAACGCTGCCAGTCCCATCGCAGCCCGGTCGTATCGCGGTCGCGCAGGGCGCGCCAGGCAGCGCGTTCACAGTCACCGCGCGAGTCACGCCGGACGCCTCCTGGCGTACGGAAAGCATGGGCGCGGAGCGCGGGGGAGCGCAGGCCGGCATCCTGCTCACGCTGGATGACTGGGACACGCTCGCGCTCAGCGTGCGGAGTGACGGAACAGTCGCGTTCTGCCCGGTGGTGAACGGGAAAGCGCTGCCCTGTGACACGATGGACGCTCCCGCGCCCGCCAGCTCAAGCCAGGGCCTCTACCTCCGTATCAGCCAGTCCGGCACGGACTTGACCGGATTCGTCAGCGCCAATGGAGTGAGCTGGCTGTCAGTTGGCGTATGGTCCCCTGACTGGCTTTCCAATACCGGGGCGTCGCCCATAGGGGCCTATGCTCCACCGGCCGCGCTCACTGACTCTCCCGATTCCGCCGTTCCGCTGGCGTTCACCAGCCTCGGCCTTTTCGTGGAGACCGGAGGCGCGTGGCAAGCCCCAGGCCCGCGAGCCAGCGCGAGCGCGGGAACAGGCGCGTCCGTCCAGTTTCACGACCTGACGGTGATGGCCGGCGCGCAAGCGTCGCGGTAACGCGCCACTTGACGCCTCCGTGGTTTCTCGCCATTGGGGATACTGTGGCACCGCCGGCGATGAGGTGCGCCAGGACGGTGGGCCTATCCGGTTCGTCCCGCGTACGCTGTGTCGTATCCTGTGCGCAACGAATTCTGACGCGGTCAGGCGCGCTCACCCATGGTTTGGGCGCGCGGAAAGGGGCGAAGCCAGCTATGGAGCGGATCACGACGACCATCCATGTAGCGCGTGAGCAGTATCACCTCGCCTGGGACAACAGCATCGCGCCCATCGCACGTGTTCCCTCTGGCGGCGTGATCGAGTTCGACATGCTTGACGCCGGCTGCGGACAGCTTGGCCCGGACTCCACAGTGGAATCTATCCGTACGCTGGACTTCGCCCGCGTGGACCAGGTGAATGGCCCGATCTATGTAGAAGGCGCGGAGCCGGGTGACACCCTGCAGATCGAGCTGCTCGAGCTGCAACCCGCCAATTGGGGCTGGACGGCCATCATTCCCGGCTTTGGCCTGCTCGCTGATGAATTCCCTGAGCCAGCTCTCAAGATATGGAACCTCGCTGATGGCTGGTGTGAGCTCAAGCCAGGTATCCGCATTCCGCTAGACCCCTTCTGCGGTGAGATCGGCCTTGCGCCTGCCGCCGCTGGCCCGCTCTCCACCATCCCACCCTATCGCCACGGCGGCAACATGGACACCAAGCACCTGACGCGCGGCGCCACACTTTACCTGCCGGTCGAGGTCCCCGGAGCGCTCTATTCGATGGGTGACGGCCACGCCGCGCAAGGCGACGGCGAGGTCTGTGGCACGGCCATCGAGACGCCGATGCGCGCTGCCGTGCGCCTCACCGTCCGCAAAGACTTTACAGTGGAGGAGCCGCAATTCCTCACCGCTGGCCCGCTCACGCCGCGAGCCAACACCGGCCAGTGGTACGCCGCCGACGGTGTCGCGCCCGACCTGCATGAGGCCGCGCGTAAGGCCATCCGCCACATGATCGCCTATCTCCAGCGGAGCTATGGCCTCAGCCGTGAGGAAGCGTACATGCTGTGCAGCGTCGCGGTAGATCTGAAGATCTCTGAGCTGGTGGACGCGCCGAACTGGATCGTCACGGCCTTCCTGCCGCTCAACATCTTCGCCAGCTGACCGCGCTCCATTACCACCGTTCACCCGTTCACGCGCCCGATAGCTTTCCACATGTGGGAAGGAGCGCTCTTTGGCGCGTTCTCTGCGTGCGCTTTCCCGTGCCAGGGGCTCATTGCCGCGCTCAAGCGATCGCGCCAGAGCTTACGGCCCCAATGCTCTATAGCGCGCGGAGCGCGAAGCGGGGAGGCAGCATGGTGATTGATGCGATTCTTGCCCTCAACGCAGGGTCCTCCAGTGTCAAGTTTTCACTTTTCTCCGTTCGGGATAGTGACCGGACGCTCGCGCCGTCGCTCCGCGGGGAGATCGAGGGGGTGGGCGAAACGCCTCGTTTTTTGGTGAGTGATGCGGGGGGACGGCTTCTCCAGGACGAGCGGCTCAATACCGGAGGATCTGACACTCTTGACCACAATCAGGCGCTTGATGTGTTGCTGCGATGGATCGAGCGGCAAGATGTAGGCTATCATCTCGTCGCAGCAGGCCACCGGGTCACGCATGGTGGCATGCGGTTCGCGCATCCAGCGCTTGTGGACGGCGCCGTAATGCGTCAGATGGAAGAGTTCATTCCGCTAGCGCCGCTGCACCAGCCGCACAACCTCGCGGGCATTCGCGCCATCGCGAGGTGGCGACCTGATCTCCCGCAGGTGGCCTGTTTCGATACAGCGTTTCACTGGACGCGGCCCCCAGTCGCGCAAGCGTACGCGCTGCCTGCTGAAGTAACCAGTATGGGCGTCAAGAGCTATGGCTTTCACGGGTTGTCATATGAATACATTGCTCGCGTTTTGCCTGAGCGGATAGGGGTGGCGGCTGATGGGCGCGTGGTAGTCGCCCATCTGGGCAGTGGCGCCAGCATGTGCGCGATGCGGGAGCGGCGGAGTGTCGCGACGACGATGGGATTCACCGCTCTCGATGGTCTGCCCATGAGTACCCGCTGCGGCTCCATTGATCCTGGCGTCATTCTGTATCTGCTGGCGCAACGCGGCATGGATGTTGCGCGGGTAAATGACATGCTGTACCACGATTCGGGTCTGCTTGGAGTATCAGGCCTGAGCGGCGATATGCGCGAATTGTTGGGCAGCGACTCTCCGCGCGCAGCCGAAGCGATTGACCTGTTCGTCTATCGCGCCAGCCGCGAGCTTGGTTCACTGGCGGCGGCGCTCGGTGGACTTGACGCGTTGGTATTTACCGCTGGGATCGGTGAGCACGCCGCGCCCATCCGCGCGCGGGTGTGTGAGGCCGCCGCATGGCTAGGCGTTCGCCTGGACGAGGCGGCTAATGGCGCCCATGGGCCTCGTATCAGCGCGGAGGACAGCGCTGTTTCGGTCTGGGTGATCCCGACTGATGAAGACCGGATCATCGCTGAGCATACCGCCCAGTTGGCCGGCTGGCTTACCTCGACATAGGCCAGTAGGTGGACCCAGGATTCGGCGCGGAGTGATAGCGGGCGGGGAACGCGGAGAGCTTTAGAGGACCAGTTTCAACAATGGAGTCCAGCGCGAGGAATGAACATGAGAAACATGCGCGCCGGCGCCAGCCCATCAGCGCGTTCACGCACGGAGCGCGCAGAGCGACAGTACACCTTCGATGCGAACGTTTCGTCCATGGTCGCGACGACTGAAGCGGCAGTCCAGCCCGAAGCCAGGGAAGAAGCGCAAGGTCCGCTCGCCCCCGACCTGCTCTATAAGCTGCATCGCTATTGGATGGCCGCCAATTATCTCACCGTCGGGCAGATTTACTTGCAGGAAAACCCGCTCCTGCGTAGACCCATCACCCCGGATGATATCAAGCAGCGCTTGCTGGGCCACTGGGGCACGTCCGCTGGTCTCAACTTCATTTACGCCCACCTGAACCGGCTCATCACCCAGTATGACGCAAACGTCATCTGCGTGATTGGCCCAGGACATGGCGGCCCTGCCGCCAACGCCAACACCTACCTTGAGGGCTCCTATACCGAGATACATCATCCCGTCACCCAAGATGAAGCCGGGATGCGCCTGCTGTTTCGCCAGTTCTCAACGCCTGGTGGCGTGCCGAGCCACTGCGGCGCACATCTGCCCGGCTCGATCCATGAAGGCGGCGAGCTTGGCTATAGCCTGTATCACGCCTACGGAGCGGCATTCGATAACTCGGACCTGATCGTCGCATGCGTCATTGGCGACGGCGAGGCGGAGACGGGACCGCTGGAAGGTTCATGGAAAGGGAATAAGTTCCTAAACCCGGCGCGCGATGGCGCGGTGCTGCCAATCCTCCATCTCAATGGCTACAAGATTTCCGGCCCTTCCGTCTATGCGCGCATCCCTGAGGAAGAGTTGCTGAGCCTGATGCGTGGTCATGGTTACGCGCCCATCATCGTCGCGGGCGATGATCCCGCGCGCATGCATCAGCGATTCGCGGCGGCGCTCGATGATTGCTACTCGCGTATTCGCGCGATCCAGCGGGAAGCCCGCGTTCACGGATTTATCACGCGCCCCGTCTGGCCGATGATTATCTTGCGCACCCCCAAAGGCTGGACGGGCCCAAAGGTGATTGATGGCGAGCCTATCGAGGGAACCTTCCGGTCTCATCAGGTGCCGCTTTCCAACGTGCGCGACAATCCGGACCATCTTCAACTGTTGGAGGCTTGGATGCGCAGCTACAAGCCGGACGAGCAGTTTGACGCGCAGGGACGGCTGGCGCCAGAACTGGCCGCGCTGGCTCCCAAAGGGGACCACCGCATGGGCGCGAACCCTCATGCCAACGGCGGCAGGCTCACTGTCGAGCTGGACCTGCCCAACGTCACCGATTATGGGCTGGAAATTCCCGGCCCCGGCCAGGTTTTGGGCGAAGCGCCGCGCAAGCTGGGTGAGTTCCTGCGCGACATCATGCGCATGAATCCAACGAATTTCCGTATCTTCTCGCCTGATGAGACGGAGTCAAACCGGCTTGATGCCGTGTTTGATACGACATCACGATGCAGTGTCGGTGAGCTGGTCAACATTGACGACCATGTCGCGCCGGATGGGCGGGTAATAGAAGTGCTCAGTGAGCACTGCTGCGAGGGCTGGCTGGAAGGCTATCTGCTGACTGGACGGCACGGTATGTGGTCATCGTACGAATCGTTCGCGCAAATCGTGGACTCGATGATGATCCAGCACGCCAAGTGGCTGAAGGAAGCCAGGGAGCAGCCTTGGAGACGCCCAATCCCGTCGCTGAATGTGCTGATCACCAGCCACGCCTGGCGGCAAGACCACAATGGCTACAGCCACCAGGCGCCTGGATTCGTGGATATCGCGCTGACGCAGAAAAGCCAGATCACGCGCGCGTACTTCCCGCCCGACGGCAATTGCCTGTTGCAGGTATTTGATCACTGCCTGCGCACGCGCAACTATGTCAATGTCGTCACTTGCGGCAAGCAGCCTCAACTTCAATGGCTGACGATGCGCGAGGCGCGCGCCCATGTTTCGGCTGGCATCGGTGTGTGGCGCTTCGCCAGCAACGATGGGGATGGCGCGCCCGACGTGATCCTGGCATGCGCGGGCGATGTGCCAACGACGGAGACAGTCGCGGCGGCATGGCTGCTGCGCAAATACGTCCCTGATCTCAAGCTCAGACTGGTGAATGTGGTGGACTTGTGCCGGCTGATGCGGGCGGATGTCCATCCACATGGGATAGATGACATCACGTTCGAGGGATTCTTCCCGCGCGAGACGCCCGTCATCTTCGTCCACCACGGCTATGGGTCAACTGTTCGCAGCATCGTGCAGGGGCGACCGGACGACGACCGGTTCCACGTGCGGGGATATATCAATGAGGGAACGACAACCACGCCGTTTGATATGGTTCTCCTCAACCAGATTGATCGCTTCCATATCGCGATGGATGCGCTACGGCGGGCGACACGCCTGCGCGCTCGCACTGTTGATGTCGTGAATCTGCTGGAGGGTATGCTGAACGAGCAGCGCCACTACTCATACGACCATCTGGTGGACCTGCCCAGCCTCACGAACTGGCATTGGACCGATGACTTCAGCGAGCCGCTCGAACCACCGCCCCTGGCGCACCCCACCAGGCTTCAGCCGTTCACTAACGTCTAGCGGGCGCTTCGCTCGCTGGGGAAAGA
>JAKAIY010000119.1 GCA_021814145.1 Chloroflexota bacterium
AGCGTCGCGATCAGCTTGGCCTGATCGAGGCTCTGGTTCTGCGTCACCGCCTGCGCGACGACCTGGCCAACCGCGAACGCCTCCGCCGCGTCAATCGTGACGAGGTTAGCCGAGCCACCATACTTGGCGACATAGGCGTTCACGAAATCACTGTTCTGGTAGGCCTTGAGCTGGGGATACCAGCCGTTCGGCACCATGATGCCCTCGGTGTTGCCCACGCCAACCGCGTCGCTGAACTGGCTGCCCTGGTCAGGGCCGGCGGTCGCGATGAGCATCTTGGGGTTGTAATGCTGCTGGCGGAACTGCTGGATGAAGGCGGTGATGTCGTTCAGGTGCGTGCCAGCGATAACGACATCAGCTCCCGACTGGATGATGCCGAGCGCGATTGGCGCATAGTCGGTGGTCTCAGCGGGGTAGACCTTGTAGTAGACCGTCTTCAGGCCAGCCGCCTCGAGCAGGCTCTTGACACGATCAACCTGCGGCTGGGTGAACGGATCATCTTCGGTGGCGTACGCGACCGTCAGTGGCCGCTGGGAAGCCGGCATCGAGGCGATCAGCCCCGCGACGGTGTCCAGGTTATTCTGGACGGGCAGCGACACGTCGAAGATGTTGTTCAGACCACGGGTGAAGACCGATGGGCCACCACCGGCGCCCTCGACCATTGCGAAGCCATAGCGGTTGGCGACGACAGAGGCGGGCTTGGTCAGCAGTGTGGAGAAGGGGCCGAAGATCAGGTCAACCTTGTCAACGGTGATCAGCTTCTGGTAGTTCGTGGCGACCTGCTGCGGATCACTCGCGTCCGAGACGATGTCGAGCTTCACCTGGCGGCCCAGGAGGCCACCATGCGCGTTGGTGTAGTCCGCCCAGAGCTGATAGCCCTGCTGGAAGCCCTCGCCATCCGACGAGAAGTCGCCAGAGAGCGAGAGGGAGATGCCGATCGTGATCGGCGCCTTATTCGAGCTGCTCCCGCTATTCGCGGTTCCGCAGGCCGCCAGCGATAGCGATAGGCATGTCAGGATACTAAGAAAACCAAATATCCGATGAATGCGCGAGGAGTGTCGTCCAGTCATGGCTCTGCTCCCTAAAGCTACACCCGTGTAGCCCTCTTATGACGCCTCATGGCTCTCTTTTAATCGCCGCCGCATCCAGTCGGCCTGTTGAGGCCGGTACTTGTACGGGATGTTGTTGCAGACATGGTTGCCATCATCGAACAACCACAGATCCACGTGGCCAGAGGCTTCCCGCGCCATCCGTTCCGCGTCCGCGGGTGGTATGACCCGATCCTGACGGCCCATGATGACCAGGAGCGGGCAGGTTATCCGCTCCGCGACGCCCTCCAGTGTGAATGGGCGCAGCCGTTCCAGCGCCTCAGCGCGCGTAGCGGCGCCGCTGCGATGGATGAACGCTTCCTGGGTCAGACTGGGCATCTGGTCGAACGCGGCGAGAACGTCATACGGTCCCGCGATGGCGATCGCCGCGCGCACGCGCGGCTCAAAAGCGGCGGCGCGTGGAGCGTAAAATCCGCCGAGGCTTACGCCTACGAGTCCCACACGCTCCGCGTCAACATCAGGTCGGCGCTCAAGCGCGTTGATCGCGGCCCGAATGGCGACTTCGAAGTCGGCTCGCATCGGGCGGTCAAACTCCATCTCTCCCTGGCCGGGACCATCAATCGCCAGTGTCGCTATGCCACGGCGCAGGAAATCATCAGAATACTTGTGCATTTCCTCCTTTACTGAATCGAGGCCGGGTATCAAAATCGCGACGGGGGGATGCGGAACATGCCAGGGTTTGCGGAGAATACCCCACATCGTCACGTCCGGCTCATAGGGAATCGCGATGCGCTCGCCGGGGATATCGAACCAGGGCAGCGCCCGCTCGTAACAGCGGACGGTCCGCTCATGCGCCTCGCGCAGCTGCTCTGGAAAGGCGACCGCCAGAAATTTTCCGAAGTGGTAGGCCATTGAGGCATGGAAAAGATGCTCGGCGGCCGACTCATACTGTTCGCCCGCCACCGCTTCCTCGCCCATCCGCTCGTGCGCCGCGCCACAGGCTGACCATTCACGCGTCCAGTCTTCCCAGGTCTGGATGCGCGCGGTCACGCGCTGGTAATCGTTGAGATCAATACCATTGGCGATAAACCGGGGAGCCCAGTTGGTAATCGCTACCTGGACGCGCGTATCCACCGCCATGTGCGTGTACCTCTTCGTTCACCGTCACACATTGTCGCGTCGCTCTTGCCGCATGGAAAGTGAGCGGGTCGCCGACGCCGCTGGTTCTATTTATCCCATGCGCAATCGTTTGTTTATGCTGGACAAACGATTGACGCAACAATAGCATTCAACAATCGTCTTGTCAAGCGCCGTATGCGCTGGCGATTGACATCTTCATAGCCGCTACGCTAGATTGCGAGCAACCTTCGCTCCGCGCCGGCGCCGCTGGGCGCCACGCTCGACCGCCCCGCTCGAGCCGCCGTGAGCCATATACGCCTGCATGGCGGGAGGCCCTATGACCAGCGCCGCTGTTTATGATCCCGATCCCGAACTGAAGCGCCCGGCGTTTTCGGACGCCGAATACGCCCGCCGCGACGCCGCGACGCGCGCGGTGATGCGCGCTTCTGGCGTGGATGCGCTCGTTCTCTATGGAACACCGGGCCAGGACGCCGAGATCCAGTATCTCTCTGGCTTCCGCGTCACACGGGAGGCGATGCTCGTCTACCCGCTGGACGGCGCGCCTGCGCTCTATATCGAATACTTCAACCACACGCCTCATGCCCGCCGCGCCACCACGCGCGCTGACGTGCGCTGGGGTGGCGATGATCTCGCCGCGACGGTGGCCGGCGACCTGCGCGAGCGCGGACTGGCCGCCGCGCGGCTGGGCTACGCCGGTCCGCTCCCCGTCCAGCGTTACCTGCGGCTGCGCCAGGCGGCGCCCCAGGCGGAGCTGGCCGACCTCAGCGACGCCTTGCGCCGCCTGCGACTGGTCAAGAGCGACGAAGAGCTGGCGTTTCTTCGCGAAGGCGCCCGGCTCACCGACCGCGCCGCCACCGCGCTCGCGGAGCAGGCCCGCCCCGGCATGACCGAGCACGAGCTGATCGCGATCATCGAGGGCGCGTATCTCAGCGCCGGAGGTCAGACCGGCATTCACTATCTCGCCTCCACACCAATGGAGAACCCTGAGCGATGCGTTCCCGCCCAGCAGCCATCGGGGCGGGCGCTTCAGGTAGGCGACGCGCTCATCACCGAGCTGAGCGCGCACTACCAGGGCTATTCCGGCCAGATTCTGCGCCCGTATGCCATCGGCGCCGCGCCTTCCCCCACCTACCAGCGGATGTTTGCCATCGCGGTCGAGGCGTTCGAGCGCATCGCGGGCGTTATCAAGGCCGGGGCTTCAACGGAGGACGCGCTCGACGCCGCCGAGCTGATCCATGCCGCTGGATACACGATCTACGATGACCTCCTCCACGGCTATGGTGGGGGCTATCTGCCTCCGATCCTGCGCACGCGCCGCACGAGCGCCACACCGCCGCCGCCCTTCATCTTCGCGGAGAACATGACGGTCGTGATCCAGCCGAACGTCATCACCACGGATGAGCGCAGCGGCGTGCAGGTCGGCGAGCTGGTGCGCGTCACCCGCGACGGCGTAGAGCGCATGCACACCTACCCCATGCGCTTCACCCGCTGCGGATAAGCGGGCGGGCGAAAGCACTCGCGCCTGAAGGGCCATGCGGCCACGAGGCCCGGTTTCACCTGCCCGCCTGCGCGGACGCGAATCCGGACTCGCGGAGGCAGGTCCTGTGGCGGCGTGAGCCACCCCTCAGGCGCGGTTTCAGCCGCCCGCGCCCGTCACCCCCGACTCTAACGCTACCCCAGCAGACCCAGCGGCTCCTCGATCAGCTCGGCCAGCGCGCCAAGGAACTGCGCCCCACGCGCGCCGTCCACCACACGGTGGTCGCACGACAGGCTGAGCGCCATCACCGGCTGGATCGCTGGCGCGCCGTTGAGCGGCACGACCCGCTCGACGATGCGCCCAACCGCCAGAATCGCGGCCTGCGGCGCGGGGATGATCGCGTTGAAGGCGTCCACGCCGTACATGCCAAGATTGCTGATCGTGAACGTCGCGCCCGCCAGGTCGTCCGTGCGCTGCTTGCCCGCCTGCGCGCGCTTGACCAGCTCCGCACGCCGCGCCGCGATCTCCTGCGCGCTGAGCCGGTCGGCCCCGTGGATAACGGGGACAACCAGCCCATCATTCGTGGCGACCGCCAGCCCGATGTTGATCTCCGGATTGGTGACGACGCCACCATCGCGCCAAGAGGCGTTGAGGCGCAGGTGCGCCAGCAGCGTCTCCGCGACCACCTTCACCAGCAGGTCGGTGTAGGTGACACCGCCCTCCTGCCGCTGCTTGAGACGCTCGCGCCAGGCGATCAGGCGGCTGGCGTTGACCTCGCGCAGCAGGAAGAAATGCGGTATCTCCCGCCAGCTTTGCGTTGTGCGCTCAGCCATGATCCGCCAGACCGGGCTGAGCGAGGTCGCCAGCCCTGCCGCGACCGGCGCTGTCGTGGCGCTCGCCACCGCCAGCACGTCCGCCGTCAGCACGGCGCGCTCCGGGCCGCTGCCCGTCACCAGGCGCAGGTCCACCCCGCGCTCCCGGGCGATACGCCGCGCCTTGGGTGAGGCGGGCTGGAGCCGCGCCGCCAGGTCTGGAGCCACGGCGGGCGCGGCGGCCGCATGGCCATTGCGCGCCTCCAGATAGGAGAGCACGTCCGACTTCTGGATGCGCGCGCCGGACGCGGGCACGTCACGCAGGTCCACTCCATGCTCACTGGCGATGCGCGCCGCGAGCGGGCTGGCCTCTGGCGCCGGGCCAGCGTTGGGAATGGCCGGCGCGCTGGCGCCCCCGGTCGCGGGCGCGTGGGCGTCTCCCGGCGCGGGCGGCGCGCCCGCCGGAGCGGACGCAACCTCGCCTGGCGCCAGAATCCGCGCGATGACGGAACCGACCGGCACATCGTCGCCCGCGTGGGCCATGAAGTCAGTGAGGACACCGCTCACGCGCGCCTCCAGCTCCTCTGTCGCCTTGTCGGTCTGGATCTCAGCGATCACGTCGCCCGCGTTGACCGCGTCGCCTTCCGCCTTGAGCCAGCGCACCAGCTGACCCGTCTGCTGGGCCATGCCAAGCGCCGGCATAATTACATCGGTCTTCGCCATCGGGTGGCTCTCTTTATCCTGGCTGGCGGCTTAAGCCGCGCCTGAAGGCGGCTCGCGCCGCCACGAAGCCCGCCTGCGCGGGTCCGCGCCCACTACTTCTTCGCCTTCGCCCCATTACCGGCCGCCACCAGGGGCCGGCTCTGGCCAGCGGCGGTATTGCGGTGCGACTGCGTCTCGCGCGTGGTGGTGAGCGGGCCGGTCGCGGTGTAGTAGTGGGCGCCAGCTACCAGCAACTCTTCGGCGGGGAAGCGCGTGATGACTTCGCAGCCGTCCTTCGTGACGATCAGCTGCTCCTCGATGCGCGCGGCGGACCAGCCATCAGACGCCGGCCAGAATGTCTCCAGCGCGAAGACCATGCCCTCTTCGATCACTTCGGGGTGGTCGAGCGAGACCAGACGGCTAAAGATCGGCTTCTCCCAGATCGAGAGGCCCACGCCATGCCCATACTGCAGCGCGAACGCGGCCTCCTCGCTCGGGAAGCCGAACTCTTCAGCCTTTGGCCAGAGCGAGACGACATCCGCCGTCGTCACGCCAGGGCGGATCGCCGCGATCGCCATATCCAGAATCTCGCGGCACTTCTTGTAGGCGTCCACCTGCGACTGCGAGGCGCTGCCCACCACGAATGTGCGGTAATAGCAGGTCTTGTAGCCGTTGTAGCTGTGCAGGATATCGAAGTACGCCGGATCGCCGGGGCGTAGCGCGCGGTCGCTGAAAACGTGCGGGTGCGGGCTGCAGCGCTCGCCAGAGATGGCGTTGACGCCTTCGACGAACTCCGACCCCATATCGTAGAGCGTCTTGCTCACCAGGCCGACACACTCGTTCTCGCGCACGCCAGGCCTCATGAAGCGGTACAGCTCGTCATACGCCGCGTCCACCATCATGCAGGCGGTGTTCAGCAGGGTGATCTCATCCTCGGTCTTGATCATGCGCGCGCGCTGCATCAACTGCTGGCCGTCCACCACCTGGATGCCCTCGCGTTGCAGGGCGAACATCACCGGCGGCTCGACGATGTCCACGCCGAGTGGCTGGCCCATCAGGCCGCGCTCTTCCAACTCGACGCGGATCTTGCGCGCCACGTCTTCCGCGCGCCCGGCCTCCGGCGCCATCGCGCCGCGCTGGGTGGAGATGCCCGCCCGCGAGCGCTCGCCCAGCCAGGGAGCGTAGATCTGGTGGTGGCGCGCGGCGGAGCCGAAGTCCCACATGATCGGCTCGTCGTTCTGCGGCAGCAGCGAGAACCGCGCGACCTTATCAACCGCCCAGGTGCCGATATGTGTCGCGGTGATATAGCGGATGTTCGCCATGTCAAAGCAGAGCAGCGCGCCCATGTCCGACTCCGCCAGCAGCTTCTTGATGCGGGCGAGCCGCTGGACACGCAGCCGCTCGTAATCAACGCGCGCTTCCCAGTCCACGCCCATCACGCCATACGTCTTGAGGCCCATTGTAAAGACTCCTTTGGCTTTCCAAACCGCGCCCTAGGCGCGGCCACAGAGCGTCTTGGCCAGGTCGGTCACCTTCTCAGGCGTCGGCACGGTCAGATCTTCCAGCGCAGGCGAGAACGGCACAGGCACATCCATCGCCCCCATGCGCTTCACCGGCGCGTCGAGGTAGTAGAACGCGCCATCAGCGATGATCGCCGCCATCTCGGCCGTGACGCCGTAGCGCTCATACCCCTCATCAATCACGATCGCGCGGCTGGTCTTCTTCGCTGATGTGATCAGCGCCTCTTTGTCCAGCGGGAAGGTGGTGCGCGGGTCAATCACCTCGGCGCTGATCCCCAGCGCCTGCAGCTGGTCCGCCGCCGCCAGCGCCACCTGGACCATGCTGCTGGTCGCCACCAGCGTGATGTCGGTTCCGGCGCGCTTGATGTCAGCGACGCCGAACGGGATCGTGTACTCGCCCTCCGGTACGGGACCCTTGAGGGTGTACATCATCTTGTCCTCAAAGATCACCACCGGGCTGTCGTCGCGGATGGCGGTCTTGAGCAGTCCCTTGGCGTCATAGGGCGTCGAGGGCAGGGCGACCTTCAGGCCGGGGATGTGGCTGACCCAGGCGTGCAGGCTCTGGCTGTGCTGCGCGGCGCTGCGGCGGGTAGCGCCCAGCGTCGTGCGGATGACCATCGGCGCCTTGAGCTTGCCACCCGACATGTAGTGGATCTTGGCGGCCTGATTGGCGATCTGGTCCATGACGATGCCCAGGAAGTCGCCGAACATGATGTCCACCACCGGGCGCATGCCCGCCATCGCCGCGCCAACGCCCATGCCGGTGATGCCGGCCTCGGAGATCGGCGAGTCCATGATGCGCTCCGGGCCGAACTCATCCACCAGTCCACTGAGCACCTTGAATGGGGTGCCAGCCTCAGCCACGTCCTCGCCGATAATGAACACTGACGGGTCGCGGCGCAGCTCTTCGGCCAGCGCCTCGCGAATCGCCTGGCTCAGCGTGATCTCGCGCGTGCCGGAGGCGGCGGACGCTCCGGTGGAAACGGCGCTAGGCGTAGACATTCTCATCCACCTCCGATGCCTCGGGATACGGCGCTTCCAGCGCGAACCGCACGCCCGCCGCGATGTCCGCGTCAACCTGCTGGCGTATCTCATCGAGCGCCGCCGGGGTCGCGGCGCCCTCCGCCTCCAGCCATGTGGCCATGATCCTGATCGGGTCGCGGTCGCGCCGCCACGCCTCTTCCTCCTCGCGCGAGCGGTAGTAGCCGCGCTGGATGTCGCCGACGTGGTGGCCGTAGTAGCGGTAGGTGTCACAGAGCAGGAAGCTTGGCCCTTCGCCCGCGCGCGCCCGCGCTACGGCTTTCTCCGCCGCCGCGTAGGTCGCGCGGATGTCCTGTCCATCCACATGCGTGACTGGGATGCCAAACGCCGCCGCGCGCGCGCCCAGCTCGCCGGCGTTGGTCTCGGTGTAGAGGGTGTACTCGCCGTAGAGGTTGTTCTCGCAGACGTAGATCACCGGGAGCTTCCAGAGCGAGGCCATATTCATGACCTCGTAGACCAGCCCCTGCCCCAGCGCGCCATCACCGAAGAAGCAGACGGCGACGCGGTCGAGGCCCTGCTTCTTGCTGGCCATCGCCGCGCCGGTGGCGATGCCCGCGCTGCCGCCGACGATGGCGTTGGCGCCAAGATTGCCAGTATCCTGGTCGGCGATATGCATGCTGCCGCCCTTGCCACGGCAGTAGCCCGCCTCTTTGCCCAGCAGCTCGGCGAACATGCGGTCAATCGCGGCGCCCTTGGCCAGGCAGTGGCCGTGGCCGCGATGCGTGCTGGTGATGTAGTCATCACGGCGCAGCGCGGCGCAGACGCCCACCGCGACCGCTTCCTCGCCGCTGTACAGGTGCGCCAGGCCCGGCATGCGCGCCGTCATGTACAGGTCGTTGACCTGCTCCTCGAACTGGCGGATCGAGAGCATCTGGCGGTACATGCCCAGCCAGCGCTCCTTTGACGGCCCGCTGGAGCTCTCCTTCTGACGCCGCGCGGCTGGCGGCGTGTCCGTCTGTGACATCACATAACCTCACTGTTGAATGGGCTGTTCCGCCTGGCCCTTGCCCCCGGCCTTTCTCCCAATGGAAGGAAGATTCGCGCGTTTTCCCTCGCCTCCGTGGAAAAAGAGTGGGCTAGGGGGTGAGGGCCGCCTGCGCGTCGGCGCGCACCTGGGCGAGATGCGCGCGCATCGCCGCCCGCGCCCCCTCAACGTCGCGCCGTCCGATGGCGTCCAGCAGCGCCCGGTGATAGACCTGTCCACGCTCCGGCCCACCTGGCACGGAGAAAATGAGCTTGCGCTGCTCAGCCAGCAAGTCCACGATGGAGTCTACCAGCGACAGGATCAGTGGATTGCGTGTCGCCAGCGCGAGCGTCCGGTGAAAATCATTGTCGGCGGCGATATACGTCTCGGATTGACGGAGCGCGGCGTCCATCCGCTCAATGGCCTCGCGCAGCGCCATGATACACGCCTCATCCGCGCGCTCCGCCGCCAAGGCGGCGATTTCCGGCTCGACGATCTCGCGCAGCTCAACAAGGTAGTCTGGGCTTTCCAGGCGCCCGACACGCATCATCAGGCTGATGGAGGAGCGCATCGCGCGCGAGGTGTTATCCGTGACGAGCGTGCCGCGACCCGGCGCCATCTCCACCAAGCCCATCTGCGCCAGCGTCTTCAGCGCCTCGCGCACAGCAGTGCGGCTGGCGGAGAACGCGATGGCCAGCTCGCGCTCAGGCGGCAGACGGTCGCCCGCGCGCAGATCGCCGCGCACGATCCGCCCCTGGATCTGCTCGACAATCTGCTCGAAGAGCTTGCCACGCCCAACAGGCTGATACATCGCGCCCAGTCCTATCTCGCACAATCACGGAGTGATTGGCCATACCGGTATGATGGTCATACCAATTATGAGCAAGTGTGCCTGATCGCGGGCGTCTTGTCAAGCCTTCTCAAGCCTTCGCGCGCGAATTATCCTTGTCTCTGAGCGGCGAGCGCAGCCAGCACGCGCGCCGGGGTGAACGGGACCGCGCGCAGGCGGGCGCCGCAGGCCGCGTAGATCGCGTTGGCGACGGCGGGCGCGGTGAGGGGGCAATACCAGAATATTCTTATACGCGAATCTTTACGGTTCCTCGCTGTACTCATCCCACCTGCTGATCATGATCAGCGCACTCGGTTCACAAGACCTAATGATTACCGGTAATCGCGCCCCAAATGGCCAGCGCCAACATTGCAGTCGCGAGGTATCCGAGGACGAGTCCTGCTACCGCCAAGTTGCGCCCACCTATCAGACCATTGGATTGATCGACCTTGCGCAGCGCCAGATGACCACAGATTACTGCGGGAATACCGGTGAAGAAGGTACATAGCCCCAGTATTCCGAGAATCAGACTGGCTATAGCCAAGCCGTTGGTGCGAGACATTATCGGCGCTACGCCTATTGGCGCTACGCCTATTGGCGCTACGCCTATTGGCGCTACGCCTATTGGCGCTACGCCTATTGGCGCGTAGCTTGGCATTGCTACCGGTGGCGCATAAGGGGGTGGTGGTGGCGCATAAGGGGGTGGTGGTGGCGCATAGCTTGGTGGCGGTGGAACGTAACCTGGCGAGGCGTAGCCGGATAACGGTGTCGAATAACTTGGAGGGGCGTAGTTCGGTGGTGGTATATAGCCTGGTTGTGTATCGGATTCAAAGCCTGGCCTTGGTGCGGATGGATCAGGATTCGCAGGGGGATATGAATCAGCCATGTCGCGCCTCCAGTTTATCAAACAGGCATTCACCAATAGCAGCTTCTCATGAGCGCCAACCGGGATGCGAATTCCCCGGCTGGCGCTCGCGAAGCAAGTGCGATTCTGTCTACTGGCCAGTTGTGGGCGTGAGTAACCCGGGAGCCGCAAGCAACACAATCGCCACAATAATGTTGAGCGCGATGACAATGTACCCAATAATCAAGCCAGCCATGGCAAGGCCCCGGCCACCAATAGCGCTGTTGGACTGGCTGATCTTGCTGAGGGCCAGATGGCCACAAATGACCGCTGGGATACTAGTCAAGATACCGAAGCCGCAGAAGCTCACAAGGGCAAGCACGAAGCTCGTGATCGCCAGACCGCTGTTGCGTTGAGACACAACGCCCACTGGAGCGTATCCCGTCACAGGCATGGACGGGGCATAGGATGGTGGCGGTGGTGGCGGTGGAGCCTGGTAGGGGTTTGGCTCATTCGGGCCCGGATACTGAGGTGGATAAGAGCTCGACACGTTAGCCTCCAGTCACTAGTGAACTACACCATGACGACTATGCGTCATCCATATTGGCTGCGCTGGCGTGACACACAAGCGCAAGCTGACGTGCACTAGTATTGCACGAATAAGCAAGGGGTAGCTGCCATGGTATTTCTCATGGAACCAGTCTGGCGCCCGCTAGTACCCCATCGGGCCGGTTGGCGGCTGCCCCATCGGGCCGGTTGGCGGCTGCCCCATCGGGCCGGTTGGCGGCTGCCCCATCGGACCAGTTGGCGGCTGCCCCATCGGACCAGTTGGCGGCTGCCCCATCGGACCGGTTGGCGGCTGCCCCATCGGACCAGTTTGTTCAGACTGCGGAATTAGCTGCCACGCCTGGCCATCCCACCAGTAATTCCCGTCAGGCGAGCGCGGGGCATCCGGATAATTCGGAGGTTGAGGCGCGCTCAACGCGCCTGAATAGGTCAGTGGTGGCGTTCCCGCGAGCTGCCCTGTTGAGGCTCCCGTGACAGTAATCGTGACCATCTGATCGTCTTCCAGCGCATAGATAATGAGATATATCAGCAATGGAAGCACGCACACGATGAAACCGATGACCGCCCAGAAAACAGAGAATTGCTTACGTTTGATTAACGTTACTTGCATCGGGGACTTGTTTGCGACGTTGAATCCCTGAGCGATATAGCTCATGGTCATTGTTTCCAGGTCTTGCGGTGAAGCAACCTGAAGACTGGCGCTTCTAGAGGCTGTACATAAAGGCATCTCCTTTGGGTTCAAGCAACACGGCGATAATGGAAAGCTGGCTGAATGTGCTCGTGCGCCAAGCGCTTGAGCATCAGGCGGATC